>DVOS01000039.1 GCA_018713435.1 Candidatus Merdiplasma excrementigallinarum
GGTTTGGCTCCCTTCAAAAATGACACGTTTTGTTGCATTCTGGCATCAAAAGTATTCGTACTGTTGCATACGCCTAAAACGCAGAAGGATGTTGCTATAATAGATGAAAGCTCAGGAGGTGGCAACATTACAAATGATGAAATCTTTTTTGGCATCCAGAATGCGCTCGCTGCGGAAAGCCAGAAATCTCACACAGGGCGACGTAGCCAGCCAGCTTCACATCGAACGGCAGACATACTGCAATTATGAAAACAGTACACGGACTCCGCCTCTGGAAATGGTCATTTCACTGGCAGAATTTTATCATGTGACCGTAGACTATCTGGTCCGGGAGGACGGTAAGGACGGCGATCCTCTCCATTATCCCTTCAGGGCACTGACCAACGTGGAAGAAACCTTTCTGAATTCTTTTCGTTCCCTGCCCTCCCAGAGCCAGAAAGAAGTCCTTCAATTCATTCACTTTAAATCTCTTTACAGCTGATTCGTTTTACTTTTCCCCAAATTCTGTTCGTATCCCCAGGCTGCAAACTGTCACTTTGTTTTTTCTGTTCACAAAATCTGCACTGCGTTTTATCTTAATCCAAAATCAGCAGGTAGCCCCTCCGGTGAGATGAAGCTGCGCATCCAAAATCTGCTGCTTCCGTTCCAGAAGATCGTTGGAGAGCAGCTGTTTTTCCACATTTTCAAAGCCCAGCCGCTCAATGGTCCTGGCGAAACGCTCTCCTGTCTCTCCCTGCTCTCTGAAAAGCAGGATCGCTTTCTCAATCACATCCAGCGCTTCTTCTTTTGAAGTAAAAATCTTTCCAAGCGCCCGGCCCTGGGCAATCTTCTTTCCCCAGCGTCCTCCGATATAGATCTTGTAGCCGTAGGTACCGTCCTCAATGGCGTCAAACCGGCAGGAACCGATGCAGCGGCCGCAGTTATTGCAGATATCCTTGTTGATTTCCAGCAGGCCGTCCACCACTTTGGCCGCCTTTACGGGACATACAGCCTCTACCGTACATTTTTTGCAGCCGTTGCAGGAATCCTCGTCAAAGTTTGGCACTCGCTGGCCGATAATCCCCAGATCATTCAGGTCCGGCTTCACGCAGTTGTTGGGGCATCCTCCCACCGCGATTTTAAATTTATGGGGGAGCTTCACCCCGTGGTAGCCCTCATAGAATCTTTTATGGATCTCCTCAGAAATCCCGAAGGAATCCAGCAGGCCGTACTGGCAGGTGGTGCCTTTGCAGGATACCACCGGGCGTACCTGGGAACCGGTTCCGCCGGTCACCAGTCCTTCTTTCGCGATAAACTGCTGGAACTCTTCGATTTTCTCATAGGGAATGCCGGGAACCTCCACCGTCAGCCGGGTGGTATAGGTTACCGTTCCATTTCCGTATTTTTCCGCCGCATCGGCAATACATCTCTGCTGGGCTGCGGTGATCTTTCCGTTTACTGTGATAATCCTGGCGGAAAAGTTATCGGTCCCCTTGTTGCTCAAAAAACCCATTGCCTTTACCCGCTTTTCGTCTTCCTGGCTGATTGTCAGTGTTGCCATGATTTTTCCTCCTGTCTTTTCTTCATTCTCGCTGTTGTCTATTCCTCTTCATCCTCTGTGAGGGATGTGTTGAAGGTTACGCCGCCTTCCAGCACCTTTGTGCCGGTATAGCCGTAGTATTTCAGCCGGTTCTGCAGCATGTAGGCTCTCTTTCCCTTGGCGCATACCAGAAGCAGCTTCTCGTCTTTAGCCAGTCCCTCCACAGGTCCTTCCACTTCCGTCAGATTTACAAAGGACGCTCCCCTGATGGTGGGATTGATGGCAGAATCGATGATTTTATACCCTTCTGCGGCGCCGTCTTCAAAGGCCGCCGGCGTAATGGTCTCAAACCCGCCGGAGAGCTTGTTCAGCATCACATTCACCGTATGTTCAAAGGGATGAATGGCCGTGGAGAAGGGCGGCGCATAGGCAAAGTCCATGGTCTGCAAATCTTCCAGGGTAGCTTTCATGGAGATGGCGGTTACGGCAATATCCACCACCTTGTCCACGGCCCCCTTTCCCAGAACCTGGATGCCCAGAAGCCTGTGGCTGGCTCTGTCCGCGATCATCTTGATTATGAAGGAACCGGCTCCCGGATAGTAATGGGCTTTGTCGTCCACCACGGTCACAACGGTCTCCACATCAAAGCCCGCGTCTTTTGCCGGCTGTTCGTTTAAGCCGGTCCGTCCCACATTGATGCCGGCCAGTTTTGCCACGCCGGTTCCCATCACGCCCGGGTAGGAAACCTGCTTTCCCGCCAGATTCATGGCTGCGATCCGGCCCGCTATGTTGGCGGTGGATCCCATGGGAGACCATTGGGGCGCTCCCGTCACCCGGTTCGTCACCATGGCGCAGTCTCCTACCGCGTAAATATCCGGATCATTGGTCTGCAGGTACTGATTGGTCAGAAGCGTCCCTTTTACCATCTCAAGGCCGGAATCCTGCAGGAACCCGGTGTTGGGCCGCACGCCCATGGCCAGGATACAGGCGTCCGCTTTCATGGCCCGTCTGGAAGTCTGCACTTTTTCCACTTTTCCGGTTCCCAGAATTCCTTCCAGGGCTACGCCGGTAAAGCACATGATGCCGTTGTCCGCCAGCACGTTCTCCACATATCCGGAAAATTCCGGATCCAGGAAACCGGGAAGAATATGGGGCGCAAAATCAATCACGGAAACTTTTACTCCCTTGGCGTTCAGATTTTCCGCCACTTCCAGTCCGATAAATCCGCCGCCTACCACCACGGCCCGGCGGATACTGCCGGAATCCACAGCGCTGCGCAGAGCAGCCGCGTCATCCGGGGTTCTCATATAAAATACGTTCTGAAGCTCCAGGCCCTCGCAGTCCGGCTTAAAGGGGGACGCGCCGGTGGCAATCACCAGTTTATCGTACTCATATACGCTTTTCTCGCCCGTCTCCTCATTCACAGCCTCCACGGTCTTGGCAGCCCGGTCAATGCCGACTGCCTCCATCCGGGTCAGCACCCGGGCTCCCGTCAGTTTTTCAAAAGCCTGGGGCGTATTTACCACCAGCTGTTCTCTGTCGGGAATCACCCCGCCCACATAGTAGGGGAGGCCGCAGCCTGCGTAGGAAATATCCCCGCCTTTCGTCAGAATGGTCACTTCCGCGCTCCGGTCCTCCCGCTTCAGTTTTGCCGCCGCTTTCGTGCCGGCAGCCACACCGCCAATAATCAATACCTTCATGTCCTGTTCTCCTTCATCTGTGTCTGCTGTGTTCTTGTCATCTTCTTTATTATAGCACTTGATTATCTATTTGAAAAATCGTATTATGTAATTAGCTTGATAGGTTTTTCCAATATATTGAAAAAAGCCCAAGGAGGACTCTATGACAATCCGGCACCTGAAAATTTTTATCGCCGTGGCGGAAACCGGCTCCATGAGCGGCGCCGCCCAGAAACTGTATCTTTCCCAGCCCACTGTCAGCCAGGCTATCCAGGAACTGGAACGCCATTACCAGATCCATCTGTTTGAGCGTCTGTCACGGAAACTGTTCATCACCGGAGAAGGCCGCCAGCTTTTATCTCTGGCCACCCAGGCCGTCAGCCAGTTTGATTCTCTGGAAGCCACCATGCAGGAAAGGCGCCGGGTTTCATCCCTGCGTCTTGGCTCCTCCATCACAGTGGGAACCTGTCTGATCCCCTCCGTGATCCAGGAACTGGAACAACAGTTTCCGGATATTCAGATTTTCTCCGTCGCCAGCAACACCCGGGAAATTGAGCAGAAGCTTCTTCTGTCCCAGCTGGATGCCGCCGTGGTGGAGGGCAATATCGAATCCCCGGATCTGGTCTGCATTCCGGTGATTCACGACCGGCTGGTACTCTGCTGCGCCGCCTCCCATGAATTTTACCGCCGGGATGTGATCCGCGCTCCCTGGCTGGAGGGACAGAAATTTGCCATGCGGGAACCGGGCAGCGGCACAAGGCGGCTTTTTGAACAGTATCTCCACGCCCGGGGCATCCGGGTGCGGATCACCTGGGAGGCCAACTGTCCCCGCACGCTTCTGAACGCGGTGCTGGCCAACAACGTGCTCACCGTCATGTCCTCCCGGCTTATGGGACACGATATTGCCAGAGGGCGTCTTCGTATTTTTCTGGATGAAGCCGGGGACTGGGACCGGGATTTTAAGCTGGTCTACCACAAAGACAAGCTGCTGACTCCGGAGATCAACGCCCTGCGGAATATTCTGGAACAGTACCGTTCCTTAAATCTTCCGGAGGGAAAAAGCGTGGGACATCTGCGGGACGACTGAGGGCTCGCCGCGCAAAAAAAGAACCGGCGTCTTCAGTGTTTCCAACGAAGTTTCCGGTTCTTTCTGCCGTCATTTTTATTCTGTTACGCCAGGAAATCCTTCAGCCTCTTGCTTCTGGACGGATGGCGCAGCTTCCGCAGGGCTTTGGCCTCAATCTGGCGGATACGCTCGCGGGTTACATTAAATTCCTTTCCCACTTCCTCCAAGGTCCTGGCTCTTCCGTCTTCCAGCCCAAACCGGAGGCGCACCACCTGTCTCTCTCTCTCGGTAAGAGACTCTAAAGCCGTGCTCAACTCCTCCCGCAGCATGGAAAAGGCAGCGGAATCAGAAGGTGAGAGGGCGGTATCATCCTCGATAAAATCTCCCAGATGGCTGTCGTCCTCCTCACCGATGGGGGTGTCCAGGGATACCGGGTCTCTGGATATCTTCAGCACTTCCCGCACCCTGGATACCGGCACGTTCAGCCGGTCCGCCACTTCCTCCGGAGTAGGCTCCCGCCCCAGCTCCTGCAGCAGCGTCCTGGTCATGCGCAGCGTTTTATTGATGGTCTCTACCATATGCACCGGCACCCGAATGGTTCTTCCCGTATCGGCGATGCCGCGGGTGATGGCCTGACGGATCCACCAGGTGGCATATGTACTGAATTTATAGCCCTTGGTATAATCAAATTTGTCAACGGCCTTCATCAGACCCATGTTTCCCTCCTGTATCAGATCCAGGAAGGGCATGCCCCGACCCACGTATTTTTTGGCAATGCTTACTACCAGACGCAGATTTGCCTCTGTCAGTTTCTTCTTGGCCTCCTCGTCTCCCTGTTCCACGCGTTTGGCCAGTTCCACTTCCTCCTCACTGGTGAGAAGCGGTACATTTCCGATTTCCTTCAGGTACATGCGCACCGGGTCCTCGGTGCTGACGCCCTCCAGCACATCCACATCATCTATGATGTCTACTTCATCTTCATCGCTCAGCAGCGCATCCTCGTCCGCTTCCAACAGAAGATCTGCCCCCGGGTCATCCGGTGATTTTCCCTGCAGAATATCCACGTTGTGTTTTTCCAGATATTCCAGGATCTCGTCCATCTTGTCTTCTGTCAGTTCGACGCCGTCAAACGCTTTCAGAATCTCATCATATTCCAGAGTATTCTTCTTGCTCTTTGCAAGGTCCAGCAGTCCCGAAAGAGCTTTTAAAAATTGTTCCTGTGCCTCGTTCATATAACGTTCTCCCTCCAGTATCTTTAAAAATAACATCTTTGACTGTTTCTGTCAACTTTTGCGCCTAAATTCCTTACTGTTACATGTTTCCAGAGGCATTTTACAGTTCCGTCATCCCGGCAGTCCCGGCATGCCCCGCATGATAATCACCGAGCCTCCCGTATGCTCAATATATTCCCGGGTGATCCGTACCTGTCCGATATTGTCATCCTTGGGAATCTCGTACATAATATCCAGCATAAATTCCTCAATGATGGCCCGGAGCGCTCTCGCTCCGGTTTTCTTTTCCATGGCTTTCTCCGCTATGGCTTCCAGAGCGCCCTCGTCAAAGTCCAGCTTCACTTCATCCAGCTCCAGCAGCTTCTGGTACTGCTTCAGGATCGCGTTTTTCGGTTCCTTCAGAATCCGAACCAGCATATCCTTGTCCAGGCCCCGGAGGGTAAATACCACCGGCAGTCTTCCGATAAACTCCGGGATCATGCCGAAGGAGCGCAGATCATCCAAAGTTACTTTGGAGAGAATATCCGGATCGTTGTCATATTTGTCCTTCAGGTCTGAGCGGAAGCCGATCGAAGCCTGTTTATTCAGTCTTTCTTTAATAATATCCTCCAGCCCCGGGAAAGCGCCGCCGCAGATAAAGAGAATATTTTTTGTATTCACCGTAGCCATGGGAACCATGGCATTTTTGCTGCTGGCTCCAACCGGTACTTCCACCTCGCTGCCCTCCAGGAGTTTCAGCATTCCCTGCTGTACGGATTCGCCGCTTACGTCTCTCTGATTGGTATTTTTCTTTTTGGCGATCTTGTCAATCTCATCGATGAACACGATCCCCCGCTCCGCCTTTTCCACATCATTGTCCGCGGCGGCCAGCAGCTTGGAAATCACGCTCTCGATGTCGTCGCCGATATAGCCCGCCTCCGTCAGGGAGGTGGCGTCCGCAATGGCGAGAGGCACATCCAGAATGCGGGCCAGGGTTTTTACCAGATAGGTTTTTCCCGAACCTGTGGGTCCGATCATCAGCATATTGGACTTCTCTATCTCGATATCGTCCATGGTATTGGTGAATACTCTCTTGTAATGGTTGTATACCGCCACCGAAATGGCTTTCTTTGCGTAGTCCTGGCCGATCACATAATCGTCCAGGCTGGCTTTGATTTTGTGAGGCGCCGGAATAGAGGAAATGTCCATCACCTTCTCCGGTTTTTCCTTCGCCTCTTTTTTCTTTATTTTCTGCTGCTTGGGAACCGAATTCTGCAGATCCCCCAGGTTAATCATGTTAATATTGGGGAAATTCTGGAGATGCTGAAGCTGATTCATCATATCTCCGTTGTTCATAGCGTCAAAAGCTCTCTGCATACAGTCCGAGCAGATATTCAGGCCTCCGGGAAGCTGCACCATTTTTCCGGCCTTGCTCTCCGTCCGGTGGCACATGGCGCAGACCTTCTCGTACTGGCCATCCTCCTCCTGCCCTTTATCATGATTTGTTGTATCAATATGATCTGACATATTTTTTATCCTCCCATACTGCCCGTATTGCCGATGATTTTACCAGAAAAAATCGTACCAGGAAAACCCGTACGGATTCTGATAGTCCGAATCCAGGGGAAGGTCTTCTTCCGGTTCTGACGCCTGAAGTTCCTGCAGCGTCACCGTCGTTTTCATCTCCTGATAGGTGCCTCCCCGGCTGGTCTGGAAAATCACTTCCGCCTTTTCTCCCGCCCCGTAGTAGGTCAGAAGTTCTTTCAGCGTCTGGGCGCTGTCGATCCTGACGCCGTCAAATTTCGTAATAATATCTCCCCGCTCAATTCCCGCCGCCTGAGCCGCGGATCCTTCATATACCCGGCTGACAAAAGCCCCTGTGGGTATCTGATAAATCTCAATGGCTTCCTGAGAGACATTCTCCGCCTCAATGCCCAGGCTTCCCCGGGATGAATCTTCCACCTTTTCCCTGGTTTTCCGATTCATCAGTTCATCCAGAACCGGTTTGGCCTCATTGATGGGAATGGCGTAGCCCATCCCCTCCGCCCCCATGGCGGTAGCCTTGGCGGAATTGATGCCGATTACCTGCCCTGTCTCATTCAGAAGGGCTCCTCCGCTGTTTCCGAAATTAATAGCCGCATCCGTCTGAATAAAATTCTGACTGGCGGTATCCACCGTCAGTTCCCGATCCAGCGCGCTGATGATGCCCACCGTTACGGACTGCCCGTATCCCAGGGCATTTCCTATGGCCACGGCCTTCTGCCCCACCGTCAGCCCGTCCGAATCCCCCAGAGCCGCCACCCGGATCCGGGAATAAACCTCCGGAGAAATATCCTCCAGCTTGACAGCCGCCACCGCCAGATCCTTTGACTCATCGCTGCCTTTGAGCAGAGCCGGCGCCAGGACCGCCTCCGGGTCCTCAGCGGGAACGCTGAAGCAGACCGTAATGGTGTCCGCGTCCTCCAGTACATGATAGTTTGTGGCAATCAGCAGTTCTGTATCGCTCTGTCCGATAATAATGCCGGAACCGGCGCTTTCACTGGGGATCTCCATTCTTCCGTAAAAATAGGATTCCACCACCTGAACCGACTGGTTTGTAATCGCCACAATGCTGGGCATAACGGCCTCCGCCACATCCGATACATCCAGAGGCCCTCTCAGGCGCTGTCCTTCCGATGCGGACCGGGACACAGTCCTGGCATCCTGGGCCGGAGTTTCCGTCTCCTCTTCCCCAAGGCCCGCTCTCTCCAGGAGCTGGTCCACAGGAAGCGCTTTCTGCCGTCCTCCCCGGACAGAAAACAGGAAGCTTCCCAGCACCAGAGCTGTTACCACCGCCAGTATAACCGCGGCTCTGTTTTTATTTCTGTTATCATGATCCATACCTGCATCTCCTATCCTATGGATTCCCGGACAGCCAGTCCGCTGTCCTTTGGAATTCAGTCAAGTGTAACAGGTAAATGTGTCGAATCTGTGACAGGAGCTCCTGTTTTACTCCTGCTTTCGGGTCCAGTAAGGCAGGTTCATGCTGCAGCGGCGGATGATCCATGAGGGCAGCCTGCGGTATGCTTTTCCCAGCCTGTAGCCTGCCAGCTTGCATCCGCTCTGCCAGATCAGGCGGGGAATCCACAGAAGTCTGCCGCCCTTTAACAGCCAGACTGCTGTCTGTCCCACCATCCGCATTCCCTCTTTCTCCGACTTTGCCATCTCAAAGATCTCCGGATGGTCTGCCTGGGATACTCCCAGGTCAAAATTCCGTTTAAACTGCATGATCCCGCTGTAATTATGGGAATGGATCACTCTGGCTTCGGCGCAGTAAGCTACGGCTCCTCCCGCCAGAATCACCTTTCCCGCAAAAATCATATCTTCATTAAAAATCGTACGGGTCTCAAAACCGCCCAGCTTCAGATACATATCCCGGCGGTAAGCCGCGCATACGTTGGAACAGAAAAAGGTTTTAATCCCAAGCTCTTCCAGGTCTTTTTCCGTCTTGATCCGGCTCTTTTCCCCATAGTTAAAATGACGGGCGTACCGCTCCAGAGGGGAGCAGTCCGGCGCCGGAAGCTGCCTGGCGTAAGCCGCCCAAACCCGGCTGTCGGCAAAAGCTTTCCGCAGTTCCTCCAGCAGACGGGCATCTGCCGGAACCGCGTCCATGGTCATGCACAGGACCAGGTCTGTATCACACATCCGGACAGCCATATCCCTGGTACCGCCGTGGTCAAATTCCTCCCTGGATATATGAATCACACGGCAGTTCTGTATTCCCTCCACATCCTCCGAGTGAAAATACGGCTCTTCCGTGTTGATAATCAGAATCCGGTCCGGGAGGACGGTCTGCCTCATAAGCCGCCGGATCAGTTTACGGAAGGGCTCTCCGGGTTTATAGGCGGGAATGATCACCGTAATGGTTAACGCTGTTTCCTTTTTATGCTCTGTCATCCTACTGTATTCCCGTATAATTGATAATCTGGCTGCTGATATCCTGCACCGTCTGGGAAGGCTGGTAATTTTCCTCTCCGAACAGGAAGGCGTGAAGCTGGGTCACATTGTTGGCCAGATTTACCGGCACCACCACATCGCTGCCGTCCACCTGGGTAGCATACTGGTCAAAGGGGAAGCCCGCCGTCTCGCCCAGCGTGTATCCGCCGATGCCGGATGCCAGGCTGATCAGTTCCGTGGTGCTCAGGCTGGTGGAAATGCTGGGCAGCATGGTATCCACCATGGACAGCAGGGTGGTAATGCCCTGAGACTGGGCTTTCTCAAACACTTTTGTCAGCACGGTTCTCTGCCGTTCCGTCCGTTTGAAATCATAGCCGTCCGTATAGCGGATCCGGCAGTAGGCCACCGCCTGCAGACCGTTCAGGTGCTGCAGGCCTGAGCCGGTCACTTCCTGGTAATCCGATACGCCTACCACCTGGGAGGTCTCTACCAGATAACCGTTCAGCCAGTAGACCTCCTCGTCTGTCAGTTCAATGTCAATGCCTCCCACCAGGTCAATGGCTTCCACCAGCGCCTGGAAGTTCACCGTTACATAGTCCTGGATGTCCAGATCCAGATTTTTGTTCAGCATATTGATGGACCGCTCCGGTCCTCCGAAAAAGTAGCACTCCGTAGCCTTCCGGTATTCCCCGTTGGTATTGTCCAGGTAGGTATCCCGGTATACGGACACCATCTTAATCTCCTTGGTGCTTTTGTTGATGCTGCAGATAATAATCGTATCGCTGTGGGCGTCCTGGGTCAGATTTCCTTCTCTGGAGTCCACGCCGTAGAGCACGATATTCTGATAACCGCTCTGGGAAGCCGCTCCCTCATTGGTGAGAATCTCTCCCAGATTCACATGCTCCATCCGCATAATTCTGGTAAAGGCAAATACGCCTACGGCCAGAATCAGCAGTATCAGAAGCTCCACCACAAACAGAATCTTTCTTCTCTTTTTCTTTGTTTTTTTCATCCTGCCTCCCCCGGCCTGCTGCGTGTACGGCTGCTGCTGATACGGCCGGTTATACGGCTGCTGATAGCCGGGGCCGTAGGGTTCCCGGTTATACTGGCCATAGCCCTGGTTCTGATAGTTCTGGCCATATCCCTGGCCCTGATAGTTCTGGCCGTAGCCCTGGCCCTGGTAGTTCTGACCATAGTTCTGGCCATAGTTTTGGCCGTAGCCCCGACCCTGATAATTCTGGCCGTAGCCCTGATAATTCCCGTTCTGATAATACTGATCCTGATCCGTATCCTGGTCAAGATTCAGATCCTGCTCCCAGTACTCCTCTGACGCAGGCTTCGCTCCCCTGTTTCTGTTCTCTGTATCCCGATGGTCTGTATGTTTTCTGTCTGCCATAAATTCCCCTTTCTCCGTCTCCGGCCTTTCTCCGGATCAGTAGGCATTTTTGTTTATAAACCCCTTAAAGACTGTCAGGAACAGGATCTTGATATCCAGTCCCACCGTCCAGTTCTCAATATAATAGATGTCGCAGTCAATCCTCTTCCGTATAGAAGTATTCCCCCGATAGCCGTTTACCTGAGCCCAGCCTGTCATACCCGGCCGCACCTGGTGCTTGACCATGTAGCGGGGAATTTCCTCCCGGAATTTCTCCACAAACTGAGGCCGCTCCGGACGGGGCCCCACCAGGCTCATGTCGCCCTTAAGCACATTAAACAGCTGAGGAAATTCATCAATACTGGTTCTGCGGATGATTTTCCCGATGGGCGTCACTCTGGGGTCGTTTTTAGTCGTCCAGCCTTTTTTCTCCTCCGAGGGGCTCTGCACCTCCATGGAGCGGAACTTATACATTTTAAAGGGCTGGTTGTGAAGTCCCACCCTTACCTGAGCATAAATCACCGGTCCTTTGGAAGTAGCTTTGATCAGCACTGCGGTCAGCAGCATTAACGGTGAAAAAATGATAATGCACAGGATCGAACCCACAATATCCATCACCCGCTTTACCATCATGTTGAACGTGTTGGTAAGAGGCACATGCCGGATATTAATCACCGGCAGTCCCTGCAGATCCTCTGTATAGGGTCTGGTGGGAATAATGTCGTAATAATCGGGAATAAATTTTGTGTGTACCCCGGACTTTTCACAGGTAGCCACAATCTTTTTCAGTTTGTAGTATTCATTCAGCCCCAGCGTAATGGCAATCTCATCCAGACTGTTGTGCTCCAGGATCTTCTCCAGGCTGGAAGTGGAGCCGACCA
Organism: Candidatus Merdiplasma excrementigallinarum; assembly: GCA_018713435.1. GTDB lineage: Bacteria > Bacillota > Clostridia > Lachnospirales > Lachnospiraceae > Merdiplasma > Merdiplasma excrementigallinarum. Next base: position 11,668 of record DVOS01000039.1, read on the forward strand.
CCTTTACGTTTTTATAGAGAGTGCCCGGTCGTACCGAGTCATCCAGAATTCCGTTTACCTGGTAACCCCACTGGGGATTCTGCACCACCCTGTCGATAAACTCTTCCGCGGCCCGGCTGTAGCCCACCATGAGAATATGCTTCAGATTCATGCCCCTGCGGCGGATATCCCGCAGCAGCGCCCGGATCACATTCCGCTCAATGACGGTCAGCACATAGTTAATGCCGGCGAAAATAAAAATCAAGGGACGGGAGAAATCCGGCTCGTTCACCATGTAAAGAACGAACATAATCAGCAGCACGCCCACAGCATTGGCGCAGAATATATTGCTGGCCTCCAGTCTTCTTCCCTGCACCCGCTTGGGCGTATACAGATTAAATCCGTAATAGAGCAGCAGAAATCCGGGAATCACAAATACCAGTGCCAGCATATAAATCTGCACCGGAAGCGTCCCCGCCCTGTCCTTTACAATCAGATGAATCTGAATGTACCAGGCCAGAATATATGAAACTGCAATAATCAGCCCGTCGATCACAACGTGAAGACGGTTAAAATGCTTCTGATTGTCTTTTATCAAACTTCATCACCTCTGCGGCGCCGTGCCTGCCGGAACCTGCTTCATTTCCGGCGAAATGAAAGCGCGTCGGTCAGCCGCCGTATCATATTGTACCAGAGTTCCAGCTGTATCTGCATATAATGTTTCAGATTTTTGCGCTGAAATACTGTTTTCTCCCCCTGCCGACACAGAGCTGCGCCCTTTGCCAGTCCCGCGGCATACTCTTTTCCCAGACCCATTCTGGCAAAAAAGATCCCTTTTATCAGAAAGCCTGCCAGCAGAAAAGGGGCGTTGAGCAGGATCTGGGGAAGGGGCATGTTCTTCCAGATCAGGTAGACGCTGTTTCTGGAAGCCAGCGATACCTTAAACGCATTGTGGGCAGAACCGCTGGTAGCGCTTCCCAGATGGTATACCACCGCTTCCGGAACATACCGGTTCTCATAGCCGTGTATCCTGGCCCGGTAGCCGATATCTATATCTTCCAGATAGGCGAAATGCCTCTCATCAAACAGTCCAATTTTTTCCAGCGCCTCCCGGCGGTATATGGCCGCCCCGGCGCAGGAAGCGAATATTTTTCTTCCCCGGTTAAAAGCAAACGCCGGCTTTCCCTTCCCCAGGGCAAAAGCCCATCCCAGGGCACAGTAATAATCGCCGCCGTCGTCCATCAGCTCCGGATGCTTCATCTGTACCATCTTTGCCCCGCAGGAAAAACAGCGGGGCCTTTTTTTAATCTCCCGCAGCAGCGCCTCCACAAAATGCCGGTCACAAACCGTATCGTTATTCAGCAGAATCACGTAAGGCGTGCTGCTCATGGAAATCCCCGCGTTTACCGCATGGCAGAACCCGGTATTTTCCCGGAACCGGCGGATCCTCACCTGCGGAAAATGCGTTTTCACATACTCCACGCTTCCGTCTCCGGAGCCGTTATCCACCAAGATAATAGCAAAATCCGAAACGCTCTGGTTCTGAAGGGAGGAAAGGCATCCCTTCAGGCAGGATATTCCGTTCAGATTTGGTATGATGACTGTAACTTCCCCCATGGTTCACTCCCTGGCTTTCAAAGAATAATTCCATTTGGAAAGAGAAAGATTTTTATTGTAGCAGGGATCTCCCTCTTTCAGTATCCCAATCCAGCGGGTACGCATATATTCAATCTCCCCCTGGAAGCGGCGCACCTTCTCCTTTGTGTCCTCCCTGCCCCGGGTTTTGGATTCATAGTGATACATTTCCACATAGGGATCGTACACCACCAGATATCCTTTTTCCCGGATCTTCAGGCACAGGTCCACATCGTTAAACGCCACCGCCAGCTTTTCTTCAAAGCCGCCCGCCTCCTCAAAGGCTTTTTTCTTTACCATCATGCAGGCTGCCGTCACGGCGGAAAGATCCTGCATCAGGGAGGCTTTGTGCAGGTAACCGCTGCGCTCCCGCTTCATTCCCACAAACAGGCTTCCGGCAATGCCGCCGATGCCCACCACGATTCCCGCGTGCTGGATGGTATCGTCCGGGTAGTAGAGTTTGGCTCCCACAACACCCACTTCTTCCCGCTGGCACACTCCCAGCAGTTCCTCCATCCATCCGCCGGTAATCACCTGGATGTCATTGTTCAGGCAGATCACATACTGTCCGCTGGCATGACGGATGCCGAAATTATTGATGGCCGAGTAGTTGAAAGGTTTGTCCCAGGTGATCACCCGGATATTATCCTTTCCGTCTATGGTCTTGTAGTATGCAAAGGTCTCCGGCTCCCGGCTGTTGTTCTCCACCACAATGATTTCATAATCGGGATAGGTGGTTTTTTCCCTGATGGAATCCAGGCAGGCCTTCAGCGTCTCCCACTGGTCCTTGCTGGGGATCACCACAGAGATCCGTTCCTGTTTTTTTACCGGATACACCACCCGGTAGAAACCCAGATCTTTTTTCAGGGAAACCTCTCCCTTTTCTCCTCTGCGCTGCAGATGGGCTTCTATGGCCCGTTTTCCCGCGTCATACGCATACATTTTGCTGGCGGGATTATCCGCAGTGGAGGATCTGCTGGTTCTCCAGTGGTACAGAATCTCCGGCACATGGCCGATCCTGCAGGCCTGATCCGCGCACCGCAGCACAAAATCATAGTCCTGGGCTCCCTCATACTCCTGCCTGAACTCTCCGGCCCGCAGGGCCAGGGTCCTTTTCACTATCAGAAAATGGCAGATATAATTATTGGACCGAAGAAGATCCAGATTAAAATCAGGCTTCAGGTGAGGCTGAAAATGAACGGACAGATCTTCCGTCACCTTATCCTCATCCGTGTAAAGCATATCCGTCTGGGGATACTTCTCCAGATAAGCGGCCGCTTCGTACAGCGCGTTGGGCGCCAGCAGATCATCGTGATCCAGAAAGCCCACGTAATCTCCCTTTGCCATAGCCAGGGCCGCATTGCTGTTTCCCGCGATTCCCTGATTTTCCAGGTTTTTCACCCGGATTCGGGGATCCCTTCCGGCGTATTCCTCCAGAACGGCCCTCACCTTTTTGTCATCCGGGCTTCCGTTGGCAATACACAGCTCCCAGTTCCCGTAGGACTGACCTGTCACAGACTCTATCATCTGACGGAGAAACGTTTCCGGCGTCCGGTATACCGGAACCGCAATGCTGAAGCATATTTCCTGCTTCCATCTGCGCTTTTTCTGCTGTTTCAGTTCCTCCGGTTTCACCCGGTAATCCTCATACCAGGGTCCGTAGGGCACTTCCTCCGGCTCCATCCGCTCAGCCAGGCGAATCCGAAATTCTTTCCAGCCGAAATGGCGCAGATACCGGATGCCTTTCAGGATATTATATGGCCGGATTTTTTTTACATAAGAAATCCACTTCCGATCTCCCATAAAACCTCCCGGTTCTTCGCTCCTACCGGTTGAATGCGGGATAGTCCAGAATACACCGGGCTACGTACTCCACGTCCTTCATATCCAGGTTATAGAACATGGGAAGGCGCATCAGCCGTTCACTCTCTTTTGTGGTATATACGTCCTCACCGTGGAAACGGCCAAACCGCATTCCCGCTTTGGAACTGTGCAGCGGTACATAGTGGAAGACGCTGCACACTCCCTTTTCCCGCAGATACCGGATCAGATCCGTCCTGGTTTCCAGGTCTTTCACTTTAATAAAATACATATGGGCGTTGTGATGGGCGTAATCCGGCACAAAAGGCTGCTCAATATAGCCTGCGTCAGCCAGAGGCTTCAGATGCTCGTCATAATAATCGTAAATGGCATGGCGTTTTCTGTCGATCTGATCCGCCATCTCCAGCTGGGCATAGAGATAGGCGGCGTTCATTTCGCTGGGAAGATAGGAGGACCCGTAATTTACCCAGGTATATTTATCTACCTGACCCCGGAAAAATTTGCTTCTGTCCGTTCCTTTCTCCCGCAGGATCTCCGCATCCTCCAGATACCCATCATCCTGAAAAGCTATGGCTCCGCCTTCTCCCATGGTATAGTTTTTTGTCTCATGGAAGCTGTAGCAGCCGAAATCTCCGATGGTTCCCAGGGCCTGCCCGCGGTAGGAAGCGTTCACGCCCTGAGCCGCGTCTTCCACCACTTTCAGATTATATTTTTTCGCAATGGCCATAATTTCATTCATGGCGCAGGCGACCCCCGCATAGTGCACCGGGACGATCACCTTCGTTTTTTCCGTAATGGCGGCCTCGATCTTTGTCTCGTCAATATTCATGGTCTCCGGGCGGATATCCACAAATACGATTTTGGCCCCCCGCAGGACAAACGCGTCCGCTGTAGACACAAAGGTGTAGGAGGGCATAATCACCTCATCCCCCGGCTGAACGCCGCTTAAATACGCGGACATCTCCAGGGCGGACGTACAGGAGGTGGTGAGCATCACATGACTGACTTTGAATTTTTCTCTCATCCACGCGGAACAGCGCTTGGTGAACTCTCCGTCTCCGCAGAGCTTGCCCCTCTCTATGGCTTCCCTGATATAATCCAGTTCTTTCCCCGTAAAAGGCGGTCTGTTAAAATCAATCATATCCCTCTCATCCTCCTAATGTAAAAATAAAAATTCCCGCCACCATAATGGCCATCCCCAGCCATTTTCTTCTGCTGATCTTCTCTTTCAGAATAAAAATACCCAGAATCGGGACAAAAATATAGCTGCATGACTCCACAATGGGAGACATGGTCAGGGGCACATATTTCAGGGCGTACATAGTCAGCAGGGTGGACGCGAAAAAAATCCCGTAGGCTGTAATCACAATGGGATTCAGATATTCTTTTATTTTTCTGTCATAAGTTCTGTTGGCGGCCGCTTTCAGCATGACCTGCGCCACGGAGGAGATAAACACGGACACCATCCAGATGGCAATGTATTTACTCAGACTGCTCAGTTCTGTCATTTCCGCTCACTCCTATCATAATACCGGCCAGTATCACTACAGATCCCAGTATTTTATTCCATGTCATGGTTTCCCCGAAAAACACCACGCCCCAGAGAAGTCCCCACAGTATGGTAATCGGCTTGTTCGTAAAAGCGAAGGTCAGGGACATATGCTTTAAAATCTGCTGCCAGGCCAGAGCAAAGACAAAGGTAATCACCAGCACCAGCCCGTAAAAAAAGCAAAATCCCAACGACAAAAAGTCCTGCCGGCCCGCCATCTTGGAGGCGGCCCCCGCCAGAGAATTCACGATCAGGCTGACATGGAGAAAGAAAAACCACAGAATGGGAACCTCCAGCTTTCCTTTCCTGCCTGCCGCCGCTCCCTCACCGGCCTGTGCTGACAGAACATCTTTTTTGGTCAGATTTTTTTTCTGTTTTTTCATCTCGGATACTTCTCCCCAAAGCAGTTTCCGGTTTATAACGCAAACTTATTTTTCCATATTTCGTTTTATTATAGCATCACCTGTTTGAATCCGCAATACCTGACCCGAAAAGAGACGGCATTTAAGCCGTCCCTTTCTCAAATCAGTTTTCTGTAGGTCTCCAGTATCTGCTGGCGCAGCTGTCTCCATTCTCTGGTTTCAGCCGTCCTCTGCCCTTCCGCGTAAAGGTGTTCCCGCAGCTGCACATCCCGGCAGATCCTGCGGATGGCCTCAGCCGCCGCTTCCGGCTCTCCCGCCGGATAAAGGAGGCAGTTCTCCCCATCCCGCAGATATTCTCTGTTTCCCTCATTCTCCACAGCCACCACAAAGCCTCCCGACGCCATCATCTCAAGAGGCGGATAGGAAAAGCTCTCCAGCAGGCTGGACTTCAGCAGAATATCGCACTGCCTGTAAACCTCCTGCACCTGTCCATAGGGAACCTGGGGCAAAAATTTATCTACCCGGTACCAGTCTTTCGGTTCTCCATGATAGGCCATATACCAGATCTCATATTTCCCCTGTTCCAGCAGTTCTGCCGCCCGGAAGCTCTCGTCCACATTTTTATGCTCCGCCGTGCTGTCTCCCTCAATGAGAATCCGGATTTTACCGTCCATAGTCCGCTGCTGATCGTAAAATTTGGCGGTTTCCAGACCGTTTGGCACCAGAAACGCCTCATGGCCGTACTGCTCTCTCAGCCAGTCCGCGCACCAGGGGGATACGGTCAGGTATTTCCACCCGGGATGGTATCCGTAAGTTTCTCGGGCCTGCATTCTCAGCGGATCTCCGGGAACATAAAAATCAGGTTCATAATTCTGTACCAGATAGGCTCTGTTCTCCAGAGAGGGCCACTTGTCCAGACACTGGCAGGTGGACCACATGGTGGCTACGCCGCAGTCCACAGCGGTAAGCAGGCGGCTGTTTTCCGCTGCGAATACCGGAAAACGGCTTCCCTCAAACTCATACCACTCTCTGTCCTCCTCCTCGTCAATAGAACCCAGGGTCACGTCCCAGCCGGATTCCTGCAGAAGCCTGGCGTGCTGCAGCGCCACCATGACGCCGCCGCTGACCTGAAACCCGGGCAGGAAAAATATAACGGCAGGTCTCTCCAGTTCCCGGATGAACTGAAGAAGGGAAAATCCAGAAGCCGCCGTCACACAGCGGGCAGCGCACTCCCGAAAAGCCGCCTCTCCGATGATGTGCCGGTACTGAGGCTGTTCAATCAGGGCCTGCAGGGCTTCCTTCCACTGCTGTTCGTCCCGGCAGAGGATCCCGGTTTTTCCGTTCTCAACCATTTCCCGGAAAGCCCCCACATCGCTGGCTACCGTAGGAACCTTTACCAGGGCGGCCTCTATCCATTTGTTTTCTGATTTGGCGCGGTTAAAAACAGTCTCCCGCAGCGGGGCCAGGTTAATATCCACCGAAGCGATCCTGGCCGGCAGTTCCCTCCAGTCCGCAAAGGGTTCCAGCTCTATCCGGTCCCTCCAGGGTTCCAGCTGGGGCGGCAGATCCAGTTCCCCCATAAGATACAGTTCCAGATGGTCATACTGTTCCAGCAGGGAGACAAGGATCGGCAGTATCATCTGAAAATCGTCGTTATGGGTGATGCTGCCGCTGAAATACCCCAGACGTACCCGCCCATCCTCCTGTCTTTCTTCCTCCCTGGCCGCCATAGCCTGCCGGGACAGGCTGACCATTTCCTCTGAGGCTACATTCCGGTTAATCAGCACCCGGGAAACTCTCTCTGCGAGAGCCTCCCCGAGACAGGCCGTAGTGGTGATGGCCCCGTCGCAAAGATCCAGCAGACGTCCCATGCTGCGCACGTTCTCATCATAGGATTCCCGCTGTTCCGGGTCCATGTTTTCCAGATAAGGGATCTGGTCTGTGTAGGCCGTATCAAACACCAGATCGTCCACATCGTAGAGCACCGTCTTGTTAAGCCGCCTGGCTTCCTCCACAAAGTCCCGGATCGTTTCCGTACAGGGACAGCGGAAAAAGATAAATACCCGGTAGCACCGCACCGTCTCCATCTGCAGATTTTCAAAATATACTTCTCCCGTGGTAATGCCAAGGGATTCCAGCTGTTCTCTCTGATGGGACACCCGATATCTTCCCGGATGGGGCAGATGCTCGTCACAGCCGTTGATAAACAGCACTTCTCTGAAATCCCCTCTGGCATATACCGCCTCCTGGCGCTCTGCCTGCCGGCGTTTCATGTATCTTCTGGCCTTCTCCCCCACTTTCCGGGGGCCGTCCTTCTGAAGGGTCTTCACGGTTTTCGCTGTCAGTTCTCTCCATTTTGCCATATCGTCACTTCTCCGTCAGTCCAGGCAGGCGGGCAGCACCAGCCAAAAGTAGCAGTAGAGCAGAAATACCGTCATGCCTGCGCAGACAACACCGCAGATTATCCGGCCGATCCGCTCTCCTCCCCGTACTCTCTCAAAAAGGAAGCTGTATCCCTTTGTAATAAAGTACATGAAAGGGATAATCATGGGCATGCTGTACCGCCCCTGAGGCTGATAATCATTTACATAGGAATTATAAATGTTCAGCAGGTTGGGCAGCACCAGGGCGATTACCAGCCCCCAGTGAAACACTGCCTCCTTGCTCCAGCTTCTGCGCCGGTATGTATATTTCACCCGCAGTCTGGTTCCTTCCACCTGCTTTTTCTCCACAAAAGCAATGCTTCGCACTGCGAACAGCTGCCGCAGTCTTGTCACCACTCCGATAATCCCCACCAGGAACACCATCATAAACAGCTTGCCGATCCACTCCGGCGGCCAGATGGTCATATACCCGAAGCTGCCGATAAAGCTGTAGTACACCATCATAATCCAGTTATGAGCGTGATTGACCGGCTGATACATCATCATGTCAAACACATTCACATTGGGGTTCTGCTGGAAGGTATAGCCGTTGGAAGGCTTCCGGGCCTCGGAAGCGTACTTTTCCGCGTATTCCGTGGTAATATCCAGTCCCAGGATATCGCCGTCGTAGAGCACGTAGCTTCTGGCAAACCACCAGCCCGCCAGCACCGCCACAATAGCGGTGATAAACAATCCTCTCTGGAACATCTTCTTAATCTGCCATTTCTTTTCTCCGCAGAAAAGGAAGGAAAGGACGAACACCACCACCGTGGCCAGGATACTGCCGTAGGCATTATAGTAGGCCAGGGCACAGGCGGAAACGCCCACCGCCGTCAGTACGCAGGTTTTATAGCTCCATCCGTCCTCCAGCCCCAGAAGCCAGGAGTAAATCATCATGGAAGTGGCCAGGAGGGCCAGGCTGTCGCAGTTTATGTAGGTAAACAGCACAAAAGCGCCGGGCAGAAGCATGGTGAGGAACAGGAACATTTTCTGATAGGCTCCTTTAAACAGCTTCCTTCCGATCTTCATGGTAAAGTAGGCGGTCCCCATGCCGAAGGCCACCTCCGCCATTCTGGCCGCCACCACCAGGGCAAAGCTGTCCATGGTGAAAATGCTCACCAGCTTCATAAAGATATAGGATACCAGGTAGGACAATACCGGATAAAAGGCATAGGAGATCCCCCAGGAAGCATCCAGCACCTCCGGATCCCCGCCGTGAGGAATGGCATTGTGGCGGAAAATATAGCTTACCACCTTGTAGCGCATCTCCTCGTCCGGAGAAAAATTAAAGGGCTGCACCACCGCCCAGGCGAAAAGGAATACAAACATCAGCCCCATAAAGGCTGCCTGAAATTTCCGTTCCCCATCCCAGGGCTTCTTTTTTCTTTCTGTCCGTTTACGAAATACGTTTTTCATCTTCCTCTATTCCCTCCAGGATTGCTTCGTACACTTTATCTGCCTCCCGTTCCCAGGATGTGGCAGCCGCGAAGGCCAGTCCCTTCTGTCTTTTCTCCTCCCGTTCCCGGGGATGGGTCAGATAGTATTCCATAGCCTCCGCTATCTGCAGGGGCTCAAAGTCTACCATCACCGCGTTCTCCTCATTCACCATCCAGGCGCTCTGGGCTCCTCCGGAGCAGACAGCCACACGGCCGCATCCCATCACCTCCAGAGGCACCAGGGATAGATTGGTGCTGGAGATCACCAGGCACAGATCGCTCTGGCTGTACAGATCCGCCAGGGTCTCCATGGACACTACTCCCATGTTCCGGTGCGGAAAGGGGATCTCAAAAGTGCTCACATCCCAGCCGGCAAAAACCACCTCCAGCTCCGGGATTCTCCGGTACAGCTCATGCAGAGCCAGCACCCCCAGTTCCCAGTCCCTTCTGGGCGTTACCGGGCGGGCGTAAAAAAACACCCGGGGCCTGTCATCCGGCTTGTCCTTTGGATAGTAGATGGTTCTGTCATAGGAAAAATGAAAGCTCATGGCTTTCATACCGTACTGCTCTCTTGCGATATCCCGCAGCCAGTCTCCGGCGGTAATGCCCCTGAAGCCAAAGGAATAGGTATTTTCCGCAAAGGAATATTCCGAGCCGTGGGCATAAAAATAGGGTTCAAAATCCTGGATAAAATAAAATTTTGAAATCGTATTCTGGAAATTTCTTACAAAATAAGCCGTAATCCAGGAGGTAGCCACCGTGGCATGGGCATATTCCACCCTGTCTGTCCCGCAGAAGCTCTCCACCCTCTCATCCAGCAGCTGGAAATGATCCCGCAGCAGCTGATGCAGGCTCTCATCGTTCAGTTTCACCGGCCGGTAAACATAAATCCGGTTGTGGATTCCTCTTCTCTCCAGAGCCGACACAAACCGGAAAATAGTCGTATGGCCGCCGGATCCCTTTTCAAATTCCGGTACGATCCAGTTTATAACCGTCTGTTCTCCTCTGTGGCTCTCATAATCCTGCTTTGAGAAAGGGATCTCCTCCCGGTTTACAATAAAGTCCCAGAAACCCACAATATCCTGTTTGGGGGGCTCCGGCTTTGTCACCATTCTCTTCAGAGTTTTTTTCAGTCCGTTTTTCTGATAATATCGCTTTGCTCTGCCTGGCAGATCTCTGCAGTCCATCTTCGTTCCTTTCCGCATGGCCGAAACGGCTTTTATGCTTTTCTCTGTTTATACTGCTGGGAAATATGGCGGTCCAGAAACCGCTGCTTGGCCGGGGAGTAGGTGTGATATTTTCCCCCCATATAGCCTCCCCAGAACCGGTCAAAATTGCGCATCAGGGAATAAAAAGCCCAGTAGATCTTTTTTCTTTTGGGGATCTCAAGATGCCGGATATAGGCGCAGTCCCCCCTCACCTGCCGGTAGAGCATACCGGGAAGGGCTGTCCAGTGTCTGGCGTTTTCATATCCGTGCAGTTCATAAAGCCCCTTGTGTTCATCATAATATCTGGCAAAATAGGTGGTCAGCTTATAATTATGGGAGTGATAAACCGGGGCATAGGGGCAGTATACCTTCCCGTACCCCAGCTCGATCATCTTTCTGGCCCAGAACTGGTCCTCCGCAAAGTTTACATCCTCATAGGGATATTTTTCCCAGACGCTGCGCCGCAGGCAGGCGTTATTGTCGGAAAAGAAAGCCAGAAAATGCCGGTAGCCTTCCTCCCGCTCATACCGCTCCCTGTCCTCCAGGAAATACACCGTATTCGTCTCTCCGAAGCCTTTGAAATGATTGGCCAGATCCCGCACATCCAGCAGGTTGCAGTCCGGATAGGGATAGTGTATCCCAAATCCGCCGGCGATGCGCTCATCCAGCTTCATGGCGTCAATAAAATTCTGAAGCCAGGTATCTGCGGCCGGCAGCGCGTCCTGGGTGATAAACACAATAAAAGTGCCTGTTCCCTGGGCGGCCCCGTAATTTCTGGTTTTCCCGTGTCCGAATTCCTCCGGCGGAATCTGAAACAGCCGGCAGGGGTATTTCCGGATAATGTCCAGAGTTTCGTCTTTCGATCCGGAATCGACGCAGATTACCTCATAAACATACTCTGTCTTCTGTTCAAAAACAGCCTGCAGCACCCTGTCCAAAAGCGGGCCTGCATTTTTTGTCGGTATTACAATCGAGACATCTATTTTACTCATTCTGTTTTTCCGCTCCGTCTGTCCCGCAGAAGTCTGCCGATTTTCCGGATCACCCGGTTGTGCAGTCTCCCGGTGTACTTGCCCAGCTCCCGTCTGAGCTGTTCGTTTTCCACTCTCAGGTCAATGCTCTCTCCTATCAGGAAGTGGTTCCTGTGCCACACCACATACTCCACTGTCAGGCTATGATACTCCCGGTTTTCAAATTCCATCCGGGGAGGTTCCTTAAAGTAATAGGCGTCTCCGTTTTTTACCTGTCCGTTATGATAGGTCAGAGAAACCTTTTCCTCCTTTTCTTCTCTCGTCCCTTCCAGCCTGTTTATCTTCAGGATCGCTTCCGTGTCCACGGGAAGCAGAGTGAAAGCCCGGTACCTTCCTGTATCCGGCACCTGGATCTTTTCCTCCACGGTTCCCTGAAAATGCCGGCTTTCATGAAGGCAGACCGGCTCCGACCCGTCCCGGGGAATTCCCAGAAGCCGTACTCTGTAATACAGGTGTTCTGTATTCCAGTAATCCAGGAAATAGCAGTCTGTGCCCATTTTCGCATGAAGCCTGGAGAGCACATTCAGCTCCTCCCGGCCTGTCACATATTTCTGGAAGCAGACTTCCATCTCATGATAAAGGGGGCGCTCCTCCAGTTTCACTCCTCCCAGGGCGTACAGTTCTTCCTGCTGTTCCCTGCTCAGGGTCTGAATGGCTCCCTGCAGCAGAAGGCTGCGGGCAAACAGAAACTGAATAGGCACAGGAAAGTCAAATACCCACTCATAGTCTGTTACCGCGAAGCCCTCCCCGTCCATCAGGATATTGGAAAATACCATATCCAGGTTGGAAACAGGCGCCGCCGTCAGCCCGTCGGGCAGAGAAATCTCCCCGAAAATTTCCCGGAATTTTTCTCCCGGCACAAAGGGCTCCACATCTTTCTGCGAAGATAAAAACTGCCAGAAAAGCCCCACCTTTTCTTTGACCTGTTTAAAATCACCCTCCGCAATCCGCTCCGCAAGAAACTGATCCATGTTTTCACCCCGGATAAACGGGAAGGAAACCCTGCCTTCGCCGTCTCTTTTGCAGGGGCATACCCGCAGTCCCTGGCTCTGGTAATTTCGGGCCAGCCGGGGCGCGTTTACTGCCATAGCCTCCACGTGGGCGAAAGCTTTTTCATGGAGAGCCTGCTTGCGCACGGTCTTTTCACTCTCGCCATCCTCCAGGATTAACGTGGCAATCTGGAACTCTTCCCTGCGTTCTCTGGAATATTTGGCATAGATAACGTTCTTCATGGCTCACCCTTTCCTCCTGACGCGTACAAAAAAGGAATTGGAAAAAATGGGGAAATAGCCTGTGTCCGCCAGGCTGTCGAAAGCTTTCCCTTCATCAAACAACACATACCGGTCCGCGTCAAAATTGCGGATATTGTTCAGAAGTTCCCCTTTTTTCGGCAGATACCGATCCGAATAGACAGCGGTGGGAAATTTGTAGTCCGGATAAGGATAATAGAATTCATACTCCCGGAAGCCCTTCTCCTCAAACAGCCGCTCCAGCTCCGCTCTGCTGAAAGTCTGCACGCTGTCTGTTCCCGGATATCCTTCAATTCCCTCAAAGGCCCGCCCTACATGGTCCTCCCGGCAGCCTGCGAAATACTTCATGCCCAGACGGTTTTCAATGGCAATCAGGATCTCCCCGTCGGGTTTCAGCAGGCCGTTGATTTTCTCCAGAAAGGTTCCGAAGGGGTCCTCCCCGGCCATGTAGGAAGGCGCGTACTCCAGCACGCCGATCAGCGTCACATAGTCAAATTTTTCCGTCAGCATTTCTGACACCCGGTTAAAATTTCCCACAGCCAGCTCCAGATTTTTTGCCTCCCGGTGCCGCCAGGCATTGATCAGGCTCCGCCTTTTGGAAAGATCATTGGCCACAACCCGGGAAGCCATCCTTACCAGGGCTCCCGTGACGGCGCCGCATCCGGCCCCCACTTCCAGCACGCTGGCCCCTTCCTTCATGGGAAACCAGTCTATAATATTTTCTCTCTGCTCCGACAGATGATACAGGATCGGCCATTTGGCCCGTTCCCGTATCAGTGCGGGGAACCGGTCGGCGCTGTTATGCTTTACAATGTCCAGCAGTTCCTCCTCCACATCCCCGTCGCTGTAGAGATCTTCCCCGTCATAGCAGTCAAGATTCAGACAAACTTCTCCTATTTTTTCTGTCATCCCGGCCTCCTTCTTATTGCTGCCCCTTCGCATCCTTTTCCCCGGGATACGTCACCCGGGCATTCATATCAAAAAATCCAACCGTGTCTTTGGTGGAAAACACTTCCATGAAGCAGGTGTCGTAAATCCTGTGATAGATCACCAGCTCGTCCATCTCATACCCGGTGCAGCCCAGAGAAAGAAGGTACTGCCCGCTCTGCAGATTCATCACCTGCTCAAAGCAGACCGTCACCCGGGTGCCCTCTCTCCCTTCCTCCAGGTTCTGATTTTCCAGAACCGTATTGGTGCCGGTGATTTCCGTTCCCTTTCTGTCCTTGATGGTATAGGCAAAAATAGGGTTTTTTATGTCTTTGTGAAACTGTACCTTCATCATGATCCGGAAGGGCTTCCCCTTGTCCAGGGAGGAAGTGATCATTCCCTTATGATCCACCAGGGCAAAGTCCACAATCTCCGCCTCCCGCTGTCCATAGTCGGACTGGTTCCGGTTTACCACCAGACTGTCCTTCCACACGGTTCCCTCCGGGGGAAGTTCTCCCTCCCCAACGGCTTCCGCCTCCTGAAAGTCCTCCCCATCCTCGTGGTACTGATGTGCCAGAATTTTCTTGTAAATATCCACCGCCTCGGCGCAGGACCCGGAAAATACCGGCTTTCCCTTATTCAGCAGAAGCGCTCTGTCACAGTATTTGATGATGCTTCCCATATCGTGGGATACAAAGATAATGGTTTTCCCCGCTTTTTTAAATTCCTCAAATTTCCGGTAGCACTTTGCCTGGAAAAAAATATCTCCCACGCTGAGGGCCTCATCCACAATCAGAATATCCGGCTCCACATTGATCGCCACCGCAAAGGCCAGTCTGGCAAACATGCCGCTGGAATAGGTTTTCACCGGCTGGTGGATAAAATCCCCGATCTCCGCGAAAGTAAGGATATCATCCAGCTTGGCTTCAATCTCCTGATCCGTAAATCCCATCATGGTTCCGTTCAGATACACATTCTCCAGTCCCGTGTATTCCGGGTTAAAGCCGGCTCCCAGCTCCAGCAGGGCGCTGATCTTACCGTTGATTTCCACCGTTCCCTCTGTGGGGCTTAAAACTCCGGTAATAATTTTCAGCAGCGTGGATTTTCCGGATCCGTTTGTCCCGATAATTCCCACGCACTCCCCCTGCTTTACCGTCAGGTTCACTCCCGCCAGGGCAAAATGATCCCTGTGGTAGCTTTTATGGGTGGGGGAAAGCGATTCCTTCAGCCGGTCCTTGGGTCTCTCATACAGTTTATATACCTTGCTGATATTTTTCAGTTCAATGGCATTTCGTTCCTTCATGGTGTTTTCACTCCTGCCTGTTTATCTGTACCGTTTAAATTTCCTGGGGCGCCTTTTTACAGCACATCTGAAAAATGTACCCGCAGTTTTTTGAATACCCGAAATCCAGCCCAGCCCAGCGCCAGTGTGACAGCCCAGAAATACAGCGTATATAGGCCTCTCTCCCAGAACCATACTCCGTTAATATAGCAGTCCCGGTATCCTTCCACCACATAGACGAAAGGATTCAGTTTGATCAGCTTCATCAGCAGAGGGTAGCCGCCCAGCATCTGGTTTAAGTCCCACATAATGGGGCAGGCCCACATCCACACCTGCAGCACGATATTCACGATCTGTCCGAAATCCCTGAAGAAGGGAACAATGGCTGAAGTCAGAAAGGACAGCGCCAGGGCGAAACAGAACGCGCAGAAAATATAATAAACGATCTGTATAAACTGCACAGGCGGGATCTTCCCGAACAGCACAAAAATCAAAAACACCAGCGCCACAAAAAACAGATGGACGAAAAGGGATGATACCACCTTTACCACAGGGAGAATGCTGATCTTAAACACGACCTTCTTTACCAGATAGGAGTATTCCATAAAACAGTTTGTGGCGTTGATCAGCGCCTCGGAAAAGAAAAACCAGGGGATAATGCCTGACGTCAGGGTCAGGGCATAGGGATAGCCCTCCCTGGAAGGAGCGGCCTTAAAGCCGTACTGAAATATGATGATATAGATTAAGATCGTCACAATAGGCTGCACAAAAGCCCACAGAATCCCAAAATAGGATCCTGCATATTTTGTCTTAAAGTCGTTCTTTGCCAGCTTCCAGATCATACGGCGGCTGGAAAGAAGTTCCTTCACTGTGTTCATTTATCTGCTCCCTTCATGCTGCGCTTCCGCTCATTATAGCATCTGCACCGGGCTGTTTCAACCCTGTCCCGGGCAATGGCCCTCTCAAAAATCTACGATAACAGAAATGCCCGGGCATACTTCCACACGCCATGGAGAGCGTAGCTGAGAAAGCACGCCGCTGCCTTCACCTTTCCAAATCCCATATAGCGGTAAACCAGGAAGGTCATTCTGGCAGATTTCAGTTTGTTCCCGGACTTGCCTCCCGCAGACAGCCTGTATCGCAGCAAAGGCTCATTGATGCCTGCCGCCGGCCCGTATTTTCCCAGAATCTTCAGCCAGGCAATATAATCCTCGTGGCTGTCCTCATGTTCCATGGGAAATTCCAGAGCCGCCTCTCTTTTCACGACCACGGAAGAACAGTTGATGCTGTTGTGGCGCAGAAGATCCCGGTAGGAGATGACGGCGGACACACCGATCACCCGGCCGGTCAGCTTCCCCTCCGGCGTCATCAGTTCCCGCCCGGTACAGCACAGCACGCTTCCCGTATCTTCCAGGAGCCGCAGCTGTTTTTTCAGCTTGCCCGGCGCCCAGCAGTCATCAGAATCCAGAAAAGCCACATACTGTCCTCTGGCCATGGCCACGCCCCGGTTGCGGCTTCCCGCCGCCCCCAGATTCTTCGGATTTTTCACATAGCAAACCCTCGGGTCTGCTGTGTACCGCTCCATTACCGTCTCAATCTCATCCCGGGAGCCGTCGTCCACCACGATCACTTCCAGGCTTCCCTCCTGGCTCAGGGCTGAGTCCAGGGCAAGGGGAAGGGTACCCGCATTATTATAAACCGGTATCACCACAGAAACTTCCGGCATCAGTCCTGATCCTGTCTCCTGGATTTCCGGTCTTTTTTCACAGCCGCTGTTGTCTGCCACTGTTCCACTCCTTCCGTATTCTCTTTCTGGAACAAAATCTTAACTGTAGTGGCAATCAGCTGCAGATCCAGAAAAAAGGAATAATTTTCTATATACGTCAGATCCAGTTTCAGCTTGTCATACGGGGTCGTATTGTACTTTCCGTAGACCTGGGCATACCCCGTAAGCCCCGCCTTCATCTTCAGCCGGTAGGAAAACTCAGGTATCTCTTCCTCGTAGAGAGCCGCAATCTCCGGCCGCTCCGGTCTGGGACCCACCAGCGACATATCTCCCCTGATAATATTAAACAGCTGGGGCAGCTCGTCAAAATGGATATTCCGCAGCACTTTTCCCACCGGCGTTACGCGGCTGTCATTTTTCATGGCCAGACGGGCGCCGTTTTTCTCCGAATCCACCCGCATGCTGCGAAACTTATACACATGGAAAATCCTGCCGTTCTGCGTCAGCCTCTCCTGGGTATAAAACACCGGCCCCCCGTCATACAGTTTAATCAGAAGGGCAATCAGCACCATCAGAGGAGACAGCACCACCAGCATAAGCAGCGAAACCGCCACATCAAAAACCCGCTTTATCGCCTGCTGCTCCACAGTCAGTCCCCGGTTGCGAAACAGCAGCAGAGGCGTGTCAAACATATGGATCTTCTCTGAACTCATAATCATAATGTCCGAAATTTTCGGTGAGCAGTAGCAGCGGATATTCTTTTCAAAGCAGTATTTCACCAGGAGATTTCTCTCATGGGAGGGCATATCCCCCACAATCACACCCTGGTAGTGAAGAATTCTTTCCTTAATATAATCCATGCCGTTGCCCAGATAGACCGCCTCGCTGATCACATATTTGTCCTTCCTGGAAGAAATGTTTTTCAGCAGCTTCTCCGGATTATCGCTGTCGTAAATCATAATCACCTGTCTGGGCGGATAAATCCGGGTGTAGATCCAGCGCATGAAAATCACCCAGACAATTACGACCGCCAGGTTTACGGCAGTCAGGCCCAGCATGGGGCCTGCGTGGCTCATAAATTTCCAGCGCCCGATCAGTGCCAGCTGCAGGTAGGCAATCACATTGGTGCACACCACCGACAGGATCTGGGAGATAATCACGTCCAGCACCCGCATATAGCCCACCTTCAGCGCACCAAACAGCTTGGACATAATATAGACGATCACTCCGTAGAGCACAATCAGCGCCCAGTGGCCCCGTCTCCAGTAAACAGATCCGATTACTTCCCGGAAGTTGTATTCCGTAAACCAGACATAGGCAAAATTAAAAGTCTGAAGGCCGATCACCAGCACGGAAGCCAGGAACATTACCAGCCGTTTGTATCGTTCTCTTTTTATCATTCCGCTCCACACCTTATCGCTTAATCTTTACCATTATAAAACACTTCCCTGCAAAACACAACCGAAAAAGCCCTTCTTTCCCCATTCCTCCATTGTCATCCCTTCCTCTTTCTGGTATAATACAGGTACCTGTTAAAGAGTCAATGAGGGAGGGACATTTATGCGTATGCGCAGGTTTTTACGCACAGTTATCCTTATGCTGTGCATGGCAGCTGTTCTGGCTTTTACAGCAGCCGCCGCGGAAAAGAAGGACAGCCAGTCCGCCGTTACCGCCAAGAAGGTTTCCGGAAAAACCTATCTTTACTACAAAGATACCGGGAAAAAGGTAAAAGGTCTCACAGGACTGCAGGAACTGCCAAAGGGTTCTAAAAATTATTATTACTTCCAGAACAATAAAGGCAGGATCTATGCTTCCGGATGGTTTAATAAGGGGAAAAATTACTACTACGCTTCCAAAAACGGCAAGCTGAAATCCGGCTGGCAGACCATCGGAAAGAAACGGTATTTCTTTAACCGGAAAACTCTGGTTCGCAGCACCGGCTGGAAGAATGTAAACGGAAAATACTACTATTTCAACAGCAAGGGCGCTCAGGTGACCAAGTGGCTGAAATGGAAAAAATATACGTTTTATCTGGATCCGGCCAACGGACACGCCAGAACCACCGGCTGGAAAACCATAGACAAAAAGACTTACTATTTCAACAGCAAAGGCCGTATGCAGACGGGATGGTTCACCGTTAACGGCAAGAAATACTACGCCAACAAGAGCGGCGTCCGCAAAACCGGCCTTGTCACCATCAACGGAAAGAAATACTATCTGGACAAAAAAGACAACGGTGCCATGAAAACCGGCTGGGTCACAGTCAAAGGCAAGAAATATTACATGAGCAAGTCCGGCTCCAAAAAGGGGCAGGCGGTGACCGGCTGGATGACCTCCGGCAAATCCCGGTATTATTTCAACAGCAGCGGCGTTATGCAGAAGGGATGGCTGACGCTGGGCAACAAGAAGTACTATCTGAATCCCTCCAACGGAAAGATGGTGACGGGCAAGAAAACCATCAGCGGCAAGACCTATGATTTCGGGAAGAAAGGGTATCTCACCACCACCCCCACCGGGGCCTGGTCCATTAAGGTAAACCAGGGGACCAACGTGGTTACGGTTTACCGGGGCAGCACACCGGTCAAAGCGATGCTCTGCTCCGTGGGATTAAACGGCGCCACCCCCAACGGAACCCGCTACATCACCGACAAGCTGCGCTGGCATGAACTGATGGGCCCCTCCTGGGGACAGTACTGCGAGCATCTGAGCACATCCCCCAACAGCGTGTGGTCCAGCTATCTGTTCCACTCCGTACCCTACAACCGGTACCGGGATCCCCGCTCCATGAGCGCCAGCGCCTACAACATGCTGGGCCAGGCGGCTTCCCACGGCTGCATCCGGCTGAATGTGGAATCCGCAAAATATATATATGACAATGTTCCCATCGGGACAAAGGTAACCATCTTCCGGGGCACCAGCGCCAACGATCCGCTGGGCAAACCTTCCCTGAAGAAAATCCCGTCCTGGCAGACCTGGGATCCCACAGACCCCAATATCTGACGCACTTACGAAAAACAGGGTGCTGCTTTATCATGAATTTCATGATTTTGCAGCACCCTGTTTTCATTTAAATGTACATGCAAAGAAATATTCCAAAAAGAAGTCCCTTTGTTTCTGTCTTTTACTGACCGTCCAGATTCTCTCCCAGAAACAGGGTAAGCTCCTCCATAGCCCTCTCCTCCTCCGGTCCGTCACAGATCAGGTCTATCTCCGTGGACGTGGTGATCTGGGCGCTGAGGACGCTGAGGACGCTCTTCAGGTTAAAATGCTTCTCTCCCACCACCATCTCCACCCGGCAGGGATACTCCTGGGCCTTCTGGCAGACCTGTCCTGCCGGCCGCAGATGAAGGCCGCTGTGATTATAGATTGTAATCGTTTTTCTTACCATAGCTGTCACTCCGTTTCCGTCATCGGTTCTGTGTCCTCCGGCTGCTTCTGGGAATTTACCATAATCGTCACCTCCGAGGCCAGCTCATAGCCTTCCGGAAGTTCTACCGTAACCGGCAGTTCATAGGTTCCCTCCTGGGCGCAGGGCGTCAGATCCACCGTGAGTTTCACATCCTCCGCCTTCAGGTCTTCCGCGTCTCCGTTCAGCGCATGTACCGTGATGGCGATCATATCCGCCGGCGTCACCACCAGGGTCATATTTTCCGGACGGTTCAGCAGCTCCACATCTCCCAGGGGGATGCTCAGCGTTTCGTCTCCCGCCTTTTCAATCTGAATCTCTACCACCACCACGGAATCCGTATCGCCTGCCAGTTTCAGCCCGCTTATTTCCGCCAGAGTGGCAGTCAGATCAATCTCCTGGCTGATATTTTCCGAAGCGCCCTCCACGGAAACCGGATCCGCGATCTCCAGGGTTCCATCCAGCAATTCCAGGGCTTCCTCTGTTCCCGCCAGGCTGACGGCAGAGGGAACGGTTTCCACGCCGGCTATCTGATAGCCGGGCGCCGGTGTCCCCTGGGTTTTCACCGAAAGAGCCACATCCGTCACCGTTCTCCACAGGTCCACTTTCACATTGACGCTGCGGTCGTTGATTACCACTCCGTTTGTATCCTTAAATTCCAGGGAATTCAGCTGATTCTCATTCAGCTCGTCTCCGTTTTTATCATACACCCGCAGGGTTGACGCAAGCGTTGTATCTTCCCGCAGGCCTCCCACATTGACTGTGGCCACCACCTGATTGATAATGTTAATCACAGACTGGGGACCGGCAATATAGATGCTTCTGCCCGGCTGCACTTCCGTGGTTCCCACCGCATGTCCATCGGCAGGCATCCCGGATGTGGAAACGGAAACCACAAATGCCTGCTCCACCTTATCCTCCAGGGTCACCTTCAGGGAGGAGGGAGATATTTCGATCTCATCCCAGGTCACCGCTGAATTCGTGCAGGTTACTGTCAGCGGCACCGTATTCATATCCGTCAGATTTTCCAGATCCGCCTCCACATAGAAGTCCGCTCTGGACAGACGCTCCAGTGTTCTGCGCCGCTCCGTCACCTTCAAATTCACTGTGCCGCTGCCGTCCAGTTCCACCACTTTTCCTATGTCCGCCACGCTGTCCTGATTGATCACATTGATGGGAACCGCGGTAAACAGGGATGACTTCACCGGATTATTGGTGTTTGTCACCAGGATCCAGATCAGAAACGCTATGGCCAGGGCAATCAGCTTCAGAGCAAGATTGCCTGTCATTTTATTAAAAAATGTCTTACCCTTCATGTCTCGTCCGCCCTTTCCACAGCTTAAATCTTCTGGAAACCACCGACTTGTTCTGGAGTACCGTCAGCCGCTGGCGCAGCTCATCCGCCGTGACATTCCGGTCCAGCTCTCCCCGGTAAGCGATGGAGATATATCCGGTCTCCTCAGAAACCACAATCGTCAGGGAATCCGTCACTTCACTGATTCCCACCGCGGCTCTGTGCCGGGTTCCCAGTTCTTTGCTCAGGTTCATATTGTCGGACAGCGGCAGATAACAGGTGGCCGCCGTGATCCGGTCTCCCCGCATAATAACCGCTCCGTCATGGAGAGGGGTGTTGTGCTCAAAAATATTAATCAGAAGCTGGCTGGTCAGCAGCGCGTCCACCTTGATGCCCGTGCGCTCATACTCTTCCAGCGTCTCATTCTGCTCAATCACAATCAGGGCCCCTGTTTTTACCTTGGCCATCTCCACCGTTCCCTTTACCAGTTCGTTGATGGTCTTGTCACTGAAAAGTTCCTGCACGGAGCGCATATTGTCCAGAGGCAGGATGCTGGATATAAAACGCTTCTCTCCCAGCTGCTCCAGCACTTTGCGCAGTTCCGGCTGAAAAACCACCACTGCCGCCGTAATCACGATGGTCAGCGCATGGTTGACAATATAAATCAGGGTATCCATCTGCAGGATATATACAATACCCACGCAGATCACAATGGTCAGAATGCCCTTCAGCAGCGTCCAGGCCCTGCTGTCTTTGATCCAGACCAGAAGTTTATATACCAGAAACGCAAGAATTATAATTTCCAGAATATCCGTTGGTGTAATCGAGATAGTCGGAAATCTAAGCCATGTCAGATGACTTGTAATCCAAGATCGTAGGGAACCCATCTGTGTCATCTCCTCCTTGCCCCCGCTTTGGGATCTTCTCCCCTCTCATTCCGGGAAAAGTCCAGCTTGGGCACCGCCTTCACATAGTAATAATATTCATCGTCCTCAAACTGCAGATACTCTGTCTTTTTATAATCCAGGGCAAAACAGAAGTCCTGAAGGATCAGGCCCGCGGCTGCTCCCAGCAGTATATCCGCCCCCAGCAGCGCCAAAGAAACCGTCCGTCCCAGCCAGAAATACTCCAGCACCCGGAAAACCGTATAGACCAGCACCCCGGCCCCTGTTCCCCATCCCCAGCAGAAGCGGACAGGAAGGCGGCGTATCAGATAAACTGTCAGGCACACCGCGGACAGGATCACCGCATCCATCAGCATCTCCTGATCCAGACAGAGCAGCCGGAGCATTTCCGGCATCCGGTTCAGCGCTTCTCCGCTAAATCCGCCGGTGAAGCTGTCATTTTGAAGCAGCTGCATGGAGCCGTAATACGCCAGAGTCCCCAGGGAAATCCCCGCCATGCTGCCGGGCCCTGCCAGCAGACCGCAGACTACGGGTACACACAGGGGAACTCCCAGCCCCAGGCTCAAACCGGCACAGATAACCGTAAATGCCTGGCCGGGAATAAAACACAGGTACAGCAGCAGCGCTGTCAGAAGCAAAACGCCGCCCAGCAGGCCGCCTGGCAGGGAATGCTGCAGAAATCCCGCTTCCAGGCACACGGCAGACAAAAGAAGCAGCCCGCTGCCCGGAAGGAGGGAACAGATGGCAGCCAATAGCACTACGGCCGCCGGCTGTCCGAAAAATACTCCGCTTCCTGCGGCTGCCTGAATCCCCCACAGTACCGCAAAAGCCAGAAAAAATTTTACAGCGGCTTTTACATACCCCTCCCAGGAAGAGTAAAACGCTGTCAGCCGCCGCTTTATCCTGATCCGGAATCTCATGGGGCAGTCCCCCTTATCTCCTGCAGCCTGGCAAGATTTTCTTCATACTCCAGAGCCAGCTCCAGGCTCCGGTGGTAGCGGGAAACCGCTGCCAGTCCGGTTATCAGAAGCGTAACCAGCAGTACGGTCAGATAAGCGGTGAGAATCCCTATACCCAGCAGACCTGCCTGTCCGCCCGTCGCCACGGCCAGAATAAAGTCCGTGCGGCATACGGCCCAGAGCCCCAGAACCGCCAGAAAGACGGCGCTTATGCGCAGTCCGTTTTTTACCATGGGGATCCCGATATAGTCGCTTTTATAGCTTTCTCTGATCTGTTTCACTTCCCGCCCGTTTTCTTTCTCCAGTATGGCCAGACGAATCATCCGTTCTATCTCTTCCTGCCTGGGCATGGTGTCACCTTTCCTTTCACTGTCTCGGCCATCCCGGCATCCTGCCGGTCTTGTGCTCATTATAGCATATGAAAACTTCCGTGCATACCTTTTATTTTCCTTTTCCGGTGCACAGCGCCAGAAAATAAATGCGTTTTATCCCCTCATTCTCCAGCGTCCGGGCAATCTCATCCATGGTGGCTCCGGTGGTATAGATGTCATCAATCAGAAGCACCGGTTCCCGCAGAAGGCTTCCTTTTTTCACGGAAAAAGCCCCCCGCAGATTTCGTTTTCTCTCCTGGACATCCAGATCTTTCTGAGGCAGGGTAAACCGGTTTCTTGTCAGGCTGCGCGCATCCACCGAAATTCCGGTAAGCTTTCCCAGTTTTTCTGCCAGAATACGGCTCTGGTCAAATCCTCTCTCCCGCCGTTTCCCCGGATGCATGGGAACCGGCATCAGCACGGCGGGACGGATCCTGTCTATAAAATCTTTTCCGGCCCGGGCCATGGCCCAGGCATAAAAATCCAGGTACTCCCGCTTATTTTCAAATTTCATCCTGTGTACGGAATGCCGGAGCTCTTTTTCATACAGAAAGATGCTCCGTCCCTCCGTGAAGTGATGCCTGCCCGTTTCGCAGTCCGGACAGTATTCCTGTTCCCGGCGCGTCAGGGGTTTCCCGCATTTTTTACACAGCGGCTCCCGGATATAGGGCAGCTTCCTGCCGCACTCTTCGCACACCAGCTTTTCCTTTCTGTCCAGTATTTTCTGGCAGATGGGACAGCGGCGCGGATACAGAAGCTCTAAAAATTCCTCTGCCGCCGCCCGCAGACATTTCATATTTTCTGTTTTCATTTTTCGTACCGGCTCTCTCCCGGACGATTCCTTTTCTTTCTGCCTGTTCCTGTCTGTTTCACCGTTTCTCAGTTTTTGTCCGGCTGCAGTTCTCCCAGTTCCCGCATCCGCACAGCCAGGGTGGTGTAGCGTTTCTGCTCTGTCCCGTTGTCAATCATCTGTTCAAAAACGCCGGGATCGCCTACCAGCACCACACAGCTTTTGGCCCTGGTCACCGCGGTATACAGCAGGTTCCGGTTCATCAGCATTCTGGGACCCGCAAGCAGGGGCAGCACCACAGCCGGATACTCGCTTCCCTGGGATTTGTGAATCGTCACCGCATACGCCAGTTCCAGTTCCTCCAGCCCGCTAAAAGGATATTCCACATAGCGTCCCTCGTCAAACTCCACCGTCAGCCGTTCCGTATAGCCGTTTATCTCCCGGATCACGCCCATGTCTCCGTTAAACACGCCCATGCCCCGGTCCACCGGTATCCCGTACTTTCCCCGGACTTCCCATTCGATCTGGTAATTGTTCCGGATCTGCATCACCTTATCCCCTTCCCTGAACAGGTTGTCTCCCCTGAGATATTCCTTCTTGTCAGGGCCGGGAGGATTCAGGTATTCCTGCAGGATCCGGTTGAGCCGCTCTACTCCCAGAAGCCCCTTTCTGGTAGGCGTCAGCACCTGTATCTCATTCGGCTGGGCATGTACGTACCGGGGCATTTTATCCCGCACCAGCTGAATGGCGATGCTGATAATCACATTGGCATCGCTGCGCTTTAAAAAAAAGAAATCCCTGCTTTTATTGTCCAGCGTCACATGCTCGCCCCGGTTGATTTTGTGGGCATTTACCACAATATCGCTCTGGCTGGCCTGTCGGAAAATTCTGGTAAGCCGCACCACGCGGCACTGTCCGGAGGCAATGATATCCCGGAGCACGCACCCCGGCCCTACGGAGGGAAGCTGATTGACGTCTCCCACCATCACCAGGCGGGTTCCCACCGTGATTGCCGACAGGAGCGCATGCATCAGATAAATATCCACCATAGACATCTCATCCACAATGATCACATCCGCCTCCAGGGGATTCTCCCCGTTCCGTCCGAAAGCGCTGGAAGTATCCGGGCCGCCGGACACCTCCAAAAGCCGGTGGATGGTCCTGGCCTCGTAACCGGTGGCCTCCGTCATCCGTTTGGCCGCCCTTCCCGTGGGAGCCGCCAGCGCTATCTCAAAGCCTTCCTCCCGGAAGTAAGCAATCATCGTATTGATCGTAGTGGTTTTCCCTGTGCCGGGTCCTCCTGTCAGCACGGTCAGACCGCACCTTACAGCCTCCAGCACCGCTTCCCTCTGCTTTTCATCCAGCACCGTACCGTTTTTTTTCTCAATCCGCCGGATTTTTTCCATCACCTTTTCCCGGTCAATCTCACCGGTTACATTCAGGTCGTGAAGCATCTTCGCCGTATTCAGCTCCAGATAATAGCTGGAAGCCGCATAGACCAGAACCTGTTCCCCCTCCGACCGGAGGATAATCTTGCGCTCCACCGCCATATCCCGCAGCCGGTCATCCATATCTTCCGGCACAATTCCCAGCAGCTGGGAGGTTCTGGAGAGCAGTTCTTCCCGGGGAAGATAAATATGGCCCTCCCCGGAGGCCTGCTGCAGCACATAAAAAATACCGCTTCTGACACGGAAATCCGAATCCGCCTGGATCCCTGCCCGGCGGGCGATCTCATCCGCGATCCGAAAACCCACTCCCTCCAGGTCGTCCGCCATGCGGTAAGGATTTTCCCGAATCACGCGGTAAATCTCCGTCCCGTATTTCTGATAAATCTTTACTGCCAGAGCCGTGGAGATCCCGTACTGCTGCAGGAAGATCATGGCCTCCCGCATATCCTTCTTCTCCTCCACCTGGCCGGCAATCTCCCGGGCTTTCCGCTCGCTGATGCCCTTGATCTCCGCCAGCCGCTCCGGCTCCCTCTCTATAATCCGAAAGGTATCCGCCCCGAACCGGCGCACAATCCGGGCAGCCAGCGCGCTGCCCACTCCCTTAATGGCCCCGGAGCCCAGATACCGTTCCATGGCCACCGCGTCCTCCGGCTGTTTCTCCTCATAGGATTCAATGACAAACTGATCTCCGTAGGTGGCATGTTCCGTATAATGTCCCCGGGCCTGGATCAGTTCTCCCTCTCCCAGAAAAGGAAGAGTCCCCACACAGGTAATCTCCTCCTCACCCGCCACCAGGTTCAGCACCGTGTAGCCGTTATCGCTGTTCCGGTAAACAATATGATCCACATATCCTTCCAACACTTCCATCTTCCGCGCCCCGATCCGTCAACTAGTCTTCCTCCGCATTTTTGGGAGCGGTGGTCAGTTCCACATAGAGTCCCGTTCCCACAGCCACCGCTGTCATGGGATCCTCCGCGGTCACGGTATTGACCCCTGTTTTGGCTTCAATCAGTTCTTCCAGCCCTCCCAGAAGAGCGCCGCCGCCTACCAGCACAATGCCCCGGTCTACCACGTCCGCCGCCAGTTCCGGCGGAGTGCGCTCCAGCACGCTGTGGACAGCGTCCACAATCTGTCCCACCGTGTCCTTTAAGGCCTCCCTGGTATCCTCCGATGTGATCCTCACCGTTTTGGGCAGTCCCGTCACCAGATCCCGGCCGTTTACCTCCATAGACGTTTTCTCCGGCCTTTCAAAGGCGGTGCCGATATGAATCTTTATCTCTTCCGCAGCCTGTTCTCCGATCATCAGGCCGAAGGTATTTTTCACGTATTTTACAATGGCCTCGTCAAAATCGTCTCCTCCGATTTTAAGAGACTGGCTCACCACGATTCCGTTGATGGACAGAATCGCCACATTGCAGGTTCCGCCGCCGATATCCACAATCATATTTCCGCTGGGCCTTGAAATATCAATCCCTGCGCCGATAGCGGCCGCAATCGGCTCCTCCACCATGTGAACCTCTCTGGCTCCCGCCTGGTAGGTGGCATCCTCCACTGCCTTGCGCTCCACCTCCGTAACGCTGGTAGGCACGCAGATGCTTACCCGGGGCTTTCTGAAAGACAGTCTTCCCTGAGCCTTCTGAATAAAATAGCGCAGCATCTGTTCTGTCACCATATAATCGGAGATAATGCCGTTTTTCATGGGACGCACCGCCACAATATTTCCCGGCGTACGGCCCAGCATCAGTCTGGCTTCCTCCCCGATGGCTTTTATCTTATCATTATCCCGGTCAAAGGCCACCACTGACGGTTCCTTGAGCACCACGCCCTTGCCTCTGACATAAACCAGAATGCTGGATGTTCCCAGATCAATTCCGATATCTGTACCTGCCATATAATCCCCTTTCTTCTTTCCGGTATGTTTTTATTCCCCTCATCATCCACATTATACGAAAAATGAAAGAGGCTGTAAAGGAAAAATCCTCTCAGCCTCCCTGTCTCTTTTCATCTGCTTATTCTCTGTGTATCCGACCTGTTCTCCTTCGCAAAACCAGGATCAGCACCAGGGATACCGCCGCCAAAACAATGGAGAGCAGCTGGGATACAGGCAGGTTCACCACCGGCAGCAAAAGCTGATCCGTGCGCAGCCCTTCAATCCAGAATCGCCCGATCCCGTACAGAAGAAGATAATACAGAAAAATCTCTCCGTTAAATTTTTTCAGTCCCTTCAGGGTTATCACCAGAAGAACCGCCAGCACCCCCAAATTCCACAGGGACTCGTACAGAAACGTGGGGTGTACCTGGATACAGGCGATACCGTTTTCCACTACCTGATGGCTCAGCATCTCCTCCGTTACCTCCGAAGCCCGCACCGCGTCCAGAGGCAGCCGCATGGCCAGCAGATTATCGGTATACCCTCCGAAGGCTTCCCGGTTAAAGAAGTTTCCCCAGCGGCCGATGCTCTGTCCCAGCACCAGCCCCAGACAGGCTGTATCTACCAGCAGCCCGTAACTCAGCTTTTTCACCTTTCCATAAACCAGGCAGGTAAGCACACCTCCGATGACGCCGCCGTAAATGGCCAGTCCGCCTCCCCGGAAGCTGAATATCTCTGCCGGATGTTCGCTGTAGTAATCCCAGGAAAAAATCACATAGTAAACTCTGGCACAGATGAGAGCCACCACAATGGCAATCAGCGCCAGATTAAAATAGTCATCCGGATTCTGCCCTGTCTTTTTCGCGGCCCACATGGCCAGATACAGCCCCGCCACCATTGCGGCGGCGATCACAATGCCGTAAAAATATATTTCAAATCCAAATATGGAAATACTGCGGCCTACATGAGAAAAAGTAAGCCCCAGGTTTGGAAAACTGATCATGGTGTCCTTCCCCGTTTAACGCAGAAAATTTAAATAAAACTCTATTTTTGCAGCTGGCGGGAGCGGTTCCGGCAAACATGTTGATTTTTGAGGTTTGCTGCGCTGTCTATTTATGGGGCGAAAATCAAAACTCGCCTCCAAAGAGGCTCAGACATATGATTTTCGCCCACACTATGCTCGCAAACCCTTCAAAAATCTTCCAATCGTTTGCTTGGAACCGCTCCCTCACAGCTGCAAAATACGAATCATCCTTTATTTAAATTTTCCTGATATTTTAAATGAAACCCTTTCCTAACAGACCGCCTTCTTCGAAGGCTTTCCGCTGCTTCCTCCTGCTTCTTCCGCACAGCAGGCCGCAGAACGCCTTCTTCGAAGGCTTTCCGCTTCTTCCTCCTGCTTCTTCCGCACAGCAGGCCGCAGATCGCCTTCTTCGAAGGCTTTCCGCTGCTTCCGCAGCTCTTCTGCGGCTGAGGGGGCGTTCCGCCCCCTCAGTAAAGGCAAATACAGCCCTCCACGCATATATGCGTTTCGGACTGTCTTTCCCTTTCCTCTGCTGTGCGGAACTGGTGTTACACGTTGAAGCGGAAGAGGATGACGTCTCCGTCCTGTACGACGTAGTCTTTTCCCTCCAGGCCTACCAGGCCTTTTTCTCTGGCTGCCGCCAGTGAACCGCATTCCAGCAGATCTTTATAGTTTACCACCTCGGCCCGGATAAAGCCTCTCTCAAAATCAGAGTGAATCTTTCCTGCTGCCTGGGGCGCTTTCGTTCCCTTTTTAATTGTCCAGGCTCTGGTCTCTGTTTCACCTGCCGTCAGAAAGCTCATCAGGCCCAGCAGATCATAGCTGGCGGCAATCAGTTTTTCCAGTCCCGACTCCTTCAGTCCCAGATCCTCCAGGAACATGGCTCTCTCGTCCTCATCCAGCTCGGAAATCTCTTCCTCAATCTGGGCGCAGATCACAAACACGCCGCTGCCGCTCTCTCTGGCATATTCCCGCACTTCCTGCACATAGCGGTTTCCGGCGCCGTCATCCGCCAGATCATCCTCCCCCACGTTTGCCGCGAATATCACCGGCTTGCAGGTCAGAAGATTGTAGGACGCCAGCCATTCCTGTTCTTCCTCATCCTCTGTCGCAAAGGTAATGCCCAGCTTTCCCGCCTCCAGATGTGCCTGTATCCGCTTCTGCAGTTCCAGTTCCTTGGCCTGGGTCTTATCATTTCTGGCCGCTCTGGTTGTCTTGGCGATTCTTCTCTCCAGAATCTCCAGATCAGAAAAAATCAGTTCCAGATTAATCGTCTCAATATCCCGCACCGGATCTACGCTGCCATCCACATGGATCACGTTGCTGTCCTCGAAGCAGCGCACCACATGAACGATGGCGTCCACCTCCCGGATATTGGCCAAAAACTGGTTGCCCAGTCCTTCTCCCTTGGATGCTCCCTTTACCAGTCCGGCAATGTCTACAAATTCAATCACTGCCGGTGTCACTTTGGCGGAATGGTACAGATCCGCCAGGAGCTTCAGCCTCTCATCCGGCACTGCCACCACGCCCACATTGGGATCTATGGTGCAGAAGGGATAGTTGGCCGACTCGGCTCCCGCTTTGGTCAGCGAATTAAACAGTGTACTTTTGCCTACATTCGGCAGTCCCACGATTCCTAATTTCATCTCGTTTATACCTATCTGAGGATCCCTGCTGCCTCCGCGGCTTCCCGGGCCTCAGCCTTTCTGTTTATTCAGGGTTTTGCCCCGTATCTGATGTCCTACATCAATTTACACGATTTTGGCAAATTAATCAATGGTTTTCTTTTCTCCCATATGTCTGCTGAGCCATCGAAGGCCTCTGTTCACATTATGGTATTTCAGGAAAGCTTCATAATGCTTTACACTATCATATTTTTTCTGCAGATCCGCCCGTTCCTGCCGCAATTCTCTGCTTTTCTGATCTAAATCCTGCCGCAGATCCAGATATCCCTGATGCAGCTGAGCCAGCCGGTCTGCCTGTTCCTGATGATCTGCCGCGAAAAAAGGCTTTAACGCAGAGGGAAGAGACAGTTCTTTTATTTTCTGATCATAAGGCGGATTATCTTCCAGCGGAGTCCCAAAAATATGCTCTAATCCGTTTTTCTCTAAAAAATCTCTGTAGTTTTCAAACCGCTCTTTATGTCCCTCATAGACCTTACTGTAATCTGCTTTTTCATAAAAATCAAAAATATTGTCATCCTCTTTCAGATCCCTGTAATCGATATGAGGAATATGGTGATACTGAGCCAATTCCGCAATACGGTAATCCGAAACCACTATAAAGCAGGGAGTTCCGGATAAAACTGCCGTAATATTTCCGTGTATCCGGCTGCCAAAACTGAAATCTTTTCCTTTCATATATTCAAACCAGGAAGACATATTAAGGAATGACCTGGCTTTTCCGGCAAGATACCAGGGATGATCCGCACGGCTTGGATATCCCTCCGGAATTCTTTTATATTTTCCATCCGGAAGCGGAACACCGTAATACATCAGGCGTATTTCATCCGTAACCTGCGGAACATAGTGAAAATTTTCAAAATACCCGACATTTCTGTAGATAAAACGGTGTATCTCTTCCGGCAGATCCATCTTCCAGTTTACACTGACGGCTGAATTTTTATCCAGCTCCTTCGGATTCATTTCCGGCAGCTTATCTCCATACCAGAACATGGAGGGGCAGCCGATTACGCAGTGATCCCGGCCCTCCTTAAAACCCAGGCGTGTAAGATAATCCGATGTCACCTGTCCCCGGGTTCCTATCATCACGGACTTTTCCAAAATAGCTTTTACAAATTCCGTAACCGTCTCATCAAACACATTTACTTTGTCCGGCGAATTTCTCAGCGGCGTCGAGATGCCGACTCCTACTACCACACACGGGATTTTTAACTGTCTGACAAATTCTGTAATCTTCTTTAGCCGATGCTGAAAAGAAATACGAAACGCATTCGCAAAAGGCAGTACCACACAGTCATACTCACAGTTGATCCGCTCCAGATTTTCCGGGGTCAGATCTTTAGCCGTATTTATTGTATGGATCTCTGTATGGTCTGTCATCAGAGCGCGCATCACACTGTTGGCAAATACCATATTCCCCGCATTCGTGCCAATTCCATCCTTCCTCAAAATATCCAGCGGACTCCAATTA
Organism: Candidatus Merdiplasma excrementigallinarum; assembly: GCA_018713435.1. Classification (GTDB taxonomy): domain Bacteria; phylum Bacillota; class Clostridia; order Lachnospirales; family Lachnospiraceae; genus Merdiplasma; species Merdiplasma excrementigallinarum. The sequence goes on from DVOS01000039.1 coordinate 43,517, forward strand.
TCAAACGGCGACATATGCGCCCTGATCAGTATCTTTTTCATTTCTGATTGACTATACCCTTTCTGCCTGATCTGAAGATGCCCTCAGCACCCTATATCAATTTACATGATCTTTTTACTTTTTTCAACGGGTTCACACATATATTTCTTCTCTGTTATAAAAACTGTTCCAGAAGCTGCCTTGCAGAAGCACTCTACTGCAAGGTCAGTTCTGGAACAGTTTCACATTCCATATTTAATTTGCTTCTTTGCCTGCAGAAACAGTCTGCAAAAAATCAGTCATCATCGTCCCGGTCGTATCTGTCATCATCATCGTCGTCATCATCCCGGTCATATCTGTCGTCATCATCATTGTCATCCCGGTCCCGGATCACGTTGATCTTGTAGGTAATGGTCTTTTTATTCTTGCTGTTATAGCAGGATACATACGTCGTTCCGGTGCGCCTTGCCTCCAGTTCAACCTCATCATCCGTGATATCCCGGTCATCAAACCGCAGGATATTTGTGTTGTGAATCTTCCATTTCAGATCATTGTCTTTAAGACCGCTGGTCTTTTTTACTTTCAGCTCAAAATCATCCCCCAGTTCTACCGTCCGGGTGGCCGCTCCTACTCTGGAAAAGGCGTAGGAATATTTTCTCTTCACCACTTTGATCTTGTAATTAATTTTCTTTTTGGTCTTCCGGTTATAACAGGTTACATAGGTAGTACCGGTCTTTTTCGCCTCCAGCTCCACCTCGTCGTCCGTAATATCCCGGTCGTCAAATTTCAGAATGCTCTTTTTCTGTATGCTCCATTTCAGGTCATTGTCCTTCAGCCCGGCGGTTTTTTTCACCTTCAGTTCAAAATCGTCTCCCACGTAAACGGTTCTGGTGGCTGCCCCCACTCTGGAGAAAGCGTAGGAATATTTCTTTTTCACCGCTTTAATCGTGATCGTATCATACTTTTTGGTGCCCCGGATCCGGCATCTCACCTTCGCGGTACCCGCTTTTACGGCGCGGATTTTAATATCGTCATCGTACCGGTCATTGTCCGCAAATTTTACAACATTCTTTCCGCTTACAATGGTCCAGTACAGATAGTCGTCCTCCGCATAGTGGGGCGTCATCTTCGCCTCGATTTCGTAAGTATTTCCCACATAAACGGTCTTGGATGACTTTGCGATACTCACTCTTTTAGGCTTTACATTTTTAGCCTGGGCCGTCAGCGCCCCCAATCCCATCATCATGGCCAATGTCGTAAATAAAATCGTTTTTACTGCTTTTTTCTTGATCATGGTCTTTTCTCCTCCTTCCTGTTTATGGTAAAATAATACAACGCCAAAATTAAAACATCATTAAAATACGGAGGAAAATGCAGATTTATGAAAATTTTGCTTGTGGAGGATCAGAAAGATCTGCGGGAAATTCTGGAGAAGCGGCTGAAAAAAGAATATTCGGTAGATTCCTGCGAGGACGGAGAGGAGGCGCTGGATTTTCTTTCCGTATACAGTTATGATATCGTTCTGCTGGATATTATGCTGCCAAAGCTGGACGGAATGGAAGTGCTCCGGCGGATGCGCCAGAGGGGGATGGATACGCCGGTGCTGCTTCTGACAGCGAAAAACGATATCAAAGACCGGGTACTGGGACTGGACAGCGGAGCGGATGACTATCTGGTAAAGCCCTTTTCCTATGAAGAGCTACTGGCCCGGATCCGGGTGCTGACCAGAAGGCAAACTGCTCACCGCACTTCCCGGCTTCAGCTGGGAGACCTGGTGATTGATACAGCCAATAAATCTGTCTCCCGGGCCGGAAATCCCATTGTCCTCACCGGAAAGGAATTTCAGCTTCTGGAATTTATGATGCATCATCCCAATATGCTTCTCACCAGAGATCAGCTCGCACAGCGGGCCTGGGACAGTTCTTTTGAAGGCGGCTCCAATATCGTGGATGTTTACATCCGTTATCTGAGAAGAAAAATTGACGACAACTATGAATATAAAATGATCCGCACCATACGCGGACAGGGGTACCGGCTGGAGGGGCCTGAAGTATGAAAAAAATGAAACTGCATTCCATTAAGCTGAAAATCACCTGCTGGTATACCTTTGTTCTCACCCTGGTTTTTGTCTTTGTGCTGGGCGGCATTTTCATGTCCTCGGAAATTTACAGCGAAGAAATGATCCGGGAGGAACTGCTGGACGAGGTCAAAGATCTGGAAGAAGAAATGATGCGCTATCCGGAGCATTTTCCCCGGCAGGATTATGTATCCTATTACGATGACGGCGTACTTCTGAGTATTTATGATGAAAATTTCCAGTATATCAACGGCGTAATTCCGGACAATTTTTCCCTGGACACTCCGTTTCTGGACAATGAGATACAGACTGCCCGCAAAAGAAACGATACCTGGTTTGTCTGCGACAACCGGATCACCCTCCCCGACGGATCAGATCTGTGGATCAGGGGCATCCACTCTCTCAGCGCCATCGTGCTGATGATACAGCGGCTGAAGGTGCTGACCGGTTTCGCCGTCCCCCTTCTGATACTGTTTACCGCCTTTATGGGATACCGGATTATTATGCGGGCCCTTCATCCTGTGACAGTCATCACTGACACAGTCAACAAAATCACTGACTCCTCAGACCTTTCCCTGCGGCTCCCTGCCGCTGCGGGAAAAAATGAATTCTCCAGTCTGTCTGAAACCTTCAATAAAATGCTGGATCACCTGGAGCAGCAGTTTCTCAGGGAACAGGAGTTTTCTTCCGATGCGGCCCATGAACTGCGCACCCCGGTATCTGTCATTCTTTCCCATACGGAGTATGCTCTGGCGGAGCTTTCTCTTTCCCCCGAGGCCCGGCAGGAGTTTGCCTGCATTCAGGAAAAAGCGCTGCAGATGTCCCATCTGGTATCCCTGCTGTTAAATATTGCCCGGGCCGAAAGCAGCGGGTTTCATCCCTCCTTTGAGGAGGTGGATCTGCAGATCGTAGCGGAAGCCGCCGCGGATGAGCTGCTGGAAAAAGCCGAAAAAAAGCAGATCCGTGTGGATGTGCAGAATTTCATGCTGCCCCCTGTCATGCAGGGAAATACCGAGCTTCTCTCCCGCCTTTTTATCAACCTGATCGACAATGGTATCCAATACGGGCATACCGGCGGCTATGTCCGTGTTTCTCTGGAGCAGCGCGGCACAAATGTCCGTATCTGTGTGGAAGACAACGGCATTGGCATTCCGGAAGATAAGCTGGATAAAATCTGGAACCGTTTTTACCGGGCGGAAGCCAGCCGTTCCGTCTCTCCTGGATTTGGCCTGGGACTTTTTATTGTAAAGTATATTGTAAAATGTCATGGCGGCTCCATATCCGTGGAAAGCCGGGTGGGACAGGGAACTTCTTTTCAGATTTTGCTGCCCCTCTCTCAGTCTTCTGCTTCTGCATAACAATATTTAAAAATTTTTATTTTATCTGTATAACTCTCCGAAATCTGCCCATACTATGAGTAATCCCGGAGGAACTTCACAGAGAGAACTTCACCGGGAGGAACGTTATCATTGAATCCCCCTTCAAAGATAACCGTACAAAAGAGAAAAATACTACTTATCCTCCCCTTATAAAAAGTCCCGCGGATGTGCAACGGCGCACGCCCGCGGGACTTTAATGCTGCTCTTATTCAATTCTGTGTCCGTGATTTGCCCATCAGGGCATCCATCACTTCTTTTACCGTACCGATACGGTCCTCCTGCCAGGTATTGGCTCCGCAGAAAATAAGGCCGTCTTCAAGGTTTCCCTTCACCGCGTTGATCAGCGCCTGGGTAATGCAGTAAGGCGTGGTTTTCGGATCACAGGTTTTCAGGCACTGGAAACACCGTTTGGGCGGTATACAGCCGGAGCAGGTTTTTTCTATAAAGCTGTTCCGGATGGCTCTTCCCGGCATCCCCACCGGACTTTTTACAATTACAATATCCTCCTTTTTACAGTCCACATAGGCCTGTTTAAAGCGGATATCCGCATCGCACTCCCGGGTAGTGACAAACCGGCTGGCCACCTGAATGCCGTCCGCTCCCAGCCTGCGCTGATGCTCCATATCCTCATGGGTGCGAAGGCCGCCGGCTGTAATTACAGGAATATAGCGCTCATGCTCTCTTCCCCAGTCCCGCAGAAACTCTATAATCCCTCTGATTTCCTCATCAAATTTCCGGCTCAGGAAGGATTTTTTAACCGCAGGATCCGCAGGATCCTTTGTTCCCCTACTGCAGGCTTCTTCCTCTGCCGCAGCCCGGGCGGTTTCTTTGTCAAAACCCAGATGGCCTCCCGCCAGAGGGCCTTCCACCACTACCGCGTCCGGCAGCGCCCTGTACCTGGACCACCAGCGGCGGCAGATGACCCGGGCCGCCTTCAGGGAAGACACAACCGGGATTTTTTTAACCTCCGATCCGGCTGCCAGTTCCGGAAGATCCATGGGAAGTCCGGCGCCGCTTACAATAAAATCCACCTTCTGCCGGACGGCCTCTTTCACATAAGCTCCGTAATGCTGCATGGCCACCATAATATTCATCCCCACAGCTCCCCGGCCCCCTGCCGTCTGTCTGGCCCGGTCCACTTCTTTTCCCATGGCTCTCAGATTGGCCTCCAGGGGACTGGACGCAAAATCCGGTTCCTGAAACCCGATCTGGGCAGCGGAGATGGTGCCGGCGCCTCCGCAGGCCGCCACGGCTCCCGCCAGCCCTCCCAGGCTGACTCCCACTCCCATACCGCCCTGAAAAACAGGAACTTCAAACCATGTGCTATTTTCCATCCTGTATCCTCCTGAAGCGCTCATACCGCTGCCGGCACAGCTCATCCGGCGTTTTATCCCGGCAGCTTTCAAAAAACTCCCGCACGCGGCTTTTCAGATTTTGAGCCAGTTCCTCCATGTCTTCCCTGTCAGCCGGCCGCTCTTCCGGAATAATCCGGTCGATCACTCCCAGTTCCTTCAGTTCCCGGGCCGTAAGCTTCATCACACCGGCAGCTTCCTGCACCCGTTTTCCATCTTTCCACAGGATAGCCGCAAACCCTTCCGGAGACAGGACTGAGTACACGGCATTCTCCAGCATCCACACCTGGTTTGCCACTGCCATGCCCAGGGCTCCTCCTGAGCCTCCTTCTCCGATTACAACCGACAGAACCGGAACCGTCAGCCCCGCCATTTCAAACAGATTTCGGGCTATGGCTTCACCCTGCCCCCGCTCTTCCGCTTCCACTCCGCAGAAAGCCCCGGGCGTATCTACAAACAGCAGAACGGGAAGGCCGAATTTTTCCGCCAGCTTCATCAGCCGCAGGGATTTCCGGTAGCCTTCCGGAGATGGCATGCCAAAGTTTCTGTACTTATTTTCTGCCAGGCTGCGGCCTTTCTGCTGGCCGATCACCATCATGTATCTGCCGTCAATCGTACCGATACCGCCGATAACGGCTCTGTCATCTCCAAAGTACCGGTCTCCTTTCAGTTCCATAAAAACAGAACAGATTTTCTGCACATAGTCCAGAAAGGCAGGTCTTGCCAGGCTTCTGGCCTCGCACACCCGCTGCCAGGGAGTCATATCCGGACTTTTTTCTGTTTTCAGATCCTTTTCTTCCTTCCGGTCAGCTCTCCCGGCGCTCTCCCCTGAAATGGCTTCTGAAGAGTTTCTGTTTTCAGACCGCTCCATTTCCTGTCTCTTTTTGTCAAAAGCAGACAGAAGAAACCATAACGTTTTTCTCATGCTCTCCCGTTTTACAATGCGGTCCACAAATCCGTGATTCTGGAGAAATTCCGCGCTCTGAAATTCTTCCGGCAGCTTCTGTCCGATGGTCTGCCGGATTACTCTGGCTCCGGCAAATCCGATCATAGCGCCAGGCTCTGCCAGAATCACATCTCCCAGCATGGCAAAACTGGCGGTCACGCCTCCCATAGTGGGATCCGTGAGTACGGGAATGTAAGCCAGGCCGGCCTGGTGATGGCGCTGCAGGGCCTGGGAAACCTTGGCCATCTGCATCAGAGACAGAATCCCTTCCTGCATCCGGGCTCCTCCGGAACAGCAGAACAGCACCACCGGCAGAGACTGGCGGGTTGCCCGTTCCACCATGCGGGTGATTCGCTCTCCCACCACGCTCCCCATGCTTCCCATCATAAAATCCGGCGACATAACGCCCAGCGCGGTATGGTATCCTCTGATATCCGCCTCACCGGTCACCACCGCATCTGCGAGGCCCGTTTTTTCCTGCAGGATCTTCAGCTTCTCCTCATATCCGGGAAAATTCAGGGGATTGGTCTCCGGTATATTCTCATCCCAGGAGTGAAAGCTACCCCGGTCGGCCACCATCCCGATTCGGATTTTCGGTCCGACGCGGAAGTATCTGCCGCACTTGGGGCAGATATACAGATGTTCTTCCACATCCTTCTGATATACAGTCTTTCCGCATCCGTCACATTTGCGGAACATTCCCTCCGGCACCCCGGGCCGGTTTTTCTCCAGGGAATTTTCCGGTCCGGCTGCCTGTTCCTCTTTTACAGGCTTTCGGAATCGGGGTCTGCTTATCATTTACCGCACCTCTCTTCCAGCATCTGGTTGATGGACGCCGCGTCATTTTCGGCAAACCATCTGCTCCCCAGCAGGTCATACAGAAAATCCAGGTTCGTGGTGATCCCTTCGATCACCGTCTCCCCCAGCGCGCTCCGCATCTTTCGGATCGCTTCCTGTCTGGTATCCGCATGGACAATCACTTTTGCCAGCATAGAATCATAAAATGGCGACAATTTGTATCCCTGATACAGACAGGAATCGACTCTGACGCCGTTTCCCCCCGGGAAATTCAGACTTTCCACAGTGCCAAGACAAGGCAGGAAGCCCCGCTCCGGGTCTTCCGCGCTGATGCGGCACTCAATGGCATGGCCTCTTGGCACCACGTCCTTCTGTTCAAATCCCAGTTCTTCACCGGCGGAAACGCGAATCATCTCTTTAATCAGATCCACCCCCGCTGCCATCTCCGTCACAGGATGCTCCACCTGGATTCTGGTATTCATTTCCATAAAATAAAAGTTCCGGTTTTCATCCACCAGAAACTCTACCGTACCCGCGCTGTAATACCCGGCCGCTTTTGCCGCAAGAACCGCCGTCTCTCCCATGCGTCTGCGCATTTCATCATCCAGCACGCAGGCCGGAGTCTCCTCTATCATCTTCTGATGCCGGCGCTGAATGCTGCAGTCCCTCTCGCCCAGATACACGGTATTTCCCTGCCTGTCCGCCAGCACCTGCACCTCAATATGGCGGGCTGATGCCAGGTACTTTTCGATATACATCCGGTCATCCCCGAAAGCCTGCGCGGTTTCCTGCTTTGCCAGCCGGAACAGATCCGCGAACTGACCGGCTTCCGTTACTACCCGCATGCCTCGTCCGCCGCCTCCGGCGGCAGCTTTAATCATCACCGGATACCCGATTTCATCTGCCAGAGCCTTTGCCCGGCTTTCATCCGTCACCGTTTCGCTGGTTCCCGGAATCACGGGAACGCCTGCCTGGATCATGGTTCTGCGGGCCTGGGCCTTATCTCCCATTTTTTCTATGCTCTCAGGGGAAGGACCGATAAAATCAATCCCGCACTCCTGGCACATCTGGGCAAACCGGGTATTCTCCGACAGAAAGCCGAAGCCGGGATGGACAGCCTGGGCGCCGGTCACCACCGCCGCGCTGAGCACCTGCTCCGCGTTCAGATAACTCTCCGACGGTTTCCCCGGCCCGATGCAGATACACTCATCCGCAAGATGAGCGTGGAGCGCGTCCCGGTCTTCCTCGGAGCAGACCGCCACGGAAGCAATGCCCATCTCCCGGCAGGCCCGGATAATCCGTACCGCAATCTCTCCTCTGTTTGCAATCAATATTTTCTGATACATACTGTTCTCCTACTGTACGGCAAAAGTCAGCTCGGCCTCACAGCAGACCTGGCCGTCCACCCAGGCCGTGGCTTTTCCCACGCCAATGGGACCTTTGACTTTAACCATCTCCACTTCCAGGCGAAGCACATCCCCGGGAACCACCTTCCGGCGAAATCTCGCTTTATTGATTCCGCCAAAAAAAGCCAGTTTTCCTTTGTTTTCTTCCAGCGAAAGAATCGCCACCGCCCCCACCTGGGCCAGCGCTTCACAGATCAGCACGCCCGGCATAACCGGCTCCTGGGGAAAATGTCCGGCAAAAAAAGGCTCATTATAAGTGACCGCCTTGCGTCCTGCCGCCCGATGTCCCGGCTCCAGTTCCTCAATCCGGTCTACCAGAAGGAAGGGAGCCCGATGGGGCAGTATCTCCATAATCTGTTTTGTATCCAGCATACTGTTACCTCCGCTACACAATCCGAAACAGGGGCTGTCCGTATTCCACCATCTGCCCGTTTTCCACCAGCACTTCTTCTACCGTGCCGCTGTACTCTGCTTTGATCTCATTCATCAGCTTCATGGCTTCCACAATACCCAGTACCTGTCCCTCTTTTACCTGATCGCCCGGTTTTGTCAGCGGCTCGCCGCCCTCCTGGTCTGAGGCATAAAACACGCCTACCATAGGGCTCTTCTGCAGATTCCCCGGCTTCTGAGCCGTTTCCTCCGCTTCTGTCTCCTTGCCCGCCGCATCTTCCGGCCGGATGTTTTTCCCTGCGGGGAACACTCCGGCGCTCTGAGGCACAGCATCCCCGAAAGGATACTTTAATTTCAGGCAGATATCTTCATCTTCATAGGTGAAGGATGCCAGATTCGCATCCTTCACTTTATCTATCACAGCAAAAATTTCGTTTAATTCCAGCTTCATCCGTCTTAATCCTCTAACTCAGTCTTCAAACTTTTTCACCAGCAGGCTTCCGTTATGGCCGCCAAATCCCAGAGAGTTGGTCACGGCTGCCCGCACCTGCCTTTTTACCGCCTGGGGCGTGTAATTCAGATCCATCTCCTCTTCCGCGGACCTGAATCCCGCTGTGGCGTGGATAAAGCCCTCCTGGATTGTCTTGACGCACACGATAAATTCCACGGCTCCCGCCGCTCCCAGCATATGGCCGGTCATGGACTTGGTGGAATTCACATTCAGCTGATAGGCGTCCTTCCCGAAAGCCTTTTTGATGGCTCTTGTTTCATACAGATCATTGTGATGGGTTCCGGTTCCATGGGCATTCACATACGCTACGTCAGCGGGCGTAAGGCCTCCCTCTGTGATGGCCAGCGTCATAGCCCGGGCAGCGCCCTCCCCGTCCTCAGCCGGAGACGTAATATGGTAGGCATCGCAGGTGGCTCCGTAACCTCCCACTTCCGCCAGGATCTTCGCGCCTCTTGCCGCAGCGTGCTCATAGGATTCCAGAATGACCACTCCCGCGCCCTCTCCCATAACGAAGCCGCTTCGGTCTTTGTCAAAAGGAAGGGATCCTCTCAGAGGATCTGTGGCGGTGGAAAGAGCGGTCAGCGCCCCGAAACCCGCAATACCGATGGGGCAGATAGCTGCCTCTGTTCCTCCTGCCACACACACATCCATATCACCGCACTGAATTCCCCGGAAAGCCTCTCCGATAGAATGGGTGCCTGTGGCGCAGGCTGTCACCACATTGATGCATTTTCCCTTCAGCCCAAAATGGATGCCCACGTTTCCCGCCGCCATATTGCTGATCATCAGGGGCACTAAAAGGGGCGGAACCCTTCCCGGTCCCCGGTCCACCAGCTTTGTATGGGCCGTCTCCAGAATCTGCAGACTGCCGATCCCGCAGCCCACGGACACGCCGATCCGGGTCAGATCTTCTTTCTCCAGATCCAGACCCGCATCCGCAATGGCCTCCGCGCTGGCAGCCACCGCATACTGGGAGAACAACTCCATCCGCTTTGCTTCCTTTGCCTCCATGGTGGCCAGGGGATCAAAATCCTTTACCTGTGCCGCCAGTTTCACTTTATATGCTGAATTGTCAAACCGGTCCAGCAGACCGATTCCCACTTTGTTTTCTTTTAAACTGTTCCAGAACGTCTCCACAGAATTTCCGATGGGGGTAATAGCCCCCATGCCGGTTACCACTACTCTTTTCATCCGATTCCCATACCTCCGTCAACCTGTATCACCTGTCCTGTGATATAGCTCCCGTCATCAGAAGCCAGAAAAGCCACTGCCCTGGCAATATCCTCCGGCGTCCCCATTCTTCCCAGGGGAATCTGGGCCAGAACGCTCTCCTTTATCTTCTGGGGCAGGACCGCTGTCATGTCGGTATCAATATAGCCGGGAGCCACCGCATTTACTGTCACGCCCCGGCTGGCCAGTTCTTTTGCCAGGCACTTGGTCATGCCGATCACGCCTGCCTTGGCAGCGCAATAATTAATCTGCCCGGCATTTCCCTTCACGCCGGAAATAGAAGAAATACTGATAATCCGTCCGCTGCGCTTTTTCATCATAATTTTTCCCGCCTGCTTCATGCAGAAGAAAGCGCCTTTCAGATTCGTGTCAATCACCGCGTCAAATTCTGCCTCGCTCATGCGCACCGCCAGGTTGTCCCGGGTGATGCCGCTGTTATTTACCAGAATATCCACGCTGCCGAAGGCCTCCATGGCCTGTTCAAAAAGCCGGATACAGTCCTCTTCTTTTGAAATATCGGCCTGCACGGCCAGGGCCCGCCGGCCTTTTTTTTCAATTTCCCTTACGGTCTCTTCCGCCGCTTCCCTGGAGGAGCTGTAATTGACCACCACATCCGCTCCCCGCTCTGCCAGCGTCAGGGCGATGGCCTTTCCGATTCCCCTGCCGGCTCCTGTCACTACCGCCGTTTTACCTGTCAACATACTTTCACCCTGCCGTTTCTATATTCTTTAATTCTTCCAGATCCTGTATTTTTTCTACATGATAGGTCTTTACGCTCTTGTCAATTTTTTTCAGGAAATTCGTAAGCGTCTTGCCGGGTCCGATCTCCACAAAGGTATCTGCCCCGTTCGCAATCATATACTCCATACTTTGCTGCCAGTATACCGGAGAGCATACCTGACGTCCCAGAAGCTCCCGGATTATCTCCGGATCCGCTTCTTTCTGTGCCGTCACATTGGACACAAAGGGGATGGAAGGAGCGTTCATCTTTACGCCCTCCAGCCGGTCAAACAGCTGTTTCCCCGCCGTTTCAAGCAGCGGGGAATGAAACGGCCCGCTTACCTTCAGGGGCAGCGCTCTGGCGGCTCCCGCGGCCAGCAGTTTTTCCGCAGCCGTCTCCACGGACTGTCTGTCCCCTGAAATCACTCTCTGTCCCGGACAGTTATAATTTGCCACCACTACCTGTCCCGGAACTTTCTCGCAGATTTCTTCCATGGGGATTTCTTTTCTGGTCAGAATCGCCATCATAGCCCCCGCGCCCTCCGGCACGGCTTCTTCCATATAGATTCCTCTGCTGCACACCACCTGTACCGCGTCTTCAAAGTCAAACACACCCGCAGCCGTAAGCGCACAGTATTCTCCCAGGCTCAGCCCGGCCGTCATGTCCGGTTTCAGGCCCTGCTGCTCCACTGCTTTTAAAACCGCACAGTTGGCGGTAAAAAGAGCAGGCTGGGTATATCTGGTCTGATTCAGCCTCTGCTCGTCCTCAAAGCAAAGAGATTCAATGGACATGCCGGACACCCGGGACGCTTCCTCGAAAACACGGCGGCTTTCCGGAAGCTGTTCATAGAAATCTCTGGCCATATTCCGGTACTGGGCTCCCTGTCCCGGAAAAATAAAGGCTATTTTTCCCATTTTGACGCCTCCCCGAACAGAGTCTTCGCCTCTGCCATAATCTCATCCAGTATCTCCTGACAGGTCTGTTCCTTTTTCACCATACCGGCAATCTGGCCCGACATCATAGAGCCCTGCTCCACATCGCCGTCCATTACTGCTTTTCTGAGAGACCCCAGCGTCAGCAGTTCCAGTTCCTCAAAGCTCTTTCCTTCTTTTTCCATCTCCAGATACTGTCTGGTCATGCGATTGCGCAGCTGGCGGACTGGATGGCCGGTGGAACGTCCTGTCACCGCGGTATCAATATCGCTGGCCTTCAGTACTTTTTTCTTATAATTGTCATGGATCACGCACTCTCTGGATACCAGAAAACGGGTTCCCATCTGGACGCCGTCGGCTCCCAGCATCATGGCAGCCGCGAGTCCCCTTCCGTCTCCGATGCCGCCGGCAGCGATTACCGGTATCTGCACCGCATCCGCTACCTGGGGCACCAGAGCCATCGTTGTCGTCTCTCCGATATGGCCGCCGGATTCACAGCCTTCCGCCACCACAGCGTCCGCCCCGGCTCTCTGCATCAGTTTTGCCAGAGCCACGGAAGCTACTACCGGGATCACAATAATGCCTGCTTCCTTCCACTGTTTCATGTACGGCCCGGGATTGCCCGCGCCGGTGGTTACCACCGGCACCTTTTCTTCCACTACCAGTCTGGCAATCTCCTCCGCATGGGGGCTAAGAAGCATAATGTTAACGCCAAAGGGCTTATCTGTCAGTTCCTTGGTTTTGCGGATCTCATCCCGCACCACTTCCACAGGTGCGTTGGCCGCGGCCACAATTCCCAGGCCGCCGGCATTGGAAACGGCGGCAGCCAGGTTATGTTCCGCCACCCAGGCCATGCCGCCCTGGATAATAGGGTATTCAATATGCAGCAATTCTGTCAGCGCGGTTTTCATTTATGCCTCCTCGATTCCCTTGCTCTTCAGGTAGTCCATAACTGCCTGCAGAGTTGTCAGCTTTTCCAGATCCTCGGTGGGGATCTCGATATCGTACTCGTCTTCCAGCGCTGTTACCAGCTCAAACAGATCCAGGGAATCCGCATGCAGGTCCTCCTTGAAATCAGAGTCCGGTTTGATTTCCTCCAGTTCCACATGAAGCTGCTCCGCGATAATTTCCATTAATTTTTCCATTGTCTTTTCTCCTTTTCCTTCTGTTTTGTCTTTGTACTTCCCTGTTTGGGATAAAGTATTGTTTTTAAAAAACGGGGCCGCTGATTACGCGGCACATTTTACATGCTTTCTGTGCAGCAGCAGAATAGCCCCGGTGAGCATGACGCTTCCGGCCGCGATGCCGGAAAAAATGGCAAGCCGTTTTTTTCCCTTTTCCTGCCTTCCGGCTTTGGCTGCCAGCTCGGGATTTTCCAGATCTCCATCCGGCACATCGCTCTCAATAGCGGAAATATCCACGTGGCTCAAAAGGTCGATCAGCCGAAATTCATTTAATGTCCTCATTTTTCCACCTCTTTCTCGTAGCTCTTTCTTATCTTAGTCCTCAGGCGGGACAGTTTGCTGCCCAGAGCATTTTCGGACATTCCCATGGCTGTGGAAATATGTCTGATACTCTGAAGATAATAGTAGCGGCGAAGCACCAGTTCTCTGTCCTTTTTTCTCAGCTTATTCAGAACACGCTCCAGAGCCTCTACCTCTTCCCGGTGAACCATTTGATTTTCCACGTTCTGGCTGTAATCGATGTAATCAGACAGCAGGGTGTCTTCCTCGCTCATATGTTCCATCTCCTCCTGGCGTTTCGCCCTGCGCAGACAGTTGAGAGCTGTGTTGCGCGCAATCGCTTTCAGATATGTTTTAAAGGACGCTTTCTCATAATCATATCCCTGCCCCTTCATCCATATCTTCAGATATACATCGTTAAGGCACTCTTCCACGGTCTCCTGGCGTTCCCCCAGGATCGACGCGATAATATAACGCAAAAGTTTTTCATACCGCTCCGCCACCAGTTCAATCGCTCTCTGGTCCCGCTGTGAAAGATATTCTATGATATCCCGGTCCACGCTTCACCCTCCCTTCGGATTTGCTGTTCTCTGGCATCGTATTAAGCCATCCTCTTACTTATACACATGAAATTCCAAAATCTTGCAAAAATTTTTTTGCCTTTTCATCTGACAAATTTTTATTGACTAATATCTCTTCTTTTGCTATAATATCATTTGTTCGCGGAAGTGTCGGAATTGGCAGACGAGCAAGACTAAGGATCTTGTGGCATTCGTGTCGTGTGGGTTCAAGTCCCATCTTCCGCAGATAAAACCTTTATCTTACGGGTTCTGCCCTCGGGATAAAGGTTTTTTTAATCTTAAAATATCTTTTATTTCCGCGCAAGACTTTTTCGAAAAAAGAATGCCCTTCCTTATGAAGCAAACGAAAGCTTCACAGGGAAGGGCATCCTTATTCATCATCTCAAAACCATTTAATCAAAGAACATCTCCACGTTTTATGTATCCGGGATGATCCGGATCGGAAACGACTTCTTTCACCCGTATCAGTTTGCTGTGTTTGTCCACCACCTGATTTTCTACATGAACATTTTCTCCGATCACCGCATTTGCCAGCACAACGCTGTTTTTGACCACCGCTCCTTTTTTAATGGTGCAGCCGCGGCCCACAATGCAGTGCTCCACTGTTCCCTCGATCAGACAGCCGTTTGACACTACAGATCTGTGGATACTGGCGGATTTGCAGTAGTGGGTAGGACTGGAATCATTCGTCCTGGTATAAATGGGCCATTCCGGATCAAAAAGAGTCTCCGCCGTTTTCAGATCGATCAGCGCGATGTTGGCATCGTAGTAGCTCTGGAAATCCGTGATGGACGCAAAGAAACCGCGATGGGGAATACCCCGCACATCCAGTTCGCCGCACTCTTCATTTACAATATCTTCCAGCGTGTAGGCAGAGGAAATCTTCTGCGCCTTCTCAACCAGCTCCACAAACAGATCCTTCTTCATAATATAGGTATTCATAAAGATATTTCTGTTCTTGGCGTTACCATGGTTCGGCTCTATGGACAGCACGCCTTTCTGCTTGTTCAGATCCAAAATGCTGCAGCTCAGATAATGGTCTTTCGCGTTATCCACCGCGTGATACAGAAGCGTGATATCCGCGCCGGATTCCATATGCTGGGTAATCAGCTTGGAAAAGTCCGCGGAATAAACCATATAGTTCGGCACGATCACCACATAGGGATGGTGCATTCTCTGAATGCTCTCCATATTTTTTACATAGGACGCAATGTCTGTATTGTAGATATCATTTCTGGCACGTTCCTCGGAGAAAAGAATCTGCATTCTCCCGCTTTTGGAGTTAATGTTATAATGACGTCCGGTTCCCACGTGCTCTACCAGGGAGCGGGGTGAATTATTCACATACACCTGAATGCGGTCAATGCCGCTGTTGCTCAGATTGGAAATCGGAAAATCAATCACGCGGTACCTTCCCAGAAACGAAAACGCTCCGATGGGGCGGTAATCCTGAAGTCCCTCCACCCAGATATTCTTTGAGGAACTGTTGACAATTCCAAACGCTTTAAACATCAGCTTCGACCTCCTTAACACGTTTTGCGACCAGCTCGATGTGCTCGCTCTTGGGATCTCCCACTACGGCATTTCTGCCAATCCGTACGTCATTGGCCACCAGAACACGGTTCACCACCGCGCCTTCTTCCACCACCACGCCGGGCATCAGTACGCTGTCGATTACTTTGGCGCCCTGCTGCACCTGTGTGCCGGTAAACAGAACAGAGTTTTTCACCTGTCCTTCAATCCGGCATCCCTGGTTGATAAGGGCATTTTCAATATCCGCGTTTTCTCCCACATACTGGGGCAGAGCCGTCACATCTTCCGTATAGATTTTCCAGGTGGGGTCGCTTAAATCCAGTTCGTTGTCCGGATCCAGCAGATCCATGTTGGCCTCCCACAGAGAATCCACGGTTCCCACATCCTTCCAGTAGCCTTTAAACCTGTAGGCGAACAGTCTCTTATTATCCGCCAGCAGCGTGGGAATAATGTCTTTTCCAAAGTCGTGGTTGGAATCCGGATTTTTCATATCCGCCAGAAGGAGTTTCCGCAGCAGCTTCCAGGTGAAAATGTAAATGCCCATGGAAGCCAGGTTATTCTTGGGATGCTCCGGTTTTTCCTCAAACTCCACAATCTGATCGTCATCTCCGCTGGTATTCATAATACCGAAGCGGCTTGCCTCCTTCATGGGAACCTCGATGACCGCAATCGTAGCGTCCGCGTTCTGCTGTTTATGGAAAGCCAGCATCTTGGCATAATTCATCTTATAGATATGGTCGCCGGAGAGAACCAGCAGATATTCCGGAGAATAGGAATCAATGAAGTCAATGTTCTGGGATATGGCGTCGGCCGTTCCTCTGTACACATCCAGGCCCGCGTCCGCTTTTTCCCGGGGAGGCAGCACAAATACGCCGCTGTCTCTGGCATCCAAGCCCCAGCGTCCTCCTGCCGCTACATAGCTGTTCAACAGAACGGATTCATACTGCGTCAGTACGCCTACCACGTCAATACCGCTGTTTGCACAGTTACTGAGAGGAAAATCGATAATCCGGTATTTGCCGCCGTAGGATACAGCCGGCTTTGCCACTTTGTTTGTCAGCTCATGCAGGCGGCTGCCCCGGCCTCCGGCCAAAATCATCGCCAACATACTATTCTGTTTCATAAAAAAACCTCTCTTTCCTTTCGGCGGCTTCTGTTTTCCGCCTTCTAGTATCAAAATAGGTCTCCTTTATTCGGAAACAAAAATATGCAGGGCATAATTACCCGATATTTCCTCTCTAACATAACATATATTAGGTTTTTTTGTGAAGTTCTTTTTCAAAATAATTATTTTTTTGTTGATAGTGCACAAATTCACTTCTTTTTTTAATTCACTTTTTAAACAAAAAAAAGCTGAAACTTTCGTATGAGAAAATTTCAGCTTTATATTTATTCATATTTCAGTCTGCGGACGCTTTACGCCAGCTTTGCCTTCGCGATTTCTGCCAGGGCGGCAAATCCTTCCGCGTCATTTACTGCCATATCAGCCAGCACTTTTCTGTTCAGATCTACCTCAGCCAGCTTCAGGCCATGCATGAACTTGCTGTAGGAAAGGCCGTTCATACGGGCTGCCGCATTGATACGGGCAATCCACAGCTGTCTGAACTGACGCTTTCTCTCTTTTCTTCCCGCATAGGCGCTGGTCAGCGCTCTCATCACGGACTGCTTTGCGATTCTGTACTGTTTGGATCTGGCGCCTCTGTAGCCTTTCGCCAGTTTTAATACACGATTATGTCTCTTCTTTGCGTTTAAACCGCCTTTGATTCTTGCCATCTCTTATTTTCCTCCTCGTCTACTACTCTTATAAATACGGTAAAATCTTCTTCATGTTCTGTGCGTTGGTCGCATCGGTGATGATGGACTTTCTCAGATTTCTCTTTCTCTTGGTAGATTTCTTGGTCAAGATATGGCTCTTGTAGGCTTTGTTTCTCTTTAATAAGCCGGTACCGGTCTTTTTGAAACGTTTTGCAGCAGCT
>DVOS01000040.1 GCA_018713435.1 Candidatus Merdiplasma excrementigallinarum
TAGAGCACTTGACTTTTAATCAAGTTGTCCGGGGTTCGAATCCCCGATGTCTCATCCGAAACTGTTTTCTGATTTAAAATCGGAAAGCAGTTTTTTTGTATGAAAAACCTGCAGGGAAAAAAGGAGGAAACGGAAATGCTGTCATTTGCCAATGATTACAGTGAGGGAGCCCATGAAAGAATTTTAAAACGCCTGTCGGAGACAAACAGGGAACAGCTGACAGGCTATGGAGAAGATCATTACTGCGAAAGCGCCGGAAAAAAGATCTGCCAGACCTGCGGCTGTCCGGAAGGCCAGGTATATTTTCTGGTGGGCGGAACTCAGACCAACGCCATTGTGATCGGCTCTCTTCTGAAACGGTATGAGGGTGTGATTTCCGCAGTTACAGGCCATGTGAACGCTCATGAGGCGGGCGCGATTGAATACACCGGCCACAAAGTGCTGCCGCTGCCGGAGTATCAGGGAAAAATGAGAGCGGATGATCTGGAGAACTATCTGCGGAAGTTTTATGAAGATGAAAGTCATGAGCATATGGTTTTTCCGGGTATGGTCTATATTTCCCATCCCACGGAGTACGGGACTCTCTACAGCAGAAAAGAACTGGAAGAAATTTGCGGAATCTGCCGGAAATATGAGATGCCTCTGTATCTGGACGGCGCCCGGCTGGGCTACGGCCTCATGAGCCGCCAGACAGACGTGACGCTGCAGGATATTGCCAGGTACTGCGACGTATTCTATATCGGGGGCACCAAGGTGGGGGCCCTGTGCGGGGAGGCGGTGGTATTTCCGGCAGGAAACGCTCCGAAATATTTCATGACCATGGTCAAGCAGCAGGGAGGCATGCTGGCCAAGGGACGACTTCTGGGAATTCAGTTTGATGAACTGTTTACAGACGATTTGTATCTGCAGCTTGGCAGACAGGGCATCGAGACGGCGGAGAGAATGAAAGAAATATTCCGGGAGCTGGACTATAAATTTTACCTGGAGTCTCCCACCAATCAGCAGTTTCTGCTTTTAGAGGACAGCGAGGCGGAGGCGCTGCGAAAGAAGGTGAATTTCAGCTTCTGGGAGAAGCCGGATGCAAACCATACGGCGGTACGGTTTGCCACCAGCTGGGCCACCACGGGGGAAATGCTGGAGAAGCTGGGAGATATTTTGCGCAATATAAAAAACGATAAGAAATGAAAAAGGGCAGCCTGCGTACGGCTGCCTTTTTCACTATAATGTATGATAGTAAGAAATTAATAAAAAAGGAGGGGTCCGGGAAAAATCCCGGTTGTATGAAAATATATGTAAAAAAGGGAGCTCCGCGGCTTGCGGTGTATGCTGTTTCCCTTTGATGAAATTTATCATAAAACCAAATCGTGTCTGTTTTGTGACCGTCTTATAAAGAAACTGTGAAAAAAAGGGAAATTTCCCTATTGACAGAACTTTTCTCTCAAGGTAAAATATAACAGTGATATATAACACTGTTATGGAGGCGAGAAAGATAGGCGAAAATCTGACAACTTTAGAACGCATCCACCAGGCCGCAAAAGCGGAGTTTTTGGAAAAAGGCTATAAAGACGCTTCTCTGCGGAATATTGTAAAATCCGTAGGCATGACAACCGGAGCCTTTTACGGCTACTATAAAAGTAAAGAAGGGCTGTTCGAGGCTTTGGTGGGCGAACATTACGCGTATCTGCTGGATTGTTTTCAGAAAGCCCAAAAAGATTTTGCCAATCTTCCCCACCAGCAGCAGCCGGAGGTGATGGGCGATATTTCCGGGGTCTGTATGTTTGAAATGCTCCACTATGCCTATGAGCACCTGGAAGAATGCAAGCTGATCCTCTGCTGTTCGGAGGGAACAAAATATGCCGGGCTGATTGACGAAATGGTAAAGATTGAAGTGGAAGGCACTCATGCCTATCTAAAGGTTTTAGAGGAATTGGGCCGGCCTTCCCCCCAGATTGACCCTGCGCTGGAGCATATTCTGATTACCGGCATGTTCCACACCTTTTTTGAGCTGGTGATTCACGAGATGCCGCTTAACGATGCGGAAAACTATGTGAGGGAAATGCGGGCCTTTTATACAGCCGGATGGATGAAAATTATGGGGCAGTAGAGCCCTGTAATTTTTACCTATTGGTTAGCAATAACTAACTTTCGGTATATAAGAAGAACGCATCTGCGCTCTTTTTATCATAAATAAAAGAAAAGGGGGAATCTTCTTTGAAAAAACAATCCAATCTGTCACGGCTGCTTGCGGCTGCAGGCGGTCACAAATACCTGCTCTATGCGTCGTGGGTGCTTTCAGCGGTCAGCGCCCTTATCGCACTGGTGCCTTTCTGCTATATCTGGAAAATCATCCGGGAAGTGCTGGAGGCTGCCCCGGATTTCAGCCGGGCGCAAAACCTGACACACAGCGGCTTAATGGCGGTGCTGTTTGCCGTCATGGCGGTACTGGTCTATATAGGAGGACTGATGTGTTCCCACAAAGGAGCGTTTCGCATCGCCACCAACCTTCGCCTGCAAACGATGGAACATATTGTTAAGCTGCCCCTTGGTTTTGCTGAGCAGTTCGGCAGCGGCAGGCTTCGCAAGATCGTCAATGAATCCAGCGCCGCTACCGAAACCTATCTGGCTCACCAGCTTCCCGACCGTGCCAACGCGATCGCGACACCCTGCGGCCTTTTGGCTCTGCTGCTGATTTTTGACTGGCGGCTGGGACTTTTGAGCCTCGTTCCGGTCGTACTGGGATTTTTGATTATGATGGCTATGACCGGAAAGCGGATGCAGGAAAGGATGAAAGAATACCAAAACGCCCTTGATGACATGTCCAATGAAGCGGTGGAATATGTGCGGGGGATTCCCGTCGTCAAAACCTTCGGGCAGACCATCTTTTCCTTCAAAAAGTTCAAGGATTCCATTGATCGGTATAAGGTGTGGGTGATCGCCTACACCAAAGAGCTTCGTCTTCCCATGATGTTTTACACAACGGCCATCAACGGGGTATTTGCCGCGCTGATTGCCGGCGGGCTGATTTTTGCCAGGGGCGGCGTTACAAAAGATTTCCTGCTGGATCTCCTGTTCTATATCATCATTACGCCCATTATCTCCGTTACCCTCACCCGCATCATGTTTCAAAGTGAAAATGCCATGATCGTGGACGATGCCCTGCATAGAATCGACAGCGTGTTAGACCTGAAGCCCCTGGCAGAACCGGCGCAGCCGGAACATCCGAGGGATGCTTCGGTACAGCTTAACCATGTTCACTTCAGCTACGACGGAGAAAACGAGGTGATCCGGGATGTTTCCCTTTCTATTCCCGCAGGGCAGAAAGTGGCCTTTGTGGGACCGTCCGGGGGAGGAAAAACCACTCTTGCCAATCTGATCTGCCGGTTCTTTGATCCGCAAAGCGGCAGTGTAACCATAGGCGGCGTGAATGTGAAAAACATTCCGAAAGAAGAACTTATGAATACCGTCTCCTTTGTGTTCCAGAACAGCCGCCTGATCAAAGCCTCGATTTTGGAAAATGTGCGTATGGGCAGGCCGGACGCGACCCGGGAAGAAATCCTGGCTGCGCTCCATAACGCCCAGTGCGGCGATATTCTTGAAAAGCTGCCCCGGGGCGCGGATACCGTGATCGGCACAAAGGGGGTTTATCTTTCAGGCGGCGAACAGCAGCGGATCGCCATTGCCCGCGTTATGCTGAAAGACGCGCCTGTTATCATCTTGGATGAGGCTACCGCTTTTGCCGACCCGGATAATGAAACCCGCGTACAGGCGGCTTTCTCCAGACTGTCCCAGGGGAAAACGGTAATTATGATCGCCCACCGGCTCTCCACGGTGACCGGAGCGGATCAAATCTATGTCATTGAAAACGGACAAATTTCAGAAAGCGGCAAGAGCCGGGAACTGCTGGAAAGAGACGGCATTTTCAGCCGGATGTGGAAGGACTATCAGCTTGCCGTTCAGTGGAAGGTTGCAAAGGAGGTACAATAAAGTGATTAAAAAACTTCAAAAACGATATGCTCTTTCCGAGCAGGGGGCGAAGGATCTGGTGAAAGGCTGCCTTGCCTGCGTCCTTCAGAATCTTTCCTTTATGTTTCCTGTGAGCCTTCTGTATTTTTTAGTTGCCGATCTGATGAACGGCGGTGTTCCCGATAAAAAAATATTCTTTTATATTATCGGCTGTGCTGTATGCCTGGGCCTGATTTTCCTTACCACTTTCATTCAGTACAACGCCACGTATTTTGCCACTTATACGGAAAGCGGCGTGCGGAGAATTACGCTGGCGGAACGGCTGCGCAAAATCCCTCTGTCCTTCTTCGGGAAAAAGGATCTGGCGGATCTTACCAGCACCATCATGGCTGACTGTACCTTTCTGGAGCAGAGCTTTTCCCATTTTATACCGGAACTGGCAGGCTCCATGATCTCCACGGTTTTCATTTCCATCAGCCTTTTTGTATTGGACTGGCGCATGGCGCTGGCGGCGCTTTGGGTACTGCCGGTGGCCTTTGCCATTGTAGGCTTCTCCGCAAAGGTGCAGGAACGGCTCAATCAAAAAGCGATGGATGTAAAGATGGCCTGCGCGGACGGGATTCAGGAGTGCATAGAGACGGTGCGGGACCTGAAGGCCAACAATGCCGAGACAGAATACTTAAAAGGACTGGAAAAGAAAATCCGCGCTGTGGAACACCGCTCTATCCTGAATGAATTTGGACTGGCCGCCTTTGTGGTTTCCGCATCACTGGTATTAAAGCTGGGAATTGCCACCGTTGCGCTGGCAGGTTCGATTCTGCTGATGAGCGGCAGTCTTGACGTGCTGACCTTCTTTCTGTTCCTGCTTGTCGTATCAAGGCTTTACGATCCGCTGCAGGGGGCGCTGCAAAATCTGGCGGCGGTTATCAGCACCCGCACCAATATCGCCCGTATGAATGAAATTCTGGATCATCCCATTCAGCAGGGAGATACTGCACTTTCCAACAAGGGATATGATATTGCTTTCGATCATGTAGGCTTTGCCTACAACACGGGAGAAACCGTACTGAAAGATGTTTCCTTTACCGCAAAGCAGGGTGAAGTCACTGCTCTGGTAGGACCGTCCGGCGGCGGCAAAACAACGGTTTCCCGGCTGGCGGCAAGGTTCTGGGATGTAAGCCGGGGGAAAATCACCGTGGGCGGCATGGATATTTCCAAAATTGATCCGGAGACGCTGCTTTCTCTGTTTTCTATCGTGTTTCAGGACGTCACGCTGTTTGACAATACGATTCTGGAGAATATACGGATTGGGAATAAGAACGCAACCGACGAACAGGTATTAGAAGCGGCAAGACTTGCCAATGTGGATGAATTTGCCGAAAAGCTGCCGGATAGCTGGCATACCACGATTGGGGAAAACGGCTGCGCGCTTTCCGGAGGAGAGCGGCAGCGGATTTCCATCGCCCGGGCTTTTCTGAAAAATGCGCCGATTATCCTTTTGGATGAGGCCACCGCTTCGCTGGATGTGGAAAATGAAACCCTGATTCAGACCGCTCTTTCCCGCCTGATTGCGGATAAGACTGTGCTGGTGATTGCCCACCGGATGCGCACTGTAGCCGGAGCAGATAAGATTGTGGTGCTCTCAGAAGGAACTGTGGCAGAAGAAGGCGCGCCGGAAAAGCTGATGAAACAAAACGGCCTGTATGCCCGTATGGTGAAGCAGCAGACAGAGGGCCAGAATTGGAAGCTGGCGTGAATTTCTTTCTGCTATAAATAGGAGGGAAAGCTGCAAAAAAAGAGTACATTTGCAGCTTTCCCTCCTATGTTTTTACTGCGCGGCGGCTTCTTTCAGGGCTTTTGCCAGCTGATCCGGACAGGAGGTGGGCTTGAAGCCGCATTTGATGCCTTCCAGGCGGGAGATGGCCTCATGGACATCCATGCCTTCCACCAGGCGGGCAACGCCCTGGGTGTTGCCGCTGCAGCCGCCCACGAAGCGGACGCCGGTTACTTTTCCGTCTTTTACTTCAAATTCAATGGCGCTGGAACAGACGCCGTGTGTCTTATAAACCATAGGGAAATTTCTCCTTTCTATCTTCTGTGCTGGCACCATTATAGCAGATATCCCCGTATTTGCAAGGCTGGTATTTTCACCGGAACTGTGATAAGGTGGGAGGTGAGAAGAAATAAAAGGCTTAGCCGTAAATAAAAAGGAGAGAATGGAACATGGCGGAAACGGTCAGAACGTGGAATAAAATCGGCATTATCGGAGCAATGGATGTGGAAGTAGAGAAGCTGAAAGCGGATATGAAGGGAGTCAGCACAGTTGTCCGAGCAGGCATGGAGTTCTGCGAGGGGGAACTGAAGGGAAAGCAGGCGGTAGTGGTGCGAAGCGGAATTGGCAAAGTGAACGCTGCCGTGTGTACCCAGATCCTGGCGGATCTGTTTTCCGTGGACTGCGTGATTAATACGGGGATTGCCGGATCCCTGGACGCCCGGATTGATATTGGAGATATCGTGATTTCCACAGACGTGGCGCATCATGATATGGACGCGGTAAATTTTGGCTATCCCCTGGGGCAGATTCCTCAGATGGATGTGTTCTCTTTCCGGGCGGATGAGGATCTGTCCCGGCTGGCAGGGGAAGTCTGCGGCCGGGTGAATCCGGAGATCAAGGTATTCCGGGGCCGGGTGGTAAGCGGCGACCAGTTTATTGCGGATAAGGAAAAAAAGGAATACATTGTGAAGAACTTTCAGGGGCTCTGTACGGAGATGGAAGGGGCGGCGATTGCCCAGACCGCCTATTTAAACGGCCTGCCTTTTATTGTGGTGCGGGCGATTTCGGACAAGGCGGATGACAGCGCTTCCATGGATTATCCCGCTTTTGAGAAAAAGGCGGTACAGCACAGCGTGAATCTGATCGAAGGCCTGCTGGAGGCCATGGCCCGTTAAGAATTTTTATCAGGGCCGGAGGCGGCTTCAGAAGAAAGCTGAAGTGACATGAGAGTGGATTTCAGGACAGGAAACGCCGGAAAATGCAGGGCGAATTTGTCGAACGATTTTGCTTTGCAAATAAAAAAAGGGGGACTATAATGGCGGTACGACTCAAAAGGAGCGGACCCGCCGCCGGGCAGGAAGGCTCTTTTAGTCAACTAATTTTTTAAAGGGGGATTCCTATGCTGCAATTCATCATGGATCAAAATCTTCTGCTTTACATCTGCGGGGCAGCCTGCGCCGCGGGGGTGGTAAGTCAGTTCCTGCTGAGGTACCTCTACAAAAGATTAACCGGGGAGATACAGGATACGGGCGGGCCGAAAGGCGCCTTTATCCGGCAGATGCAGCAGCGATTTCAAAACTGCGTTCATTTGAATGAGAAGATTGCCGATATTTCATCTTTTGCGGACAGAAGCATGATGGATTACCGGTTTCTTCGCATGAACCTGCACCAGTGGAGCCGATTGGGAGGAGGGGCCCTGGCTGTCTGCCTGCTGTGCTGCGGAGCCGGTCTGTGGATGCGATACCGGAGCGGAGGAGATATTTCCCTTCAGACAAGCTACATCCTGGCCGGCATTCTTTCCCTGCTGCTGATCGGGGCGGCCTATGGGATTGCGGATAACCGGTACCGCCATATATCTTTGAAAGTCAGGCTGATGGATTACCTGCAGAATTCCGGTGCCCTGAAGGACTACCGGGAAGTGGAATTTCCTGCCTCCATGGAAGAGGAGAGGAATGAAGCGGAGGTCCAGACAGCAGCCGCCCAGGAGACGGGGGCCGTCAGCATCAGCAGGAAGCGGCACTCCGCGGGAGGGAGCGAAACCAGAGCCCAGAAGGAGAAGCGGGAGCTGAAGGACGCACTCTCCAGGACCAGGAGCGGACTGGCCCAGACGGCAGCCGCCCAGGAGAGCGGGGAGGGACAGGCCGGGAGCGGAGGTCCTTCCGGGGAGCTGAAAAAAAGTATTCTGCAGCAGATGGACCCAAAGGAGAAGGAACAGCTCCTGAAGGAGGTGCTCATGGAATTTTTGGCTTGATAAACCGCGGCACAGATGGTAAACTTTACTGGAAAGAACTGAAAATCAAGCAGATAAGGAGATGCCAAAGATGTCAAAAGTTACGTTTGATTATTCCAGAACTGCAGGCGTGGTTCGCGAGAGTGAAATGGAGTCTATGAAGGCCATTGCGGAGTCTGCCAGAGAGCTTCTTCTCTCCAGAAAGGGAGCGGGGAATGACTTCCTGGGGTGGATTGATCTGCCGGTGGATTATGACAAAGAGGAGTTCGCGCGTATTTTGAAGGCTGCGGAGAAGATTCAGAAGGACAGCGAAGTGCTGCTGGTGATCGGCATCGGCGGCTCTTACCTGGGCGCCCGGGCAGCCATCGAGTTCCTGCGTCATAATTTCTACAATTCCGTTTCAAAGGAGATCCGTAAGACTCCGGAGATTTATTTTGTGGGCAACAGCATCAGCAGTACCTACATGAGCCATCTGATGGATGTGATCGGAGACAGGGATTTCTCTGTGAATGTGATTTCCAAATCCGGCACGACCACGGAGCCTGCCATTGCCTTCCGCATTTTCAAGGAGATGCTGGAGAACAAGTACGGCAAAGCCGAGGCGGCGAAGAGAATCTACGCCACCACCGATAAAGCCAGAGGAGCCTTAAAGACGCTGGCCACAGAGGAAGGATATGAGACCTTTGTGGTGCCGGATGACGTGGGCGGACGTTTCTCTGTCCTGACAGCTGTAGGCCTTCTGCCCATTGCGGTCAGCGGCGCGGACATCCTGAAACTGATGGAGGGTGCCGCATCCGGCAGAAAGCAGGCCCTGGAGAATGACTTTGAGCACAACGACGCCATGCAGTACGCGGCGATTCGCAACATTCTGCACAGAAAAGGAAAGATGATCGAGATCCTGGCCAACTATGAGCCCAGCCTGCACTATGTGTCTGAGTGGTGGAAACAGTTATACGGCGAAAGTGAAGGAAAAGACCAGAAGGGTATCTACCCCGCATCTGTGGATCTGACCACAGATCTTCATTCCATGGGTCAGTTTATCCAGGACGGCAGCCGTATTATGTTTGAGACTGTCCTGAATGTGGAGGAGCCCCAGTGCCAGCTGACGATTAAGGAGGAGGCTTCGGATCTGGACGGATTGAACTATCTGGCCGGCAAGACCGTGGACTTTGTCAATAAGAGCGCGATGAACGGAACGGTTCTGGCGCATACGGACGGCAGCGTGCCCAACCTGATGGTGACCATTCCGAGACAGGATGAGTTCTCTCTGGGAGAACTGTTCTATTTCTTTGAATTTGCCTGCGGTGTCAGCGGGTATATTCTGGGCGTGAATCCCTTCAATCAGCCCGGCGTGGAGAGCTACAAAAAGAATATGTTTGCTCTTCTCGGAAAGCCCGGCTATGAGAAGGAGAGAGAAGAACTGCTGAAGAGATTATAATATCCGGGGATTAAATCCCGGAAAACGGGTCGGCGCGGAGATTCCGGATACCTGCGCCGGCCCTTTTATGTACAGGGAAGGTTTTGGACATCTGAAACATCTTCCGGATAAGGGGAAAGGAGAACGGGATGAAATTAGTATTTCTGGAGACGGACAGTCTGGGCGATGATATGGATCTTGGCAGCTTTGCCCGGTACGGACAGCTGGAGCAGTACCATTTTTCCACGCTGCAGGAGACAAAAGAGCGGGTGAGGGAAGCGGATGTGGTATTTTCCAACAAGATTATGATGGATGAAGAGACGCTGGCGCTGGCGGAAAATCTGAAATATATCGGGATAACGGCCACCGGCACCAACAATGTGGATCTGGCGTATGCCGAAAAAAGGGGGATCGCCGTGACCAACGTGGCGGGCTATTCGACAGATGTGGTGGCCCAGCATACGTTTGCGCTGGCTCTGTATCTTCTGGAAAAACTGCGGTATTTCGACGACTATGTGAAATCCGGAGCGTATTCCCGTTCCCGCCTGTTCTGCCATTACGGGGAGAAATTCCGGGAGCTGGCCGGGAAAACCTGGGGGATTATCGGGCTGGGAGCAATCGGAAGCCGGGTGGCGCAGATTGCCGAGGCTTTTGGCTGCCGGGTTATTTATTATTCTACGACAGGGAAACATACCAGTTCCCGGTATGAACGGGTGGACTGGGAGACGCTGCTGCGAACTTCGGACGTGGTGTCGGTACATGCCCCTCTGACGCCTCAGACGGAAGGCATTATGAATTATGAGGCATTTCGCAGAATGAAACCCTCCGCCCTGTTTATCAACGTGGGAAGAGGGCCGATTGTGAAAGAAGAGGATCTGGCCCGGGCTCTGAAGGAAGAGCTGATTGCGGGGGCCGGACTGGATGTGATGACTAAGGAACCGCTTCCCGCAGACAGCCCTCTGCTGGACATACAGGACAGCAGAAAGCTGCTGATCACCCCGCATATTGCCTGGGCCAGCGTGGAAGCCAGAAGGCGGCTGATACAGGAGCTGGCCCTGAATCTGGAGGCCTGGATGCGGGGAGAGAAGAGGAACCGGATCGTTTAACTATTCTTCCAGTACCTGGATTTCCAGGTAGTCAAATTCAATTTCTTCAATAAAGCTGTCCTGGTAAAAACGGGCTTTGCTGTGCCGCTTAAATTCCCGGATCGTGGCGTCCAGCCAGATGGGCTTTCCCAGATCAAAGGTAAGGCAGAGCTCGTCCAGGGCATGAAAAATTTTGTGGGTGCGGGTGTCGTCGCTTTCATCTGTGATGACCGCATCCCGCACAAGATGGTTGTCTTTCCAGATTTTTCCCCATATTCTCATGAAAGTTCCTCCTGCCCGTCAGAGTCTGCTTCCGTGACGGGCTCCGTTTCATCCAAAGCAGGGGACGCTTCCGCTGAGTCGGGATACAGCAGCGGAAAGGCCGCTTCCAGGTCAAGCAGCTCTGACTCGGTTTCCGTCTCTTCTTCTTCGGTTTCACTTTCCGTTTCTTCGGCCTGCCGGATTTCCAGAATTTTTTCCCAGGCGGACAACTCTGCCAGCTCCTCAAAGGTATCGGACGCCTGTTCTCCATAGTAGGCGGGATCCTGGAAAAATTCGTAAACCAGGGCGGAGATTTCCTGAATGTGGCTGATGGCTGTATCGCCGCTGTCCCAGTCCTGGGAGAGGACGCAGAGAATGTAGTCGCTTCGGTCCGCGTACACAATCGCCACGTCATTTTCCACGGTGCTCATCTCGCCGGTCTTGTTCCCCACCAGGGCATCCTCGGGAAGCCCTCCGGGAATTTTGTACCGGGTATTCTGGTTCAGCATCAGTTCCTCCACCTCATTGCAGATCTGGCGGGAGCCGAAGGTTCTGCGGTAGATTCTTTCCAGAAGAAGCCCGCAGTCGGCAGCGGAAATCTGGTTGCTGTGGTCCGGATCATTTATGGTAGCCGGATCGTTAAAGCCGTTGTACTCATGGGTCATGGCGCTGTAGCCGTGGCTGACGATGTAGTCGTTGACTTTTTCAATGCCGGCGGCATAGCTGCCGTCTCCCATCATGGCCAGAAGCCGGTTGGTGGCTTCGTTGCTGCTGTCGCAGATCATAGTGGTAAGCAGATCCGTCACTTCCTGGGTGCGTTCCAGCTCCCCGTCGGCAATGGCCTCATAGAGCGTTCCCATCACAAACAGTTTCATGACGCTGGCGGATTTCATGGGCACGTCGTTTACGGTAAAAGTATCTCCGGTGGTAAGGTTTTTCACATAGACGGACCACTGGCCGCTGTAGCTTTCTGTCAGGGAAATGACCTGACGCTCCAGCTGTTCAATGGACCGGACAGTGTAGACCGGCAGCGGGCAGCCGGGCAGCGTATCAAAGGTTAAAGGCGTCCGGCTTAACTCTGCCGCGCGGGATAAAAGGCTGTCGTGCCGGCACTCTTCCATGGACGCTTCTTTTGCCGTCATAGGGAAAAAGAAATCATCCCCCAGCCGGACGCGCAGCTGCAGCAGATCCTTCCGGACTGCCAGCTGGGCGGGGCTCAGGGCGGCCAGCTCGGCGAAGGCGGATAAAGAATCGGAAGAAACCGTTTCTTCTGTCCCGGAAGGGCCAGCGCCGTTTTCCGTTTCGCGGACAAGCTCCGTTTCTTCGGGAAGCCCGGCGGCCAGGACGGGCCGGCTTCCTCCGGCAAGAGCGGGAAGCAGTCCCAGCCCCGCAAGCAGGGCGGCCGTCCCACGGCGGCGTATAGGTACGGATTTTTTCATCTGTTATGTACTCCTGTTTAAATCACGGTATCAGACTGTTTACGCCTTATCATACCACCCCTGCAATCCGGTTGTAAAGATTTTCTCCCTGTGATACACTGGAAATAAAGTTACTATTCACAGGTCATGGATGGAGGCGGCTGCCGCTGCAAAGGAAATTGCAGGCAGCAGCCGCCTCCATCCATGACCGGAATCAGGAACTGCACCTCCATAAGCAAAACGTGAGCTGCAAAGCAGCGACAGACAGCGTAAGCTGGCTGGTTTTGCGCATGGAGATGCAGGACCTGTGAATCGTAACGGAGTGCGCGCCAAAGACATAGGGAGGCTATAAATGGAAAAAAAATCTGCGAGAAAGGGAACCGGTCTGATCCATATTTACTGCGGAGACGGGAAGGGAAAAACGACCACCGGTATGGGACTCTGCCTGCGGGCAGCGGGATACGGATACAGGGTGCTGATCTATCAGTTTATGAAGGACAATTCCACCAGCGAGCGGAAAGCCCTGGCCGGGGTAAAGGGAATTACCATGCTGGAAGGACTGGCGGAAGAGAAATTCAGCTTTCAGCTGACAGAGGAGGAGCGCCGCCAGAGAAGAGAATTTTATGATGAGCAGTTCAGGAAGGTAACGGAGAAGGCGAAGAAGGAAGATTTTGACGTGCTGTTTCTGGACGAGGCGGTTTACGCGATACGGGCAGGGCTGCTGAGCGAGGATCTGACGGTAGAATTTCTGAAGCATAAACCGGATAAGCTGGAAGTTATTCTGACCGGACAGAACCCGGGAGAGAGACTGGTGGATCTGGCGGATTATGTGTCGGAAATACGGAAAATCAAGCATCCCTTTGACTGCAGACAGCCGGCCAGGGACGGCATAGAGCGGTGAGAACCGAAACAGGAAAAGGCAAAGGAAAAGGGAAGATGGGGAAAGCGTGAAAAACCCCTGAAAATGAGGAGTGCCCCGGCAGCAGCTGCCGGGGCTATTATGAAAAAATTTATCAATATGAGTAATGAAACCATTACGTCATATGGATTGAGAATACCTTCTCAAGAACTGTTTTTACTATAGCATCTATATATGAACAAAGTGTGAACAAAAAGTTAAAACATAATAAAATACACAAAAAAGAGAAAAAATAAAATTGGATATTGTAAAAAATTCACATAGCAGAAAAGGAAGAGGCAGCCAAAAAACGGATAATAGTATCCAAAAACGGGAAAATATGTTAAACTGAAGCTGATATTATAATGAGAGGGGAAGAAAACTATGAGCGTGAAAAGAGTTTTTGTAATTGTACTGGACAGCTACGGCATCGGCTGGCTGCCGGATGCGGATAAATTCGGCGATGTGGGGGCCAATACACTGGCTACCATTGTGAAATCGGAAAAATACGATACCCCCAATATGAAAAAGATGGGGCTGTTTAATATCGACGGCGTTGCCTGCGGGGAGGGTGTGGAAAATCCCATCGGTTCCTACGGACGTATGGCGGAGGCTTCCATGGGGAAGGATACCACCATCGGACACTGGGAGATTGCGGGAATGATTTCCTCTAGTCCTCTGCCCACCTATCCGGACGGGTTTCCCCAGGAAGTGCTGGCTCCTTTCTCCGAGCAGACCGGAAGAGGCGTGCTCTGCAATAAGCCCTACTCCGGCACGGATGTGATCCGGGATTACGGCGAGGAGCATCTGCGGACAGGGAACCTGATCGTGTATACATCTGCGGATTCCGTATTCCAGATTGCGGCCCATGAGGAACTGGTTCCGCTGGAGGAGCTGTACCGGGACTGCCGGATTGCCAGAGAGATTCTGCAGGGAAAGCACGGAGTGGGCCGGGTGATTGCCAGACCCTTTGTGGGAACCTGCGCGGCAGACTTTACCAGGACAAGAAACCGTCATGATTTTTCACTGATACCGCCCAGGAAAACCATGATGGTGAGCTTAAAGGAGCATGGATTTGATACCTACGGGGTAGGAAAAATCTATGATATATTCGCGGGGCAGGCCATTGACCATACGGTATCCATGACCTGCAACGAGGACGGCATGGAAAAAACCCTGGCCTATATGGATGAGGACTTTAACGGACTGTGTTTTGTGAACCTGGTGGATTTTGATATGATGTACGGGCACAGAAACGATATTGACGGCTATGCCAACGCCGCCACTGTGTTTGACCGCCAGCTGGGCCAGTTTATGGAAAAGATGCGGGAGGACGACGTGGTGATTATTACGGCGGATCACGGATGCGATCCCGGATTTAAAGGCACGGATCATTCCAGAGAATATACGCCCATGCTGATTTACGGCGCGCCTGTAAAGGGCGGCGTTTCCATCGGAACCAGAAGTACTTTCGCGGATATCGGCGCCACCGTGCTGGATATGCTGGGAGTGGATGAACGGCTGGACGGCACCAGCTACTGGGATCTGGTGAAAAAATAACAGGAACCTGCGGGGAAACGTCCCGGGCAGAGGCGTATTGCCCCTTGTACACCGACGCTATGAAAAAGGGAGGAAAAGTATGACAGTGGAGCGGGCAGAGGAACATCTGGAGCAGCAGGGAACCATCAGAAAACGGACCGTCTGCGTGGTGGGACATAAAAATCCGGATACGGATTCCATCTGTTCTGCCATTGCCTACGCCTATCTGAAAAGCAGAACAGACGACAGCTGCAGCTACGTGGCGGCCAGGGCGGGTCAGGTATCGGCGGAGACTCAGTATGTGCTGGACTATTTTAAAATGGAACAGCCCCTTTTTCTGGACAATATCGGAACCCGGGTAAAGGATATGGAGATCCGGGAGGTGCCCGGGGTCAGAAGCCATATTTCCGTGAAAAACGCCTGGACCCTGATGCGGGGCCAGAATGTTTTTACGCTGCCCATTACCGATGAGGAGGATCATCTTCACGGCCTGATCACCATCAATGACATTGCCAAATCCTATATGGAGGAACACGACAGCTCCATCGTATCCACCGCCAGAACGCCCTACCGGAACATTCTGGAAACGCTGGAAGCCCAGATGGTAGTGGGAGACGTGGACGACTACTTTGAGAAGGGCAAAGTGGTGATAGCGGTAGCGAACCCGGACGTAATGGAAAATTATATCGAGGAGCATGACATGGTGATTCTGGGAAACCGGTATGAATCCCAGCTGTGCGCCATTGAGATGAACGCGGGATGTCTTGTGGTGTGTCTGGGAGCTCCCGTCTCCCGAACCATTCAGCATATGGCCAGGGACCGGGGGTGCAAGGTGATTGTGACGCCCCTGGATACCTATGAGGTGGCCAGGCTGATCAACCAGAGCATGCCGGTGGACTTTTTTATGAAAAAAGAGAACCTGATTTCGTTCCGCCTGACAGACTATACGGATGAAATCCGGGAGGTTATGTCCAAGAAGCGCTACCGGGATTTCCCGATTCTGGATAAACAGGGCTGCTACGTGGGCATGATATCCCGCCGGAACCTGCTGGGAGTGCGCAAGCGGGCGGTGATTCTGGTGGACCACAATGAAATCACCCAGGCGGTGGACAATGTGCAGGATTCGGAAATCCTGGAGATTATTGACCATCACCGCATCGGCTCCCTGGAAACCATGGCGCCGGTTTATTTCCGGAACCAGCCGGTGGGATGTACGGCTACCATTGTAGCCCAGATGTATCAGGAAAAGGGGGTGCCGGTTCCGCCTTCTATCGCGGGACTGCTCTGCGGCGCGATCCTGTCCGATACGCTGATGTTCCGTTCGCCCACCTGCACGGAGGCAGACCGGAGCGAGGCCAGAGTCCTGGCGGAGACCGCGGGCATCCAGTGCGAGGATTTTGCCCGGAAAATGTTTGCGGCGGGCAGCAGCCTGCGGGGCAGAACCCCGGAGGAAATCTTTTACCAGGATTTTAAGACGTTTGATATCGGAGACCATAAGCTGGGCATCGGCCAGGTAACCTCCATGAGCCAGGGAGAACTGGGGGAGATCAAGTCCCGGATGGGGCCGTTTCTGGAGAAGGCCTGCAGGGAGCACGGCCTGGATATGATCCTTTTCATGCTGACCAATATTATTGAGGAGTCTACGGAAATGCTCTGCTACGGGCAGGACTGCGCAGAGCTGGTGGAAAGTGCTTTTCCGCCTGCCAAAGTGGCGGACAATGCGGCAGTGGTGCCGGGAGTGGTATCCAGAAAGAAACAGGTGGTGCCCGCCCTGATGTGGGCCATCAGCCGCAGCAGCGAGGTGTAGAAGATGAAATCAGAAAAGAAAAAAACGGCGGGGACGGCCCGTCAGGTCTGGAAGCCTGGAAATATGCTGTACCTTCTCCCGGCGGTGATGGTAAGCTGCGCCCTTGCGGGAGAGCGTCCCAATATTATTACGGTGGCCTGGACAGGGACGGTGTGCAGTTCTCCTGCCATGGTGTCCATTTCCGTAAGGCCGGAGCGGCATTCCTATCATATGATCCGGGAATCGGGAGAATTTGTGATAAACCTTACCACGGAAGAGCTGGTGCGGGCCGCGGATTACTGCGGCGTGCGGTCCGGCCGGGATGTGGATAAATTTGAAGAGATGAGGCTGACGCCGCTGAAGGCCTCCCAAGTGGCGGCGCCCCTGATCGGGGAAAGTCCCGTAAACATTGAATGCCGGGTGGAGCAGGTGCTGGAGCTGGGAAGCCATCATATGTTCCTTGCCAGCGTGCTGGCGGTGGACGTGGATGAGAGCTGGATGAATGAGAAGGGAAAGCTGGAACTGAACAAAGCCGGGCTGGCGGTGTACTCCCACGGGGAGTATTTTGCCCTTGGAAAGCGGCTGGGAACCTTCGGTTATAGTGTAAAACGACGGAAAAATTAATTTTTATTTACAAATGTTAATTCTATGCTATAATGGGAATGATTGCAAGCCGGATTCCGGCCGCATAGAAACAGATGGAATAACGAAAAATAACCGATAGAAGATAAGAGGAAACAGCTTCGGCGTCTTTGGGGAAGGATGCCGGACATGCAGGGGAAAAGTATAAATAAATTTACAGAGGTGTTTTATGGAACAGTACATTATTAAGGGCGGCAACCCGCTGGTTGGCGAAGTAGACATCAGCGGAGCGAAAAATGCGGCTCTGGGTATTCTGGCTGCGGCTATTATGACGGATGAGACGGTCCTGATTGAAAACCTGCCGGATGTAAAGGATATTAATGTGATGTTGGAGGCCATGGCAGGCATTGGCGTAAAGGTGGAGCGTATTACCCGCCATGCGGTGATGCTCAACAGCTCCATGATCGGCGGCGTCAGCGTGGACTATGAATATATCAAAAAAATCAGAGCCTCTTACTATCTGCTGGGCGCTCTTCTGGGGAAATATAAGAAAGCAGAGGTGCCTCTGCCCGGCGGCTGCAATATCGGAAGCCGCCCCATTGATCTTCATCTGAAGGGCTTTAAGGCTCTGGGTGCCCATGTGTCCATCCGCAACGGTTCTATCTGCGCGGAAGCGGATCACCTGCGGGCCAGCCATATTTATCTGGATACGGTTTCCGTGGGAGCGACCATCAATATTATGATGGCAGCCGCTATGGCGGAAGGCCGCACGATTATTGAGAACTGCGCCAGAGAACCCCATGTGGTGGACGTGGCCAACTTTTTGAACAGCATGGGCGCCAACATCAAGGGCGCCGGTACGGATGTGATCCGTATCCGTGGCGTGGAAAAACTGCACGCCACCGAGTATTCCATCATTCCCGATCAGATTGAGGCGGGCACCTTTATGTTTGCGGCTGCCGCCACCAAGGGGGATGTGATGGTGAAGAACGTAATTCCCAAACATCTGGAAGCTACTTCGGCCAAACTGCTGGAGATCGGCTGCGAGGTGGAAGAATTTGACAGCGCTGTGAGAGTTGTGGCCTCCAAGCGTCTGACCTGCACCAATGTAAAGACCCTTCCCTATCCCGGTTATCCCACGGATATGCAGCCCCAGATCGGTGTGGCCCTGGCCTTGGCCTCCGGCACCAGCATCGTGACGGAGAGCATTTTTGAGAACCGGTTTAAGTATATGGATGAACTGGCCCGCATGGGAGCTGTGGCCAAGGTAGAAGGAAATACCGCCATCATTACGGGCGTGGAAAAGCTGACGGGAGCGAGAGTCAGCGCGCCGGATCTGAGAGCGGGAGCGGCCCTGGTGATTGCAGGACTGGCTGCTGAAGGCATTACCGTTGTGGATGACATTGTCTATATCCAGCGTGGATATGAAAACTTTGATGAGAAGCTGAGGAGCCTGGGAGCTGAGATCCAGAAGATTAACAGCGAAAAGGAAGCTCAGAAGTTCCGCCTGCTAGTGGGATGAGAAATAAAGCGGCAGAGACTGCCGCGGCATGACAGAGAGAAGGCTCTGCTTCCGGAGTGTTTGTCCGATGCAAGATACAAACACCCCGGAAGCAGAGTTTTTTAATCTGGCGCGGGGACAAAAAGAGAGGTATCTTAGCTTTGGCTATGGAAAGTAAAGGAGAGCAGGCATGAGCTGGTCATGGAAAACAAAACCAAGAAGCATAATCAGAACTGTTCAGTGGTTTCCCTGTTTTGCCAGGCTGGAAGGGGAGAACTGGAATCAGAAATCCGACAGCGTCAGCCGGCGGGACGGGAAAGCAGTGCATCCGATACGGCGGACTTATATTTATGATGCCCACAGGGATGAGGATTCTTGGCTTTCCACTGTCTCTGCCAGAGAGTATCTGTCGGGGAAAAAGGACCTGAAAGAAACAGAAGCTAACGGCAGAATGGATAAAGGCGCTTTTGAATTTTTCGGTTTTGGCTATGTAAAAACCAGCGGAGAGATCGCGGTGACAGAAATGGGACGCCGAATCGTTCAGAAACTGTTTGATGATGAGGATTATCTGAAACAGCTTCTGAAACTGCGCCTGCCCAATTATACATACGAACCGTGGGAAATGAAAAAAGGCCATTTTGTGTTTCCTTTTCAGCTGGTGCTGAAGGCGTTTCGGGAATTTGAAAGTTTAAACCGCAGTGAGCTGGCGCTGCTGTTTGGTTGTGATGATTCGGGACAAACAGATTCGGCGATAAAAGCCATACGCTGCTTTAAAGAGGCGTACGCAGAACTGGAAAACAAGAATGATACAGAGAAAGTAAAAAAACTGTTTGCCAAGGTGTATAAGGCACATTACGGCGCTATGCAGAACCAGGCGGACAGTTACTATGAATATGCGGAGGCTTTCTCCAGATCCCTAGTCTACACGGGTCTGTTTTCTGTTTCTGGCCGGAGCATTGCCTCTAAGCTGAGAGTGGCGGTTCATTCCGCTGAGAAGGTAAAGATGCTACAGGAAAAATATATATTTTCCTGGCCCCGGACTTTTGCGGATCTGGATGATTATATGGCATGGTTTGGCAGCTGCGCCGGTGTATCCCTGCCCTGGGAGAAACCGAATGAGCGCAGGATCATCATTTTGTCGAAAGCAAGGCTGCTTCTGGAGCAGGAGCAGAAGGAAGGAGCTGGGCTTTCCAGAGAGAGAATCCGGGAAATTATAGATCTGGCGTCTTCCACGGAAAAGGTAGAGGAACTGAAGGATTATGAGACGATCCTGAGCAATGCGATTGCATCCCGGAATGAAGAATACTTTATTCGGGTACAGTCTAAGACCGGAGAGGAGCGTCAGGCAATTTTAGACCGCTTTTCTAATATTTTGGATAATGATGATATGAGCGCGCTCTGGCTGGAAGTGAATACATGGAAGTCTTTAATTGCGGTAAATGGCCGCCATAAAGTGAAACGGAACTTCCGGATTGAGGAAGATTTGACGCCTAAAAGCTTTGCCCCCGGCGTGGGAAATACACCGGATATGGAAGTTTATGGGGATAACTTTGTCATTGTGCCGGAAGTGTCTTTGATGACCGGGGTACGCCAGTGGGAGCATGAGGGCTCCAGTGTGATCGACCATGTGCTGGAGTTTATACGGGAATATGGAAACAGGCGGGTTCTGGGGCTGTTTCTTTCTTCCCGTATACATCATCGGACGATGTGGCAGTTTTTCGTTTTAAACCGTGAAAGCTGGATGGGAGCGCCTGTGCCGGTGATCCCCCTTACAATTAAACAGTATAAGGCGGTTCTGTCCTATCTCTACCGGAAAGAAGGGAGCATGGAGGATCTGGAGAAGCTTCTGGAGAAAATGACGGAAAAGGCTTATCAGTGCGGGAATTATCAGGAGTGGGAAAAATGTATAGACGCCTGCATTCCGGAGTGGATGGAGGAGACTGATCGGATGCGGCGGGAAAAAGGCAGCATGCGGGCCCGGGAGGAGAGACTGGCGCCGCTTCTGAAATATCCGGGCGGAAAGGAAAAAGAACTGAAATATATTCTCCCCAGCCTGCCCCAAGGCTGCCGGGACTATTATGAACCCTTTGTGGGAGGCGGCGCGGTGTACTTTGCCGTCCGGGCCGGCCGCAGCTTTATCAATGACAAATCTACGGAGCTGGCGAGCCTGTACCGCATGGTGCAGAAACAGAATCCGGAATTTCTGCGGAAAGCCTGGGAGATGGAGCACTGCTGGGAAACGCTGAACCGGGTCACGGCAGACTGTATGGAGGAACTGACGGGTATTTACACGGATTGCCGAAAAAAGAGCGCAAAAACGTTGGGACGTCTTGCGGATGAGTTCCTTAAAAGGCGGGGGACAGAATTTGAAGCAGTCATGAAAACCTGCTTTTTGCAGAAGATAGAGGAATTTGTGCCTCAGCTGGGAAAAAGCCTGAAGGACAAGATGGAGCGCATGAGAAAGCTGGAGAAGCAGAGGGGGAAATTAAGCGGGGAGGATCTGGTTTTGAACCTGGAGGGAGCGGTAAAAAACGCCGCCTACATCCATTTTCGTTCTCTTTATAACCGGACCGGGGAACTTAAGATCGGTGAGCCCCATGCCACGGCCCTGTATTTTTTTATCCGGGAATACTGCTATTCCTCCATGTTCCGCTATAACCGGGACGGGAAATTTAACGTGCCCTACGGAGGGATTTCCTATAATAAAAAATTTATGACCAAAAAGATACAGTATTTTCAGGAGAAGGAACTGGCAGAGCACCTGGCCGGGACGGTTGTGGAAAATCTGGATTTTGAAGAATTTTTCCGAATCCATGAACCGGGAGAAGAAGATTTTGTATTTCTGGACCCGCCCTATGACTCGGAGTTTAGCACTTACGCCGGAAACGAATTTGACCGCCGGGACCAGGAGCGGCTTGCCGATTTCCTTCTGAAGCGGTGCCGGGCCCGTTTTATGCTGGTTATTAAGAATACGGACTTTATCCGATCTCTTTATCCTGAGGGAAAGAAAACGGCGGGAGGCCGGAAACTGTATGTGGGAATGTTTGATAAAAAGTATGTAGTCAGCTTTCGGGACCGGAATGACAAGTCGGCCCAGCATCTGATGATTACCAATTATCCGCTGCCCTATGAAGCGGAAAGTCCTTCTTGAATTATGCGGGTCAAAACTTTATAATGGATACCAAGGATTAAACAGATAAAGCGGAGGATAGACTATGATTAAATTATATGACGGCGGCGTTTACCTGGTGAACGGCACAGATATTGTGGAAGATGGCCGGGATGCGGCTGCGGTTCTGACACAGAAAACAGGAAGCGCGCCCGCAAAGGAGGAAGCGGCGAAAGAGACGATTGCCTACTCCATTCTGAAGTCCCATAACACTTCAGGAAACATGGAAAAGCTGAAAATTAAGTTTGACAAGCTGACTTCCCATGATATTACTTTTGTAGGGATTATCCAGACGGCCAGAGCGTCAGGCCTGGAAAAGTTTCCCATTCCCTATGTGCTGACCAACTGCCACAACTCCCTGTGCGCTGTGGGCGGCACCATCAATGAAGATGACCATATGTTTGGCTTAAGCTGCGCCAAGCGGTACGGCGGCGTGTATGTGCCCCCTCATCAGGCGGTGATCCATCAGTACGCCAGAGAGATGCTGGCCTGCGGCGGCCAGATGATTCTGGGTTCGGACTCCCATACCCGCTACGGAGCTTTGGGCACCATGGCTATGGGAGAGGGAGGACCGGAACTGGTGAAACAGCTCCTGTCCCAGACCTATGATATCAATATGCCCGGCGTGATCGGCATTTACCTGACCGGCTCTCCCGCAAAGGGAGTGGGCCCTCAGGACGTGGCCCTGGCTATTATCGGAGCCGTATTCGGAAACGGGTATGTAAACAATAAGGTGATGGAGTTTGTGGGGCCGGGCGTTTCCAATCTGAGCGCGGATTTCCGCATCGGCGTGGACGTGATGACCACGGAGACTACCTGTCTGTCCTCCATCTGGAGAACGGACGACACCATAAAAGAGTTCTATGAGATTCACGGCAGAAGCGGCGATTATAAAGAACTGAATCCGGGACCTGTGGCCTACTACGACGGCATGGTCTATGTGGATCTGGATCAGGTGAAACCCATGATCGCCATGCCCTTCCATCCCAGCAATACCTACACCATCGAGGAACTGAAGGCCAATCTGGCGGATATACTGGACGATGTGGAGAAACGGGCCAGAGTGAGTCTGGATGGAGCCGTGGACTTTACCCTGAAGGATAAGGTACATAACGGACAGCTCTATGTGGACCAGGGGATTATTGCCGGATGTGCCGGCGGCGGCTACGAAAACATCTGTGACGCGGCGGATATTCTGCGGGATAAATTCATCGGCAGCGATGAGTTCACGCTGAGCGTTTATCCGGCCAGCACACCTATTTATATGGAACTGGCGAAAAACGGAAGGCTGGCAGACCTGATCCGGTCCGGCGCCGTGGTGAAGACTGCTTTCTGCGGCCCCTGCTTCGGCGCGGGTGACACTCCGGCCAACAACGGTTTCAGTATCCGTCATTCCACCAGAAACTTCCCCAACCGGGAGGGTTCCAAGCTCCAGAGCGGACAGATTGCCTCCGTGGCGCTGATGGACGCCCGTTCCATCGCGGCTACAGCTGCCAATAAGGGCTATCTGACAGCCGCGACTGAGATGGATACGGAATTTACGCATCCGGCCTACTTCTTCGACAGCAGTATCTATGCCAACCGGGTATTTGACAGCAAAGGCGCGGCGGATCCCACGGTGGAGATCAAGATGGGGCCCAACATCAAAGACTGGCCCGCTATGTGCGAACTGCCGGAAAACCTGATTCTGAAAGTGGTTTCCGAGATTCATGATCCGGTAACCACCACAGACGAGCTGATCCCCTCCGGCGAGACCTCCTCTTACCGCTCCAATCCGCTGGGACTGGCAGAATTTACTCTTTCCAGAAAGGATCCCGCCTATGTGGGACTGGCGAAAGAGGTGCAGAAGGGTCAGAAAGCGCTGGAGGCAGGAGAAGATCCGGTGAAGGCTCTTCCGGAGCTGGCTTCTGTGCTGAATGCAGTGAGAGCCGCTTATCCGGAGGTAAATGAAAAGAATATGGGCATCGGTTCCACCATCTTTGCGGTGAAGCCCGGAGACGGTTCTGCCAGAGAGCAGGCGGCTTCCTGCCAGAAGGTGCTGGGCGGCTGGGCCAACATTGCCAACAGCTACGCCACCAAGCGGTACCGCTCCAACCTGATCAACTGGGGTATGCTGCCCTTCCTGATTCCGGAAGGAGATCTGCCTTTTGCCAACCACGATTATCTGTTCATTCCCGGCATCCGCCAGGCAGTGAAGGATAAAGCGTCTCAGGTAAAAGCCTGGGTGGTGAAAGACGGAGGCATGAAGGAGTTCGTGCTGAACCTGGGGGAGATGACGGACGATGAGCGCCAGATTATTCTGGACGGCTGTCTGATCAATTATAACCGGGTGAAATAGATTGTGAAGCTGTAAAAATCTACTATCAAGCGATAGCCGTTCTTAACTTTCGAAGAGAGCAGAACGGCTATCGCTTATTTTACAGGAAACTTCGTTCCTGATGAAATAAGAACGCTCCGCGGGATGCGCACTCGCGCGAAGCAGAAACTTGTCGCAGAGGCGACCGCGCTCGGCGCTAGAGTTCCGCGCAGCGGAACTCTTTGCCCTGTGTATAAGCCAGAATTGCACAATAACATGACAGAATAAAATGGCGATAATGATATAATTTCAGAAATTTAAAAAATTATAAATAAAATAGTTGACAAATCAAAACAATGATGGTAGTATACAGATAACAACAAAACACCTTAACTACATAACTAGACCAAATGTTATTTAGTTGTTTGTTACAGGTGGAGTTGCTAAAATAGATTTTCTCAGTAATATTTGAAAATCGGAAAAAGGAGGTCGGGTCCCATGGACATTGCAGAATTTTATCTTCAATATAACAGTGGTGCAGTAAAAGGTTCCTGCAAAAAAGACCTCAGGTGCCAGTTTTCATAAGAGATCGAATTTCACGATAAATCGGAGAGGGAATTGAAAAAAGGCCGGAGGCACCTTTACTCGTTATATTGAACAGAAAAAAAGGTACCACATTTACATGAAGTTATAAGAGATATTGATGGAAAGAAACTACAGTAGTTACCAGAAATCAAAATTTTTTATAATTCCGGTAAAAGGACGGAATAAATATTATGAGAATAGTTTTGGATGTCTGAAAAGTCAGATGTTTGAAGCGCCTTTGTAATATAATACCAGAAAGATATCGAAGGATATCTATCAAATAGAAAAGCAGGAAAATCACCCTCCGATTGATAACATAAAATACATCGACAACAAAGGAAAAAACAAACTATTAAAAACTGAATATTTAAAATGAAAATAAAAAACAGGAAATCGCAGCAAAGCGGTTTCCTGTTTTTGTGGTGGTGCGCCCGGAGGGCGGCCGCCGTGCCTGCACGAGCGGACGTCCGGCGGGCGGAATCACAGTTGTTCCAGCAGCTCTTCCACGGTTTTTTTGTATATGGGATGGCGCACCCAGGGAGCGATCTGAGCCAGAGGTTTCAGCACAAAATCCCGTTTGTGCATCTCAATGTGGGGGATATGCAGCTGGGGAGTATCCAGGATTTCATCGTCATAGAGAAGTATATCCAGGTCCAGGGTCCGAGGGCCCCAGCGGATAACACGCTTCCGGTCCGCCTCCGCCTCAATCTCATGGAGACGGTCCAGCAGTTCAAAGGGAGTCAGCAGCGTGCGGATCCGCATGGCGCCGTTCAGGAAATCATCCTGTTCCACACCGCCGTAAGGGGCGGTCACAATAAAATCGGATACGGCTTCCACCGCGCAGCCTTTTGTCCGGGCCAGTCCGTCTACGCCCATATTCAGATAAGCCTGTTTGTCCCCCATATTGGAGCCCAGGGCTATGTAAGCGGTATGCCATCCCCGGGTAATCTCCACGGATACCGTTTCCAGAGGAAGACCCACGGGAGCCCAGGGCTTTTTAATCTCCAGCTGTACCTGCTCCAGAAGAGGCCGGGTGAGAAGCAGCTCTTCGGCCAGCCCTTCCGCCACCGTCTCCAGGAGCTTGCAGGTATGATTTTCCATGTATTCTTTGATCTGCCGGCTCACCTCTCCGTAATGGATGGACTTTGTCAGGTCATCGGTTTTGCCGGCCTCTCTGGTGTGGGTAAAAAGAATGGCCGACACCACAAATTTTTGTCCCAGACGGTTTTCCTCCGGGAAAACGCCGTGGTTTGCAAAAATTTCCAGATTTTTAATGTAGATACGATCCATAGAGGGATCCTCCTTTTTTACCTGTCAGGTTTGCGATGATCCAGAATCGCTCTGGTCATGAGAATGGCTCTGCGGTTGGCTTCCACATCGTGGACCCGCACGAAGGCGCAGCCTTTTTCCACCGCCATCACCGTGGTCACCAGGGTGCCCTCCAGGCGCTGGCCGGCAGGCAGATCCAGGGTCAGGCCGATCACGGATTTTTTGGATGTGCCAAGAAGAAGGGGATAGCCCAGGGCGTGGAACCGCTCCAGATGATGGATGGTTTCCAGATTCATCTCATAGGTTTTGCCAAAGCCGATGCCCGGATCCAGTATGATTTTGTCCGGTGAGACCCCGGCGTCCAGAGCCGTCTGGACGCAGCGGGCCGTCTCCCGGAGCACATCCGGGAAAAAATCCCGGTATACGGCCTGGTCTTTATTGTGCATCAGGCAGCAGGCCGCGCCGTACCGGGCGGTGAGGGGGGCCATTTTTTCGTCGTACTGAAACCCCCAGATATCGTTGATCAGATGGGCGCCTGCCTGCAGGGCGGTTTCGGCTACCGCCGACTTGTAGGTATCCACAGAGACAGGGATGTCAAACCGCTGCCGGATGGCTTCGATCACGGGAGCGATGCGGGCGGCCTCCTCCTCGTCGGAAATCCGGAGATGGCCCGGGCGGGTGGATTCACCGCCTACGTCAATGATATCCGCTCCCTGACGGATCATTTCCTCCGTATGGGCCAGGGCGGCGTCCAGGCTGTTCCATTTTCCGCCGTCGGAGAAGGAATCAGGGGTTACGTTCAGAATCGCCATAATGTAAGTATGGCTGCGGGTGTCAAATTCTCGGTTTCCGATTTTCATGATGTCTTTCCTTTCCGGTCCGGAAGCGGCAAAAAGCCGTCGGGCCTGTGCTGCCGCAAAAGTCTAATACTTTATGGTGAGATTCTTTTTTTCAGGGGACCAGTCACATTCCTCCCTGGCCCGGCACAGAAAGCAGCACCGGGACAGTTTGTCCGCCCGGTAAAAAGCGGCGTTCACAGGGTCGGAATGCTCTTTGCGGCGGTGAGAGCCGATCATGTCCAGAATCTGCCGGGTCT
This sequence comes from Candidatus Merdiplasma excrementigallinarum, assembly GCA_018713435.1. Lineage (GTDB taxonomy): Bacteria > Bacillota > Clostridia > Lachnospirales > Lachnospiraceae > Merdiplasma > Merdiplasma excrementigallinarum. The sequence continues at coordinate 26,870 of DVOS01000040.1, forward strand.
CCCGGAGGGAAAAACCGCAGGCGGGCAGAATCTGCTCTGCAAGTTCCGCACTGGCCTGTTCATGGGGGATCTGTTCCTCATACTGGCGGAAGCGCCCGATGTCGTGAAGAAGAGCCGCCCCGTACACGACGGGGCGGGATACGTCAAGTCCCTGTTCCAAAACCTGGATCCAGGCAAGCCTGGCCACGTCCAGAAAGTGTTCCGGGGTGTGGCGGCAGAATATTCGGTTTTCTTCCAGCGCGCGGATCCGGGAGAGGCACTGCTGATAGAGGGGGTGTTCCCAGATTTTCTGTATCCGTTCCATCGATCAGCCTCTTACCATCTGCAGAAACATTTTCTGCTTTTCATAATCGTCTTTCATACAGCCCCTGGTGGCGGTGGTAACGGTTTTAGAGCCGGGCTTTTTGATGCCCCGCATGGTCATGCAGGTGTGCTCCGCTTCCAGCATCACCATGACTCCCCTGGGCTTCAGGCACCGTTCCAGGGCGTCCGCGATCTGAACCGTCATTTTTTCCTGTATCTGGGGGCGTCTGGCGTAGACCTCCACTGTGCGGGCCAGCTTGCTTAAGCCCACCACCTTGCCGTCCGGTATATAGGCGATATGGGCTTTCCCGTAGAAGGGAAGCAGATGGTGCTCGCAGGTGGAATAGAAGGTGATATCTTTTTCGATCACCATCTCGCTGTCCTGGGCGGAAAACTGTTTGGCCAGATATTTATCCGCTTCCTTTTCCAGTCCTCCGTAGATTTCTTTGCACATACGGGCAATTCTGTCGGGAGTTTCCAGAAGTCCTTCGCGGTTTACATCTTCCCCGATCCCCTCCAGAAGCAGGCGGATCCCCTGTTTGATTTTTTCTTCGTCCATCATAAAAAAGCAGACTCCTTTCTTTTTTCTGGCTGTGCGGAGACTGCTTTTATTTTGTAAAAAAGCATCTCCATTGTGAGAACATATGACCAATCCATGCCTAACACAATACGAGATGCGATCTTATATTGCTGCAACGGGTGCGGTTTCCATATCGTAAGAACCGGGTCTTTCGTTTCGGCGACAACTCCCCATCCGCCAAACACTTGACGCATGGAAACCTATTTTGCATATTATTCTGTTCTGTTTGTTTCCCCCATTATATCACAATCGAGATAAAGTACAAGCCCTGATTTGCGGGGGAACCGGAGGCTTCAGGCCAGCCGGTTCACCAGCCAGGGAATGGTGGCTTCAAAGTCTACGCCGTAGCTGCGGGAATCCGGATTTTCCATCGTAACCCGGATGGTTTCCACCACATAGTCGCAGGCGATCTGAAGGGACTCCTCCAGGGATTTGCCCCGCATCAGGGCGCCGGTGACGGTGCTGGCGAAAACGTCGCCTGTTCCGTGGTAGGCGATGGGAAGATGTTCGGTGTCATACCGGAAAAAGCGGTTTTCTTCTTTGTCGTATCCCATGACGCCAAGCCGTCCGGGAGCCAGGGATACGCCGGTAAGCACCGCGTAGCGGGGCCCCAGCTGGGACAGGGCTTTCAGCATTTCCTCCGGATAGGTTCTGTCGTATTTTTCCCTGTAGGGCAGACCGGTAAGCAAAGACGCCTCCGTGATGTTGGGAAGCAGGATGTCCGCCTGCCGGCAGAGCTCCCTCATCTGTCCGGGAAAATCCGGGGAGAAGGCGGGGTAGAGCTTTCCATTGTCTGCCATGGCGGGATCCACGATCACAGGGGTTCCCTCCCGGCGGAACGTCTGGAAAAAGCGGCTGACCAGACTGATCTGGCGGCCGGAGGCCAGATAACCGGTGTAGATGGCGTCAAAGTCCAGATCCTGGGAGACCCAGTGCCGGGAAATGGGCTCTATCTCGTCTGTCAGATCCGCGCAGGTGGGAGAGGGAAACATGGTGTGGGTGGAAAGAACGGCGGTGGGGAGAATGGCCGTCTCAACTCCCATGGCAGAGATAATGGGCAGAGCCACGGTGAGAGAACATTTTCCCACGCAGGAAATATCCTGGATCGTTACGATTCGTTTCATATAAAAGAGCCTCCTTATTTAAAGCGTTCTATGCTAAAATCTTTACAGGTGAATCTATCAGGTATTATAATGTAAACTGACTTTAATAAAATATCCAATTTGATTAAAAATAACCATGCCAGATTTAGGGAGGAGAGAGGGAGATGCTTACCTACTCATTTCAGAATATGGGAAAGGACAGCCTGTATGAGTATCTGTACAAATGTATCCGAAGCGACATCCTGGCGGGACGGATCCGGCCCGGGGAAAAGCTGCCTTCCAAGCGCAGTTTTGCCAGAAATCTGGGGGTCAGCGTAGTGACCGTGGAAAGCGCCTATGCCCAGCTGGCGGCGGAAGGCTATATTGATTCCAGGCCCCGCTCCGGCTATTACGCGGCCCATATCAGCCAGGAGCTGCTGACGCCCTCCGGAGCAGGTCCGCGGGAGCCCGGGCCGGCGCCAACGCGCCGGGAGCTTCCAGAGCGGGCGGAGGGGGAAGAAGCCGCTGAGGAAAAAACGGAAATAGACCTTGTCAGCGGTTCCACAGATCCGGCCCAGTTTCCCTTTACCATATGGGCCAGGCTGATGCGGACTGTTCTGGCGGATCGGAGGCGGGAGCTGATGGCAAGAGCTCCGGGAGGAGGCGTGCCGGCGCTGCGGCAGGCCATCGCGGACTATCTGCGCCAGTACCAGGGGATGGACATCGGCTGGGAGCAGGTGATTGTGGGAGCAGGGACAGAGTATCTGTACAGCCTTCTGATTCAGCTCCTGGGCCGGGACAAGATCTATGCTCTGGAGGATCCGGGCTATGGGAAGACTGCCAGAGTGTACGAGAGCCACGGAGTAGAAACGGTTTACATTCCCATGGATCAGGCGGGGGTGCAGACGGGTCGGCTGCGGGAGAGCGAAGCGGCCGTCATGCACATTTCCCCCTCCCACCATTTTCCCACCGGCGTGACAACCTCCATCAGCCGGCGGTATGAACTGCTGGCCTGGGCGGGAGAGAGGCCGGAGCGCTGCATCATTGAGGATGACTACGACTGTGAGTTCCGGCTGGCGGGGCGGCCGATCCCTTCCCTCCAGAGCATTGACCGGCAGGGACGGGTCATCTATATGAATACCTTTACCAGAAGCCTGACGCCCACCATCCGGATCAGCTATATGGTGCTTCCCAAGCGGCTGGGAGAGGAATTCCAGCGAAAACTGGGATTTTACTCCTGCACCGTCCCCAATTTTGAACAGTATACCCTGGCGGAATTTATACGGAGAGGCTACTTCGAAAAACAGATTAACCGTATGAGAAATTATTACCGGGCAAGGCGGGATGAACTGCTGGACGCCCTGGGAAAAAGCCCGCTGGGAGAGCAGGTTTCCATCGAAGGCGCGGATGCGGGCCTTCACTTTCTGATGCGGGTAAAGACGGACCGGACGGACGGGGAACTGACGGAGCGGGCCGCCGGGCAGGGAGTAAAGCTTTCCTGCCTGTCCCAGTACTGCCATGGAACCGTTCCGGACCGGAGTGTGAGGGGGCAGGTGATCGTCAATTACCCGGGACTGACGCCCGGCCGGGCAGATGAGACGGTGCGGCGCCTGGAGCGGGCCTGGCTTTGAAAAAAGGGAGAAAAAGAGAGATTTTGCCGCAGCGGCTGGAAATCGGGCGGGAAAAGTGTTATAGTGAGTCAGCTGCAAAAGAAAAATGAAGATTTTCAGGGGGAGAACATCGTGAGGATCATTATTGTAGGCTGTGGGAAAGTAGGAGAGACACTGGCGGCGGAGCTGAGCCAGGAAGGCGACGACATTACGGTGATTGACCGGAAAGAGGACAAGGTGGAGCGCCTGTGCAATGCCTATGACATTATGGGCTGTACGGGAAACGGCGCAGGCTATTCCACCCAGCTGGAGGCGGGAATTAAGGAGGCGGATCTGCTGATCGCCGTGACAGGAAGCGATGAGCTGAATCTGCTGTGCTGCCTGCTGGCCAGAAAGGCGGGAAACTGCCAGACCATTGCCAGAGTGAGAACGCCGGAGTACAGCAGCGAACTGCGCTATCTAAAGGAGGAGCTGGGCCTTGCCATGGTTTTGAACCAGGAGCTGGCCACGGCCATGGAGCTGGCCAGGGTGCTGAAATTTCCTTCGGCGATTGACATTGATACTTTCGCGAAAGGGCGGGTGGATCTGCTTCGCTTCCGGATTCCGGCAGACTCGCCGCTGGATCAGATGACATTGAATGAGATGCACAGCAGGCTGAAGAGCAATGTGCTGGTGTGCACCCTGGAACACGGAGGCGAGATTCTGATTCCCACCGGCGACAGCAGGATGGAGGCGGGGGACGTGATTTCCATTGTGGCCGCCTCCCGGGAGGAAACCCCGTTTTTCCGGAAGATCGGACTTCAGACCAATCAGGTAAAAAATGTGCTGATCGTGGGAGGCGGACAGATCTCCTATTATCTGGCCCGGCTGCTGTGCCCGGCAGGGATCCGGGTGAAGATTATAGAGCGGCAGATGAAGCGCTGCGAGGAGCTGTGTGAACTTCTGCCAAAAGCCACCATCATCCACGGAGACGGCACCAACCGGCAGCTTCTGGAGGAAGAAGGGATCGAGCAGACGGAAGGATTCGTGGCCCTCACGGATATCGACGAGGAAAATGTAATCCTGTCCCTGTACGCGAAAAAATGCGGCTGCCGGAAGGTCATTACCAAGGTAAACCGGCTGTCCTTTGACGAGGTGATCGACAGCCTGGATCTGGACACCAGGGTCTGTCCCCGGGATATAACGGCGGAGAGCATTCTCCAGTATGTGCGGTCCGTGAAAAATTCCATCGGAAGCAATGTGGAGACACTGCACAGGATCAGCGACAACCAGGCGGAGGCGCTGGAGTTTGTGATCCGGGACAATTTCCGGATGACGGAGGTGTCCCTGCAGGACCTGCCCCTGAAGCCGGGGATCCTGATTGCCTCCATCAACCGGGGCGGGCAGATTATCCTGCCCAGGGGAAAAGACGTGATCCGGGAAGGGGACACGGTGATCGTGATTACCACCCGGAAGGGACTAAATGACATCAATGATATTCTTCAGATCAAATAGGAGCTGTGCCATGAATTACCGGATGATGATATATATGCTGGGCTGGGTGCTGAACTTTGAGGCGGTTTTTATGGTGCCCTCCCTGGCGGTGGGCCTGCTTTACCGGGAAACGGAGAGCGCCGCCCTTCTGCTTGCCATCCTGCTGTGCGCATTTCTGGGCGGGCTGGCGGTATGCCGCAAACCGCCCCGGCAGAAATTTTATGCCAGGGAAGGATTTATCACCGTAGCCCTGGCCTGGTTTGTGCTGAGTATTTTCGGGGCGTTTCCCTTCCGGATTTCCGGGTGCATCCCTTCCATGATCGATGCGGTGTTTGAGACGGCCTCCGGCTTTACCACCACCGGCGCCAGCATTCTCTCGGATGTGGAAGCCCTTCCCCGCTGTATGCTTTTCTGGAGGAGCTTTACCCACTGGATCGGGGGTATGGGAATCCTGGTGTTTGTGATTGCCATCCTGCCTCTGGCGGGAGGCAGCAATATGTACCTGATGAAGGCGGAAAGCCCGGGACCTTCTGTAAAGAAGCTGGTGCCCAAAGTAAAAAGAACCGCCATTATGCTGTATATGCTGTATGTGGCCCTCACACTGGTGGAGCTGGTGCTTCTGCTGGCGGGCCGCATGCCCCTGCTGGACGCTTTGACCATTACCTTCGGCACCGCCGGTACGGGGGGCTTCGGGATCAAAAATGACAGCATGGCCAGCTACTCTACTTACCTGCAGATGGTGGTGACGGTGTTCATGATCCTGTTCGGCGTTAATTTCAACGTCTATTACCTGATCTACAAGAAGCGGTTCAGGGAGATACTGAAAAACTCGGAGGTATTTGTGTACCTGGCCATTATAGCGGTATCCATCGGCCTGATCAGCATCAATATCAGCGGCATGTATGCCAGCGCGGGCACGGCGGTGAAGGACGCAGCCTTCCAGGTGGGCTCCATTATTACCACCACCGGCTATTCCAGCGCTGACTTTGACCTGTGGCCCGCTTTTTCCAAATCCATTTTGGTGCTGCTGATGTTTATCGGCTCCTGCGCGGGAAGCACGGGCGGCGGCATCAAGGTTTCCCGGGTTATGATTATGTTTAAAACGGTGATCAAGGAGCTGGACTATATTATCCATCCCAACAATGTGAAAAAGATTACCATGGACGGAAAACAGGTGGAGCATACGGTGCTGCGCTCCATCAATGTGTTTGTGATGGCGTACCTGATGGTTTTTGTGGCCTCCGTTCTGCTGATCTCCCTGGACAATTTTGACCTGACCACAAACTTCACGGCGGTGGCCGCGACCCTGAACAACATCGGACCGGGACTGGGCGGCGTGGGACCCATGGCAAATTTTGGCTCCTATTCCGGATTTTCCAAGATTGTCATGACATTTGACATGATTGCGGGACGGCTGGAGCTGTTTCCGGTGCTGATTTTGTTCTCCTGGCGGACCTGGAAGAAGTAGAAATCGGGGAAAAAACCGGAAATCTTTAAAAAATTTGATTTTTTTCATGAAAATTCGTCCTTTTTCGACCGGTAACTTTTGACTTTGAAATACAGGTATGTTACACTGAATAAAAAGTCCGGCAATAAGGGGCATTCTGTGCCTTTTGCCCGGAACTTTCCAAAAAAGCCGGAACACGAGGTGGGTAAGTTGGATAAAAAGGAATATAACCTTAAGCTTGAAGAAATAGACAAATATGTAAATCAGGGAAATTACAGCGAGGCGGCCAGGGTCGCGGACAGCATTGACTGGAGAAGAGTGCGGAACGTGCGCACCCTCTGCATGGTCAGCGAGATCTACGAAGCGGACAACCGGTATGAGGACAGCAAGGAACTGCTGCTGAGAGCTTACCGCCGTTCTCCCATGGGCAGAACCATTTTGTACCGGCTGGTGGAGGTCACGATTCAGCTGAAGCAGTTTGACGAGGCCATCGAGTTTTATGCGGAGTACGTGCAGAGTGCGCCCAACGACAACAGCCGCTATATTCTGAAATATAAGATTTACCGGGGCAGAGGATCCTCCCTGGAAGAACAGATCGATATCCTGAAGGAGTACCTGGATCAGGAATACACGGAAAAATGGGCCTATGAGCTGGCAAAACTGTACCAGCAGGCGGGGAAAACCCAGGAGTGCCTGGCCACCTGCGATGACCTGGTTCTCTGGTTCCACAGCGGCAAATATGTGATCAAGGCCCTGGAACTGAAAAAACGGTACGCGCCTCTCACACCCAAGCAGCAGGAAATTTATGACCGCCGCTTCGATTTGCAGGAAGAGGACGATATCTATGCGGACGAGGAAGAACTGGGCCGGGAAAAGCAGATCGTGGAGACCGGCAGCGACGATTCCCTGGCGGAGAACATCTTAGCGGATACGGAAAAAGAGATTGCCAAAACCGTGGCGGAGGCAGCAGACCAGACGGCCCAGGAGGAAGCTTCTGCCGAAGAGGAGCAGAAAACGCCGTCAGAGGCGCCGACCCCGGAGGAAACGAGCGGGGAAGATGTGCCGGAGGAAGAAGAGGAGCCGGAGGATCCGGAAGAAGCCAGGCAGGAGGATGAAGGGAGGCAGGAGCCGGAGACGGACCAGACAGAGGAGCGCCGACCCCGGAAGGATCTGCATTCCGATCTGATTAAGAGTATGCGGGAGATTGTTTCCGGCGTCAGACACCGGGTACAGCCTGACCCGGAGGAAGAGATGGCGGATCAGGTGATCGAGCAGTCCAAGGAAGAACAGGAGGCTGCACAGGCATCCAGAGAAAAAGAAATTTCTATCAAAATCCCCAAAATGGATATTGAAGATAAGAGCCGGGAGAATATCGCTTCCAAACTTTCCATAGACGACATTCTCCTTTCCATGGGCGAAAAGGGAGACGCGATCCGCCAGGCGGCGGCAAAGGCCTCCAGAGAAAACCAGAACCCGAACACGCCGGCAGGCGTGATATCCGCCATGGATGAAGCGCTGATGAACATGGGCGTGGACGTGCACGGACAGAAGGAAAAAAAGCCCGAAGAGCCTGTACAGGAACCGGCTGAGACTGCCAGGAAGGAACCGGAAGAAAAAACCCAGGAGTTAGGGGAGGAGGAAATTATTTCCGCCAAGACCAGAAGGATCCCTACGGATGAGATTGCGGAAATCCATGCCTCCTACGGGCTGGAGCCGGAGGAAGAAGAGGAATTCCTGGATGAAGAAGAGTCTTTCCAGGAAGAGGAAGAACCGGTAAGAGCGGAGGATATTCCGGAGCCGGAGGATGAAAGGGCAGAAGAGCTCCGGCAGGAAGCCGAAGCAGAAACGGTTAAAGCGCCCGAGGAGCAGGTACAGGAAAGACCGGTCCGCCAGCGGCAGCAGAAACCTTCTGTTTCCGGGAGAAGCCAGGAGGCTTCCGTTCCAGAACGCCGGAGTACCAGAAGCCAGAAGGTGCAGGAGATGCCCCGGCGGCGCAGATACCCGGGTCCCATGCTGAAAGAGTATCAGAAGGGGCTGTTTGCCGGTTTCCTGGATATTCAAAACCTGGAATCCCAGATTGCCTCAGCCATTGCGCTGGCGGAGCAGAAGGGGGAAGATCGGACTTCCAGAACCGGAAATATTCTGATCTTCGGGGATCACGGCTGCGGAAAAACCACCATTGGAGTGGGCATTGCGAAAGCCATTGCCCAGGATAGGGGAATCCAGTTTGTAAAAATGGCGAAAATTTATGCGGCGGATCTGAACCGAAAGGATATAGCCTCCACCATCGCCAAGATTGCGGGAGGCGTCCTGATTGTGGAGGAGGCCGGTGACCTGGAGGATGCTATTGTGGATCAGCTGACGACCGCCATGGAATTTCGCACGGACGGTCTGATTATCATCCTGGAGGACGAGCAGCGCTACCTGCACGACCTGCTGATGCGCCATCCCAGATTTACCATGAAATTTACCTCCCAGATTTTTATCCCCACCTTTACGATTGACGAACTGGTGCGGTTTGGAGAAATCTACGCGGGACAGCATGATTATGTGTTCAGCGAGGGAGCGGCCGCGGCTCTGTATGACCGGATCGGAAACGTATCCTCCCAGGGGGACGCGGTGTCCATCACCAATGTGATTGAGCTGGTAGACCGGGCTATCCGAAAGGCCAATAAATTTTTCCGGAAGATGGGCTCCGGGAAGAAACGATATGATGAAAATGACTGCGTGATACTGCAGGAGAAAGATTTCCGGTAAGGCAGCCAGAAGTAAAAGCTTCCTGGCATCCATGTGTACACATGTCCGAGACAGATGTCCCGTACAGAGCGGATTACTCCGATCTGTGCGGACAGATGTCGTAAGGACAAGGTGAATACAGGATGCCAGGAAGCTTTTTTATGCGTATATTTAGATTGACTTTATATATACCGAACGGTATAATGGTGGAAAGAACGGGGGCATTCTATGGATAACAGGGAAAAAATCTTACAGTGCGCGGAAGAATTGTTCTACTCCCGGGGATATGACGCGGCAGGGGTGCAGGAGATCGTGGAAATGGCAGGTGTGACAAAGCCCACCCTCTACTATTATTTCGGGAGCAAGCGGGGGCTTTTGGAGGCCATTCTGGAGGCCAAGTCCGGGAAACTGCACAGAAGCATTGCCAGGGAGACCGGGAAGGCCGGGGATGTGAGAGGCAAGCTGCACGCTCTGGCAGGGGTGCTGTGCCGCTTTTTCCTTGAGGAGAGAAAATTTTATATGCTGCTGATGGCCCTGTTCTACTCGGCCAGAGAAAACGAGGCGTATCAGACGGTGCAGCCCTACCTGGTGGAGTTTTACTGCAGTGTGCGGCAGGTGTTTGAGCAGGCTGCTTTTGAACTGGGAAACATGCGGGGCAGGCAGGAACAGTTTGCCATCAGCTTTATCGGAGCGGTCCATCAGTATCTGGTGTTTGCCTGGGATAAGGGGACGCTGGAGGATAAGGGAACGGAGCAGATGGAAGAACTGGTGAACCAGTATTTGTACGGTATTTTTTCATAGATGATTTCAGAATAGAAATGAATTGCAGCAGGAGGAATAAAACAATATGAGCAAATGGTATGAGACGGCCGTGTTTTATCACATTTATCCCCTGGGGCTTTGCGGCGCCCCCAGAGAAAACAGAGGAGAGGGCGTGGAGCATCGGCTGCCGGGGCTGGAAGAGTGGCTGCCCCACATAGCGGATCTTGGCTGCCAGGGCCTGTATATCGGTCCCCTCTTTGAATCGTCCGGACACGGCTACGATACGAAGGACTATAAACAGGTGGACCGGAGGCTGGGGGATAACGAAGATCTGAAGCACTTCGTAAAGAAGGCCCATGAACTGGGGATCCGGGTTGTGGTGGACGGCGTGTTTAACCATACGGGCAGAGAATTCTTTGCCTTTGAGGATATCCGGCGCAGCCGGGAAGGCTCCCGCTACTGCGGCTGGTACAAGGGCATCAACTTTGGCTGGAACAGCGCTTTCAACGACGGATTCGGCTATGAATCCTGGCGAAACTGCGGGGATCTGGTCAATCTGAACCTGCAGAATCCGGAAGTGAAACAGTATCTTTTCGATGTGATCCGCTTCTGGATCCATGAATTTGACATTGACGGCATCCGGCTGGACTGCGCGGACTGCCTGGACTTTGCGTTTATGAAGGAGATGCGCCGGATTACAGAGCAGGAGAAGGAAGACTTCTGGCTGATGGGCGAGGTGATCCACGGAGATTACAGCCGCTGGGCCAATCCGGAAATGCTGCACTCCGTAACCAATTACGAACTGCACAAGGGGCTGTATTCCGGCCATAATGACCACAATTATTTTGAGATCGCCCACACGATCCGCCGCCAGTTTGAGGAGAACGGAGGCATCTACCGGGGCAGAATCCTGTACAGCTTTGTGGATAATCATGATGTGTCCAGAATTGTGAACAAGCTGAATGACAGGGGGCATTTAAAGCCGGTGTACACCCTTCTCTACACACTGCCTGGTCTTCCGTCTGTCTATTACGGATCCGAGTGGGGGATTCAGGGACGGAAGGAAGAGGGGGATCCCGCCCTCCGGCCGGCCATTGAACTGGAGGAGATCCAGAAGAATCCTCCCGTGCCGGGACTGGAAGAGTTTGTGGCGCTTCTGGGGAAATGCCGGCGGGAGTATCCGGTGATCGGCCAGGGCCGGTACCGGGAACTGGCGCTGACCAACCGGCAGTACGCCTTTGCCCGCATCGGCGAGGGGGAGGCTGCGGTGATCGCGGTCAACAATGATGAAAATCCGGCTCAGATGCGCATCCGCCTGCCTCTGGCAGCCGGAAAGATTGTGGAAGCCCTCTCGGGAGAGCCGGCACAGGCCTCGGGCGGCGAGCTGGAGGTAAATTTGCCGGCGGATGGCTGCGCCATCTTCATCTGTACAGAATAATCATTTCCCGGGACGAAAAGGCAGAAGGAACGCCCGGGAAGATTTGAAAAAATAGAAGAGAAACAGGGAGAGTGGAATCATGAAGAAAAAGGTGGAAGAGAAACGGGCCGGGGGCAGGCCTGCCGGGGCAAAAAAGACAGAAGAAAAAAAGGAAGAGTTCATTACCGAGCTGGATCAGTACCTGTTTGGCCAGGGTGTACATTATGACATCTACGAAAAGCTGGGCGCCCATCCCTGGAAGAAGGGAGGAAGAAACGGCATAAACTTTGCCGTGTGGGCTCCCAACGCGGAAAGCGTGTACCTAATCGGCAGCTTCAACAACTGGGATGAGAGCGCCTGCCCCATGACCAGGCTGGAGCCGCTGGGTATTTATGAAGTGTTCCTGACGGAGGCCAGGAAGGGGGATCTGTATAAGTTCCTGATTCATACCCAGGACGGCAAAAAGCTGTATAAAGCGGATCCCTTTGCCAATACGGCCGAGATGCGGCCCGGAACCGCTTCCAAAGTAGCGGATATCGGAAAGATCAGCTGGAGCGACCATGAGTGGATGGAGAAGCGGGCCGCCTATATCCCGGATACAAATCCCATCGCCATCTACGAGGTTCATCCCGGAAGCTGGAAGAAACATCCCCACGGGGAGGACGAGGACGGCTTTTACAATTACCGGGAGTTTGCCCGGTCTCTGACCGAGTATGTGAAGGATATGGGGTACACCCATGTGGAACTGATGGGGATTGCGGAACATCCCTTTGACGGGTCCTGGGGCTACCAGGTTACCGGATATTTCGCTCCCACCTCCCGCTACGGCACGCCGGAAGATTTTGCTTACATGGTAAACTATTTTCACCGGAACAAGATCGGCGTCATTCTGGACTGGGTGCCCGCCCACTTCCCCAGGGACGCCCACGGCCTGGCGGAATTTGACGGCACCTGCCTGTACGAGTACGCGGATCCCAGAAAGGGAGAGCATCCCGACTGGGGCACAAAGGTATTCGACTATGGAAAGAATGAGGTAAAGAATTTCCTCATTTCCAACGCCCTTTTCTGGCTGGAGCAGTATCATGTGGACGGACTGCGGGTGGACGCGGTGGCTTCCATGCTGTATCTGGACTATGGCCGTCAGGACGGCCAGTGGGTACCCAACAAATACGGCGACAATAAAAATCTGGAAGCCATAGAATTTTTCAAGCATCTGAACAGTGTAGCCCACGGGAGATACCCGGGAGCTATGGTGATTGCGGAGGAATCCACGGCCTGGCCCAAGGTGACGGCGCCGCCGGAGTATGACGGCCTGGGCTTTACCCTGAAGTGGAATATGGGCTGGATGCACGATTTCCTGGAATATATGAAGCTGGATCCCTATTTCCGGAAATATAATCATAACAAGATGACCTTTGCCATGACCTACGCTTATTCGGAACGGTATATTCTGGTGCTCTCCCATGATGAGGTGGTGCATCTGAAGTGCTCGATGATCAACAAGATGCCGGGGCTTTACGATGACAAGTTCGCCAATCTGAAGGCAGGGTACACCTTTATGATCGGGCATCCCGGCAAGAAACTGCTGTTTATGGGACAGGATTTTGCCCAGTTCCAGGAGTGGAGCGAAGCCAGGGAACTGGACTGGTATTTGTTGGCGGAGGATAAGCATCAGCAGATGCAGAATTATGTGCGGGCCCTGCTTCACCTCTACCGCAGCAGTACTGCTCTGTACCAGACAGACTGCCATCCCAACGGTTTTGAGTGGGTCAACGCGGATGATGGAGACAGAAGCATTTACAGCTTTATGCGCCATTCGGACAATGGGAAAAATAACCTGCTGTTTGTGATTAACTTTACGCCGGTGGCCAGGCCGGACTACCGGGTGGGCGTAAACCGCAGGAAGCAGTACCGCCTGATCCTGAACAGCGATGAGATTCAGTACGGCGGCCACGGCATGGAGCAGCCGGTCATCTACAAGGCGGTGAAGCAGGAGTGCGACGGAAAGCCCTACTCCTTTGCCTACAATCTGCCGGCTTACGGAGTGGCTGTGTTTAAATTCTAAGGCATTTCCTCACATTTTTATAAAGGCAGGGTGCGGTTCATCATGAATTTCATGATTTTGCGACACCCTCCTTTTCTATTTGGGGAAACTGTGGTATGATAACAGAGTGAAAAAGTCCCCGCGGACAGGCCGAAAGGGCCTGTTTTTGCGGGAAAACGGCAGAGCCGGGAATGAACCGGCAGCTGCTTCCGGGGAGACACAGAATGATGAAAAGCAAATTTAAGGTGAAATACAGCGGAACGCTGAAGCTGCATTGGCAGTGGAACGTGATTCTGGCCCTGACCCTTCTGGTGCTGGACGTAGCCATTCTGGCCATGGATTACAGAGCCGGACTGGTGACGCTGGCTTTCAGCGCGGTTTATTTTCTGGGTGTTCTGGGCATGTATTTTCATTATAAGCCCAGGATCCTCAGAGGCCTGGTAAATTTTGCCACCGGGTACGGCCAGGTGCAGAAGCAGATTCTGCAGGAATTTGAGATTCCCGCCGCTCTTCTGGAACCGGACGGGAAGATCCTGTGGATGAACGACCGCATGTATGAACTGACGGAAAAGAGCGGCAGATATAAGAAAAACATCTCCACCCTGTTTCCGGAAATCAACCGGGGGGTGCTGCCCAATACGGCCTGGGAGAAGGATATTCGGCTGGGCTATAAAGAAGGGGAATACCGGGCCCATGTCCAGAGAATCTCCATTAATTCCTTGGTGGACGAGGCGGAGCTGGTAAACCGGGACGATAAGGATACCTACCTCTACATGGTTTACCTGTTCGATGAGACAGACCTTCGCCGCTATATGGAAGAAAACAGAGACCAGAAGCCGGTGGTGGGCCTGGTTTACATTGACAATTATGAAGAAACCATGGACCGGGCGGACGAAGTGCGCCAGTCCCTTCTGAATGTGCTGGTGGACCGGAAGATCAACAAGTACTTTGCGGAAGTGAAGGGCCTGGCCAAGAAGATGGAGAAGGACAAGTACCTGGTGATTCTGAACCAGAAGAGTCTGGATACCCTGGAGGAGGACCGGTTCTCCATCCTGGAAGGCGTCAAGACCATCAACATTGGCAGTGAGCAGGGCATGACCATCAGCGTGGGCATCGGCATCGGGGGCGGCAGCTACCTGGAAAATTATGAGTATGCCAGAAGCGCCATGGAGATGGCCCTTGGCCGGGGCGGCGATCAGGCTGTGATAAAAGACGGCAATAAGATGAGCTTTTACGGGGGAAAATCTCAGCAGAACGAGAAAAACACCAGAGTGAGAGCCCGGGTGAAGGCGCAGGCCATCCGGGAGATTATCAGTTCCAAGGAAATGGTGGTGGCCATGGGCCACGGCATGACGGACATGGATTCCCTGGGAGCCTGCATCGGCGTGTACCGGGCGGCCAGAACCCTGGGCAAGCCGGCACACATTGTGCTGGGTGAGCCCAACAGCAGTATCCGGGCCTGGGTGAAGCAGCTGAAGGAGAGCAAGGACTATGAGGAGGATCTGTTTATCACCCATGAGCAGGCCATTGATCTGGTAGATCAGAATACAGCCCTGCTGGTGGTGGACACCAACCGTCCCAGCATGACGGAGTGCCGGGAGATTCTCGGGCAGACCAATACGATTGTGGTGGTGGATCATCATCGCCAGACCACAGAAAAGATTGAGAATGCCTCTCTGGCCTATATTGAGCCCTCCGCCTCCTCCGCCTGCGAGATGATCGCGGAGATTCTGCAGTATTTCGAGGAGAGCGTGAGACTGAAAAATCTGGAAGCAGACTGTATGTATGCGGGGATCATTATTGATACCAACAATTTTGTGGCCAAGACCGGGGTGCGGACCTTTGAGGCAGCCGCTTTCCTGCGCCGCTGCGGCGCGGATGTAACCCGGGTGCGCAAAGCCCTCCGGGATGATATGGAGAGCTATAAGGCCAGGGCGGAGGCTGTGCGCCACGCGGAAGCCTATATGGAAAATTACGCCATCAGCGTCTGCCCTGCCCAGGGGCTGGAGAGCCCCAACGTGGTGGGAGCCCAGGCTGCCAACGAGCTGCTGAATATTATCGGGGTGAAGGCGTCCTTCGTATTTACCCAGTGCGATGAGAGGATTTTTATCAGCGCCAGATCCATTGACGAGGTGAACGTCCAGATCATCATGGAGCGTCTGGGAGGCGGCGGCCATATCAATATCGCCGGAGCCCAGTTATCCGGCGTAACCATGGAGGAGGCCGTGCAGCGGCTGAAGGATGTGCTGCGGGCCATGACAGAGGAAGGAGCAATCTGATATGAAAGTAATTTTACTGACGGATGTAAAGAATGTGGGAAAAAAAGGCCAGGTGGTGGAGGTCAGCGACAGCTACGCCAGAAACGTGCTGATTAAGAAAAAGCAGGGACTGGAAGCCACCGGAAAAAATATGAATGACCTGAAGCTGCAGAAAGCCAACGATGAGAAGGTGGCGGCCCAGAACCTGGCGGACGCCAGAGTCCTGGCGGAGCAGATCGAAAAATCTTCCATTGTCCTGAAGGTGAAGGTGGGAGAGGGCGGCAAGCTGTTCGGCTCCATTTCCACCAAGGAGATCGCGGAGGCGGTAAAGGAACAGCTGGACCTGGAAGTGGACAAGAAAAAAATCCAGATCACCAATCCCATCAAGTCTACCGGGGAGATGGATGTGCCCATCAAGCTCCACACGAAAGTGACGGCCCGGCTGAAGGTGCATGTGGAAAGCCTTTGAGAAGAAAACGATTGAGGCAGAAAACGACAGAAGGAACGGATACAGATGGAAGAAACGCTGATTAAGAGAGTGATGCCTCACAGCGTGGAGGCGGAGCAGTCCGTCATCGGAGCCATGATGATTGACCAGGAGGCAATCACCGTGGCTTCTGAATTATTAACCAGTGAGGACTTTTACCAGAAACAGTACGGCGTGCTTTTTGACGCCATGACCGGCCTTTATAATGAGGGGAAACCGGTGGATACAGTGACCCTGCAGAATCGCCTGAAGGAGATGGACGTGGGGCCGGAACTTGCCAGCCTGGAACTGATCCGGGATCTGATTACGGCCGTGCCCACTTCCGCCAATGTGCGCTATTACGCCCAGATCGTGCAGGACAAGGCCACGCTGCGCCGCCTGATTCGGGTGAACGAGGAGATTGCCAATACCTGCTACGGCGGGAAAGAGAAGGTGGAAGATATTCTGGAGGATACGGAGAAGCGGATTTTCCAGGTCCTGCAGAAAAAATCCACGGATGACTTTGTGCCCATCAAGGATATTGTGCTGAAAGCCCTGGATAAGATTGAGATGGCCAGCCGAAACAAGGGAAGCGTTACCGGTCTGGCTACCGGCTTTATTGACCTGGATTACAAAACCTCCGGGTTTCAGCCTTCGGACCTGATCCTGGTGGCGGCCCGTCCCTCCATGGGAAAAACCGCCTTTGTGCTGAACATTGCGGAGTATATGGCGTTCCGGAACAACGCCACCGTAGCCATATTCAGTCTGGAGATGTCCAAGGAACAGCTGGTGAACCGTCTGTTTTCCCTGGAGTCCCGGGTGGACGCCCAGCTTCTTCGAAACGGAAACTTAAGCGATACCGACTGGGCCAACCTGATCGAGGGCGCCGGCATTATCGGGCGGTCCAACCTGATTATTGATGATACGCCGGGCATTTCCGTGTCGGAGCTTCGCAGCAAGTGCAGAAAGTACAAGCTGGAGCACAATCTGGATATCGTGATGATCGACTACCTGCAGCTGATGCAGGGAGGAAAGAAAAGTGAATCCAGGCAGCAGGAGATATCGGATATCTCCCGGTCTTTAAAAGAGATTGCCAGGGAACTGCAGGTTCCGGTGGTGGCGCTCTCCCAGCTCTCCCGGGCGGTAGAGCAGCGGCCGGATCACCGGCCCATTCTCTCGGATCTGCGTGAGTCGGGAGCCATTGAGCAGGATGCCGACGTGGTAATGTTTTTATACCGGGAGGACTATTATAATAAGGATACGGAGCGCAAGGACGTGGCGGAGGTGATTATCGCCAAACAGAGAAACGGCCCCATCGGCACGGTGGAACTGGCCTGGCTGCCTCAGTATACCAAATTTGCGAATATGCAGAAATAAACGGAATATTCTTTTCATATCTGGAAACCCTATCTATAGACGAGTGAAGGGAAACGTGCCGCTTCGGCAGAGAGGAGACTCGCAAATATAGACAGAGGTGAAAGGTATGGAGAAAAAAGATTGGAAACAGAAATGGAAAATTAAAAACAGCGGAACGGCCTTTGGCCTGTGCCTGGTGGGGGTGGCAGCCTTCTCGGTGCTGTTTGCCACGGGGCAGGTGAAGCAGGCGCAGCGGGAGAAAGAGCAGATTGCCGCTGAGCAGCTGGCCCAGGCGGAGCAGACGGACGACGGGATCCTGCCGGAAGCGCCGGATCAGGAAGGGCTGGCCGCAGCCCGCTCCCTGGAGGAGATGTCGGAGGGAATGGAAGTTTCCGCTTCCGATGAGGTGACAGCCCGGATGGAAGAGGAGGCGGAACCGGTCACGGAGACAGAACCGCAGACAGAGGCGGCGCAGGCTTCGGCGGGGGAAAACCTGCAGGCGGACACGGAAGCCCGGGAGGCTCAGAGCCAGGATATTCTGCCGTCCCTGGAATTTGGCGAGACGGATACCCTGACCTGGCCGGTGGCGGGCAGTGTGGTGCTGGACTACAGTATGGACGGGAGCATTTATTTCCCCACGCTGAATCAGTATAAGTACAATCCGGCCCTGGTGATCGGCGCCGGCACGGGCTCTCAGGTGGCAGCGGCGGCGGAGGGCATCGTGGAGAGTATTTATACGGATGATGAGACGGGAACCACCCTGACCATGGATATCGGAGGCGGTTATCAGCTGACCTACGGACAGCTGACGGATCTGGTCGTGTCCGAGGGGCAGCTGGTAGAGGAGGGCGCTCTGATCGGCTGCGTGGCGGAACCCACCAAATATTACTGCGTGGAGGGAAGCAACCTGTTCTTTGAGATGACAAAGGATGGGGTTCCGGTAGACCCGGTGCTCTATCTGGAATAAGAGGAAAACAGGAGGAGGGTGCCGGTTCGGTCATGAACCCCATGATTTCGCGGCGCCCGCCTCTTTTCTGATTCCGGCCGCCGCTGCCTTCCGGGGATTCACAGACCGGGAGGCTTCCGCTTATAATAATACAGATGGATCATGGTCTCTGCCGCAGGATACGCAATCGTGACGAAAAGAACCACAGACCTAAAACTGTTTTGCCGGGGATCCACGGCCTGAGTAAAATACCTGCTTTGCCGATTGCTTTTTATAGAGCAGGCGGGGAAGGCGCCGCTCCATCGCGGATGGCAGGATTTTGGGACGCCTTCCTCTTCTGCACAGGGAGGAAAAACAGAAATGGAACAGTATGTGTATATCGTAGAATGCCGGGACCACAGCCTTTACACGGGGTGGACAACCCATCTGCAGGAGCGGATTGAAGCCCATAACCGGGGGCGGGGAGCCAAGTACACCCGGAGCCGGGGGCCGGTGAAGCTGGTGTACTGGGAAACCTGGGAGACAAAGGAGGAGGCTCTGCGGCGGGAGGCGGCCATCAAAAAAATGAGCCGCAGCCAGAAGCTGCAGCTCATAGGGACAGGCCCGGGGCCGGCAGAACTTACGCCACCGGCATCAGGGCCACAAAATGATACATGAGAAACAGGTGGCAGGCACTGCCGCCCATCACAAACAGATGGAAAATCTCGTGGGTGCCGAAATACCGGTGCCTGGCGTTAAACAGGGGGAGCTTTAACGCGTAAATGACGCCGCCTGCCGTGTAGATCAGACCGCCTGCCAGCAGCCAGCCGAAGGCCGCCGGGGAGAGGCTGTTGATAATCTGGGTAAAGGCCAGTACGCAGACCCAGCCCATGGCAATATAGAGGGCGGAGGAAAACCATTTGGGGCAGTTGATCCAGCAGGCCTTCAGGATGATACCGGCCAGGGCAATGCCCCATACCAGGGCGCAGAGCAGATAGCCGGTCCGGCCCCGGAGCACGATCAGGCATACGGGGGTGTAGGTGCCGGCGATCAGCACGAAGATCATCATATGGTCCGCCTTTTTCAAAATTCGGTTGATCCGGGGAGACCGGTCCAGCCAGTGGTAGGTGGTGCTGGCCGCATAAAGCAGCACCATGCTGACCAGAAAAATACCCAGTGAGATCACATGAACCCGGTCAGGATTGGAAGCGGCCCGGATCATAATGGGGACGGCCGCGAAGAGCGCCATCAGCATGCCGATAAAGTGGGTGATAGCGCTTCCGGGATCCTTCATCTGCCTGATTTCTTTTTCAATTTTTGCTGCCATAGCCATACCTCCCTGTTGTCAATATTATGATTTATATAGATATTACATCTTGCTATTAATTATACCACATAACATAGTATTTAATACTACATTATGTGGTTATCTTACTCCAAAATCATAGAAAAGGCAATAAAAAAATGAAAAAAGAATTTTTTCTTGACAGAGAAAAATGGGGCTGATATATTAATAGTAATATTAATTATCATTATTGGAGGATCTCTTATGAGCACATTAAAGTACAGCAGACAGAGAGAATCCATCAAAAATTTTCTGGCCGGGCGGAAGGATCATCCCACCGCCGAGACCATATACAGCTCGCTTCGTCAGGAACAGCCCAGGATCAGTCTGGGAACTGTGTACCGCAACCTGTCCCTTCTGACGGAGCTGGGGGAGATACGAAAGATTTCTACAGATGACGGCCCGGATCATTTTGATGGAGATATTTCACAGCACCATCATTTTATTTGCAGGCAGTGCCATCAGGTCAGTGATCTGCACATGGAAAACATTGACTATATTCTGGATACGGCTAAAAAGAATTTTCAGGGTCAGATTGAAGGATATGTGGCAAACTTTTACGGATTATGTGAAGAATGCAAAAAAACAGGAAACAGGCCTTGACAGGAGGCGGAAAACATGGTAATGTAATTTCAGTAATAATTACTGATTACATTAATAAGACTGGTATTTAAGCAAATCTTAAATATTCAACACGGCAACAAAAAACTAAAAATATAAAGGAGAAGAAAACTATGGCAAAATTTGTATGTAAAGTTTGTGGATATGTTTATGAGGGAGATGCCGCACCGGCTGTATGTCCTATCTGTAAGGCTCCCGCTGAGAAGTTTGAGGAAGTAAAAGAAGGAACCATGACCTGGGCCTGCGAGCATGAAGTAGGTATTGCCAAGGGTGTAAGCGAAGAGATCCTGTCCGGACTTCGCGCCAACTTCGAGGGCGAGTGCTCTGAGGTTGGTATGTATCTGGCTATGGCAAGAGTTGCCCATAGAGAAGGTTATCCGGAGATCGGCCTGTACTGGGAGAAGGCTGCTTATGAGGAAGCGGAGCACGCTGCCAAGTTTGCGGAACTGCTGGGCGAGGTTGTAACTTCCAGCACCAAGAAGAACCTGGAGATGAGAGTGGAGGCCGAGAACGGCGCTACCGCCGGCAAGCTGGAGCTGGCTAAGATGGCCAAGGAGCAGAATCTGGACGCAATTCATGATACCGTTCATGAGATGGCGAAGGATGAGGCAAGACATGGAAGAGCGTTCCAGGGCCTGCTGGATCGTTACTTCAAATAAAAATAAGAGAATCATAAGTTAAAGAAAGGGCTGCCGGGAAGCGTTGCTTTTATGGCAGCTCTTTTTATATGAAAAAAGCAATGTTTTCTGTAAATGCTGTCTTTTTTTGCCGGGATCTGTTATAATCTGGATAAAAACAGCGCGCATGTATATGCCGGTCCGATTGAAAGGAGGACAAGCGATGAGAAAGAAAGTACTTGCCATGCTTCTGACAGCAACCGTATTTGCCGCCAATATTTCCTGGGGGGGGGGTACTGACCCGGGGAGAAGAGACGGCTGCGGTAATGGAAATGATGGAAAATACGGAAACTGAAAGCGAAGGACAGACAGAGGTGTCTGAGCCGGAAAGTGAAAGCCCGGAGGGAGAGAGTGAGCCGGGAAGCGAAGACCTGACGGGAGAGAGCGAACCGGAAAGCGAAGGCCTGACGGGAGAGAGCGAACCGGAGAGTGAAGGCCTGACGGGAGAGAGTGAACCGGAGAGCGAAGAGCCCGGGGAGGAAGCGGAACCGGAGAGCGAGACAGAAAACGTAACGGTTCCGGAAGAGAGTGAATGGGAGAGTGAAAGCGCAGAGCTGGGAAACGTACCGCCGACAGAGGCCGCGGAGACCGGGCTGGAAGGAATGCCGGAACTGGCAGGAGGAACTGCCCGAAAGTTAGCATATTACTGTGTGGCGTTCTATGTGGCAATGGAAGGGGATATCAGCGCGGATCTGAGCGGGCTGACATTTTATCTGTATGAGCAGAAGCCGGGGCAGGCGCGGACACTTCTGCAGACGAAGACCAGCTATAATGGGAGTACCGGGTGCCAGGTTATGTTTCAGGTTCAAATAGAAGAAACTGAGATTTCCAGCAATACTTATACAGTGGAACTGGCAGATAATCCTTCCTATGAGATGGAGCCGGTGAACGTTATCCCCGATAAATCTTATTCCCCTCAGTATACCATAAATGTAAACCGAAAGCCTGTGCCGCCGGACAATGCGGAGGCTTCGGTGAGCACGGTTTCTTCATGGAGCGGGACGGGAAGCGCGGAGGATCCGTTCGCGGGATCCTGCACGGTAGACACCAATACGGGAACTCTGGCGGTCAGAGCGGTCAGTGAAAAAGCAACTCTTACTTATGAGGGAAGCGCTTACGCAGGCAGCATGACGCTCCAGCTTCAGTACGAGACCCATACGTATGCTTTTACTGTGACATCTGAGGACGGTACCGTGACGAACCATTATGCGCTGACTGTAACCCGGCCTAAATATCAGCCTATTCCGCCCCAGACCCTGGTGGGGGGCCTGACTTCCGCACCGGGAGCAGCAGACGGAAAGATTACAGGGCTGGAAAAGGGAAAGGTGTATGAATACCGGAAAAAAGGCGAGACTTCCTATATACAGGTGTCGGAGGGAAGCACGGAAATTACAGGGCTTGCGGCGGGCACGTACTATGTGCGGTTTGCGGAGACGGAAAGCCGTTATCCCAGTTCTGACAGTACAGTTAAGGTAAAAGATCCTGTAGAGCGTCAGGTGACGGCAGGAAAGGTGGATCCGGAGATACAGTTCGTAAGCCTGCCGGGAACTGTCTATGAGGGCCAGGCGCTTACCTTCCAGATACAGATCCCCGCCAATCGTCTGGTGGATGTTATCCGCCTCCATATAGGAAATAAAACCCTGGATCTCGGCGGAGCCAACGCGGTTTACGCGGAAGACGGGAACGGGAATCACATTGTGACGGTAACCTATTCCGGGGCAGAGATTAATAATGATGTGGTAATTGATATTACCCTGAAAGCAGGCGAGTACTATGCGGTAGATACACAGAGCCTGTCAGAGATTGAGAATGTCACAGTCACTTTTGACCAGACTCCCGTGTGGGAGGGCAAAAAGAATTATTTCCCCGTTGGCACAATGCTGAAAGCAACGGCTGCCCTGCCGGATAACTGGAAAGGTCTTGGGGAATTGACCAGACTGGAGGCAGTGAGGGCGGACAATGGGGAAACATTGGGAGGAACGCTGGTTTCTTCTGATAAAAATACATGGACGCTGGAGTTTGAGGTAAGTGCCGACGCCGTGATATACTGCGATGCGCAGCCCTACCCCGGCGATGTGTCAGAACTGACGAAGCTGCTGGCGGCAATCGGGGATCTGAACCGGTATGTGGATAATGTATACCGGGAAAATGTTGAAGAGCAGCTGGAGCTGTCCGACGTGATGATGGGACTTACCATGAAAGAGCAGGATACGATTGACGCCTATACGAATGTGCTGAAAGCTTTGTATACGCTGCTGACACTCAGACTGGATCTGAGCGATAATGCGGACACAGTAATCAGCCTGGACAATCCGGTCTATATTTACGATGGAAATCCCTGGAAACCAAACGTGACAGTGACCTATCAGGGAACGGCTCTGACAGAGGGACAGGATTTTCGGGTGATTTATCCCCAGGATATGACCGCACCCGGAATCAAGACCATTACGATCGAGTTTCTGGGACGCTATATCGGGTCTGACACGGTGGAAGGAAAAATCCTGCAGCAATATGTGCTGTATGCGGAGGCCGGCGAACACGGACAGATTACTCCGTCGGGACAGGTTTATGTAGTGGAAGGCGAATCACAGCAGTTTGTGATACAGGCAGATTCCGGATACCATATTTCTGAAATTTTAGTGGATGGTACGCCTCTTGAACTGTCCGGAGAGACACAGTACACATATACATTTGAAAATGTGCAGAAGGACGGTTCTGTCAGGGCAGCGTTCGCTGAGGATGAAGCGGAGACAGAAGAGACGGAGACAGAGGAGACAGAAACGGAAGAGACGGAAACAGAAGCGGAGACAGAACTGACCGGCGAGAAAACCGACAG
Source organism: Candidatus Merdiplasma excrementigallinarum (assembly GCA_018713435.1). Taxonomy (GTDB): domain Bacteria; phylum Bacillota; class Clostridia; order Lachnospirales; family Lachnospiraceae; genus Merdiplasma; species Merdiplasma excrementigallinarum. Next base: position 50,808 of record DVOS01000040.1, read on the forward strand.
CAAGCCGCAGAACACCGCTGCGGCAGCGGGCCAGAACAGTTCCGCTTCAGAAGCCGTGGATACAGCGGACCGCACGCCGGTTGAAATGAGTCTGTTTGCCATGGCGGCAAGCCTGCTTCTGGCGCTGACTTTGCTCTGGATTAGACGGAATGAAAACAGAGAGTGATCCGGGCAAATAGAAAACAGAAAACCATATTTTAAATAAGAAGCGTTATGAGGGTGCTGCAAAAAAGAGTGCATATGCATCCGGGACATCCAGGTGTACACATGTCCCGGATGCGATGAAATCTTTTTGCAGCATTCCTTTTGTTAATGAAACTGTAACAATTTGGAACATCACATCTTAAAATGCACTTCGAAACTGGCGAAAAACCGCTGGAAATCCCCGGAATCTCTTTAAAATTAAGGAAAAATTAAAAAATATTACAAAAGCCTTGACATAATTATTGCGATTTGATATGATAGCCCTGTAATAAATGTAACAAATTCGTAATAATTAGAAATAAATCGGGAGGCTGATATAAATGATGAAAAAGGGGATCGCAAGATTTACGGCATTCTGCATGGCAGCGGGCATGACCCTGGGCGGAAGCGGCATTGTTTCTTACGCTACAGGCGCGGATGTTTCCCTGGTAGGTGTGAGCAGCACAACCAGAGCCGCAGTTCCGGCAGAGAGTGAGACAGAAGAGACACAGACTGAGGAAAGCGCGGACGCGGCAGGGGAGACCACGGAAGCAGCCCAGACAGAAGAAACGGCAGCTCAGACAGAGGCTGCGGCAGAGGAGACGGAGGCTGCGGCGGAAACAGAAGCGGCTGCGGAGACGGAGGCAGAGACGGAGCCGGTGCTGGACACCAGCATGGTAAATACCACAGGCTTTGCGAAGTGCAATGAGTATGTGAATATCCGTTCCACGCCCGATATGGAAGGGGAAGTGGTCGGAAAGCTTTCCAATAATGCGGCGGTTTACATCGTGAGTGTTGATGAGAACGGCTGGTATAAGGTACAGTCAGGAAACGCGGAAGGCTATGTAGCCTCCCAGTACATAGCAACGGGCGCTCTGGCCCAGGAGACCGCCTCCGATGTGGGCTACCATGTGGCAGAGGTTGGCGCCGAGGTGCTGAACGTGCGGGCGGATGCCAGCGAAGACTCCGCCATTGTCACAACAGTGACCAACTCCCAGGAAGTGGAAGTTGTGGAAGACTGTGGCGAATGGCTGAAGGTTGCGGTTGACTCTGACTGCTACGGCTATGTGTCCGCGGATTATGTAAATACGGAAGTACAGTATAAAGTAGCTGAGACGATCGAGGAAGAGCAGGCCAGACTGGAAGCGGAGTATGAGGCATACCTGGCTGAGCAGGCCCAGGCGGAAGCCGAATACCAGGCCTATCTGGAACAGCAGGCAGCGCAGGCCCAGGCTGACGCGGACGCCGCTTATCAGGCACAGCTGCAGGCGGAGGCAGACGCAGCTTACCAGGCTCAGGTTGAGGCAGAGGCAGCCGCTCAGGCGGCAGCGGACGCGGCGGCTTCCCAGGCGGCAGACGCCCAGGCAGCGGCAGACGCTCAGTACCAGGCATATCTGGAAGCTCAGGCAGCGGCAGACGCGGCAACCCAGCAGGCGGATGTGCAGGCTGTGTATGATACGGCAGCGCAGGCCCAGGCGGAGTACCAGGCATATCTGGATGCTCAGGCAGCAGCAGACGCTCAGGCGGCGGCAGATGCCAACGCGGCAGCCCAGGCTCAGGCGGAAGCGGATGCGGCGGCTCAGGCAGCGGCAGACGCCCAGGCAGCAGCGGATGCCCAGGCAGCTCAGGAGAGCCAGGAATATTATGAGGAAGAATCTTACGATGAGGTGTATGTAGAAGAAGTGACAGACGACGGAAGCTACTACGAGGATACTTCAGCGGATACGTCCACCAGCTCAGGCGGACAGTATATTGTGGATTACGCGGTGCAGTTTGTGGGCAACCCCTATGTATACGGCGGTACCAGCCTGACAAACGGCGCGGACTGTTCCGGATTTACCCAGTCCGTATTCGCCAACTACGGCATCGGCCTTCCCAGAACCGCTGCGGAGCAGTATAACAGCGGTACGCCGGTAGATCTGGGATCCATTCAGGCAGGAGACCTGCTGTTCTACAGCAATGGCGGCGGCATCGGCCATGTGAGCATCTATATGGGCAACGGCCAGGTGGTTCACGCCAGCAGCTCCACTACCGGTATCATCATCTCCGATTACGGTTACAGAACTCCCGTGGGAGCCAGACGTTACTGGTAGGAGACCAGACAACAGAATACAGAAATTATTTCAGAGAGTGTCGCAATATCATGAGATTCATGATGGAGCGATGCTCTCTTTCTTTTTGCAGAAAACGCCGTTCTCTGTGAAAGAAAAACGCTTCCTGGGATGGGGGCGAGAGGAGCCTATTTGTCAGCCGAAACACCTGAATGGACGGAATCGTGGCATTACAGAAGGAATGTTCAGAAAATTCTTTTTCTCAAATCAGGTTGGAATCAAACCGTAAATTCAGAAAATGAAAAATATGTACAAAATCCATGTAAAATCTCCGGAAAAGGCGAAAAAAGGAAAAAGCTGTCCGCAAAGTTATCCACATTTATCCACAGCCCTTTGTGGACGGAAACAGGGCGAAACTGAGTTATACACCAACTTATCCACATTATCCACACTATGGGAGGGTGAAAAGGGGGAAAAAGAAAGAACGAACGTTTTGTGTATTGTGATAAAAATAGGATTTCCGGAGAAAAACCGGAAACAGCCCTTGACATTTAAATCGTGAATAAATGGGAATAAATTACAGAATTTTTAACAAAATTGTAAAAAAAGAATCAATATTCTGGGTTACAATAGAAGCCATACAGGAGGTTGGACATGGTTACCAGAGATCACCACGCCCTTGCCAGGGCATTAACCCAAAAACTGAATATCAGCAAATGGAAAAAGGCGGCGTTTGCCCTGGGGAACATTGAACCGGACTACAACCGGATTTCCTATATGGGACACAGAAGCGAATACTTTTCCAACGGCCACAGCTACCAGTGCAGGAAGAAATGGATTTTTTCATTTATGGAAAAACCGTATCGGAATACGCTGCTGTGGTGGTACCGGGCGGGAAAGGCGTTCCACTATATGGCGGATTCTTTTTCCAGGCCTCACAATTCGGAGTTTGGCTATTCTTCCGGGGAGCATGTGAAATATGAGAAAGAGCTGCACGAGATTTTTAAGCGAAGCCTGAAGGGAAACCCATGGAAAATCCCCCGGGTGGAACCGGATTTCAGAAGCTGGCTGGAAACCAGGCATCTGCGGTATCTGGCCCGCACCAGGGGGATACAGGATGACTGCTTTTATATTTTTACCACGGTGGAAGCCGCCTGGGAGTGGCTGGTGGAAACAAAACTGCCTCAGCCGTAGAAGGGGCTGTCCGCCGGGTTTACAGATGGTAGAGCTCGGTATATTTCTCTTTGAAATAGTTTAACAGGGGCGCGGCGGACAGTTCCCGGCCGCATACCTGCCGGATTACTTCGGCGGGAAGCCGCAGGCCGCCGTACCAGTGGATATGGCTGCCCAGCCAGCGGGTGACGGTTTTGACTTCGCCCTGGGCCAGCAGGCTGTCCAGAGAGCCCAGATCCCGGGTGATGGCTTCCAGGAACATGCCGTCGTAAATATTTCCCAGCAGATAGGAGGGGAAATAGCCGAAGGAGCCGTCGGACCAGTGCATATCCTGGAGGATGCCGCGGGCATCGTCCGGGGGCGTAATCTGCAGGTAATCCTTCATTTTCCGGTTCCAGAGGGCGGGCAGTTCCTTTACCGGGACATGATCCCGGAAGATGGCCTGCTCGATTTCGTACCGGATTATAATATGAAGGCCGTAGGTTACTTCATCCGCGTCGGTGCGGATCAGGCTGTTCTGCACATGGTTGATTTCCCGGTAAAACTCGTCCAGAGAAATGTGCTGCAGGCCGGGAAGCAGTTCCTGCACCCGTCCGTAGATGGGAATCCAGAAATTCCGGTTCCGCCCCAGGATGTTTTCATAGAAACGGGACTGGCTCTCGTGGATGCCCATATACCGGCAGTCGTCCGCCGGCGTGCCTTCCAGCGCCGGATTTACATTTTGGCCGAAAATGCCGTGGCCGCCTTCGTGAATGGCGGAAAAGATGGCACTGATGGGATTTTCGGGATCGTAGTTGTTGGTAAGCCGCACGTCGTTCCGGGAGAAAGCCATGGTGAAGGGATGCTCGCTTTGGGAGGTGACGCCCGCGTCCGGATTGAAGCCCATATAGTCCAGGAGAAGATCCTGGACTTTTTTCTGGTCATCCGGATCGTAATAGCCCCGGAATTTTTCACTGTCCGGCTGGGGGGCCGCCAGAATTTTCTGCACCAGCGGGATCAGCCCTTCTTTCAGTTCTTCAAAAATCCGGTCGATGGCGGCGGAATCCATACCCTCCTCATACTGGTTCAGCAGCACGTCGTACACTTCTTTTCCCGGGTGGGTATAGCCGCACTGCTCCTTTGTCATCTCAATCATATTTTCCAGATGGGGAGCAAACAGGGAGAAGTCGGAAGCTTTTTTCGCTTCCTGCCAGGCCTGCATGGAGGCGCTGCGGGCAGTGACAAAAGCCTCGTAAAAATCCCGGGGGATCCTTCTGCTCTCATCTAATTCCCGCTTCATGGTCCGGACCGTAAACTGCATGGCCTCATCCAGCTGTTCATACTCCTCCGGCGCAGCCAGCGCTTCCAGGAGCTTTTGCAGCTCATCGGAAGTGGAGAGGGCAAAGGCCTCCGAGGAAAACCAGGTGAGGGCGTCGGCCATGGACTGGTAGCCAAGCCTGGGAGTGGCGGTGTACATATCCCAGCTCAGCAGGGAGTTGATCCGGTTGTAACGGTTCAGTTTTTTCAGGTACTCTCTGAAAGCTTCCAGAGTCTGACTCATAGTAAAACCTCCTTTTGACAAATATTTCAGAACATAAAAAAAGCACCGACCCCACAGCTCCTGCGTCTGCAAAATCAGTACTTTCAGTGCGCCTTCAGGGGCTCGAACCCTGGACACCCTGATTAAGAGTCAGGTGCTCTACCAACTGAGCTAAAGGCGCATTTTTTAGTTACCGTTCCAGCGAACAATAAACATTATATTACAGTGTTTTTTAAAAAGCAAGTGTTTTTTTACAAAAAAATTATATTTTTTTATGGAAGATTCAGGGCGGTTAGGAGTATAATGTGGTATAAACGCGAGCATACTCCCCGGGAACGGAATTGCTGCCGTGGGAGAGCCGCCGTGCGAAAGGAAAACAGAAATGACAGAACAGGAAAAAACAGAAAAGGGACAGGAGGAAACCAGGCGCAGAACCATGCGGCACGCCACGCCTCCCGGAGAAAACCATAAATTTGTAAAGAACGATCAGTATTTTACCGTGTGTATTTACACCTTCGTGCTGGTGGTAGCCAGCGCGCTGGCCATCAAGGCCATTGTGTCCTTTGACCAGACCAGAGTGTTTTTCGGCGGACTGGTGAGAGCCATCGGGCCTTTCCTGATCGCCCTGCTGATTGCCTATGTGCTGAATCCCTTTGTGAAAGCCATGAATCGGCTGATACGAAAGCTTTTTCCCAGAATGAAGGCAAGGCCCTCCATGGTGCTTTCCATGATCCTGGTGTATATTCTGGGCCTGGGACTGATTATCACCCTGCTGGTGTTTGTGCTGCCGGAGATGGTACGGAACCTGGTGGATCTGATCAATCAGATTCCGGCGGTTTATCAGGGGCTGATGGATTTCCTGGAAAATCTGCAGGATCAGTTCCCCACGGCGGATTTCAGCTCTATTATTACCATGCTCCAGGATACCCAGTCGGATCTGATGACAGGCTTAAGCGATATTGCGGGAGACCTGATCCCGGTGCTGTACACGGCTTCCGTCTCCGTAGTGGCCTGGGTGGGAAATTTTCTGATCGCCCTGATCGTATCCGTCTATATGCTGTATGGAAAGACTTCCCTGAAACGGCTGATTAAAATTGTGCTGTGCGGTTTTATCCCCAGGGAAAAGCTGCCCGGCGTGAAGAAAGTTATGATGGAGTGCAACCAGATTTTCAGCAGATATCTGGTGAGCAAGATGATTGACTCCTTTATTGTGGGCGTGCTCTGCGGCATTTTTATGTCCATTCTGCGGATACCCTATGCGCTTCTCATCAGCGTGGTGATGGCCATTGTGAATATGATCCCTTACTTTGGCCCCTTTATCGGAGCCATTCCGGGCTTCATCATCATCCTGTGCGTGGATCCCATAAAGGCTGTGATTTTTGCGGTTCTGATTCTCTGCCTGCAGCAGTTTGACAGCCTGATCATGGAACCGAAGATCGTGGGAAATTATACCGGCATCAAGCCTATCTGGATTATATTTGCCGTTACCATCGGAGGAAAATTCTTCGGGGTGGCCGGCATGTTCCTGGGGGTTCCGGTGATGGCTACCCTGACTTATCTGGCGGAGCTGTATATGCGCCGCCGGCTGGAGAAAAAAGGGATCGCCATGGAGGAGATCCAGTAGAAGATACAGTAAAGATTCCGCCCTGAATTTGCCGTGGATCCGGCCGCAGGTGTGAACCCGGGGTTTGAAACCGGCTGCAGCCGTGAATCCGTGGTGTAAAACCGGCCGCACCCGTGAATCTGGGGTGCAAAACCGTTCGCAGCCGTGAATCCGGGGTGCAAAATGGGGTTATACGGTCAGAATTGAAAAAGCAAATTTTGGACCGTAGAGAAACCGGGCCTGTACGGCCAGGAGTGGAAAAATTGAATTCTGAACCGTAAAAGGATCCGAATATGTACGGTCGGAATAAAGAGAGCTTGCTTTAAAGCCGTAAAACGTTTCTGCGTGGACAGCCGGAAATCAGAAATTTGGAAATATAACCGTAAAAATTAAGAGATTAATACGGTGGAAATACAAAAAATTGAAATTGCAGCTGTAAAAGAGAACCGGCTGCAGCCGGAAAGCAGGTCATGAGCGGAAACTAGCGTCGGTGTACAAGGGGACCGTATTGCCCCTTGTATACCGACGCTATGTCCCTGTCATATACTGAAGTAAGAGAGAACAGAAAAGGCAGGGAAAAGAAGTGACAGGCAAAAGCAGGTTAAAAGAAAAATTATATCGTGTCACATATGATAAGCCCGGCCTGAACCGCCGGGCTTTTGCTGTCAGAAAATCTTTAAATGAAGTAAGCCGAATCCTCCAGGGAAAGGAGGAAAAACAAAGGTGCAGCCGGTAGGGTCTTTTTTGTGATTTCGCCCAGGCGGTTTTTTACCGGCGCAGAATGACCTTGTGGATCGGATTGCCTTTGGCGGAAAAACGCTCTTCATACTCCGTCATCACGTTTCCCTCCATCATGGCAGGGTCATGGTGCAGATCCCAGGTGAGCTGTTCCACAGTCCAGCCGGCCTCCTCGGCCTGCTCCAGAGAAAATTTGAAGAGATCCCGGTTGTCGGTTTTGAATTCAATCCGGCCTTCCGGCGCCAGGATCTGATCGTAGCGGGCCAGGAATTCTTTGCTGGGAAGACGCCGCTTGGCATGGCGGTCTTTGGGCCAGGGGTCGGAAAAATTCAGATAGATGCCGGCTGCCTCGCCGGGAGCAAAAACCTGGGGCAGATCCTCCGCTTCCATCCGAAGAAAGTAAAGATTGTGCAGATCCGTCATCTGCTCCCGTTTTTCCAACGCCCGGATCAGGACGCTGGAATATTTTTCGATGCCGATAAAATTGCGGTCCGGGTGCATGGACGCCATCCGGGTGATAAACTGCCCTTTTCCCATTCCCACTTCTATATATATAGGAAGAGAATTGCCGAACACTTCATTCCAATGGCCTTTCTTTTTTGTCATCACATCCTCGTGGATCACAAAGTCACTGGAGGCGATGGCCTCCCGGGAACCGGGTATGTTTCTTAAACGCATGTAAAATCTCCTTGCTGTAATATGGAAATAGCTCCGGTCAGCAGGCCCCGGCCCGCCTTCTATCGAAGGCTGTGCGCTGCTGGCGCAGCTTCCGGCCGGGGCTGAGGGGCGTTCCGCCCCTCCTCCGGAAAGCTTCCGACAGTCCTTCGCACATAAATGTGCGCGGCCTGCCGTAACCTTTCCTTCTGCTGACCGGAATCGCTATACACATTTTCTCAAAGTTTGGGGATTTGTCAAGTACATTGTCAGGGGCTTTGTGATATTATTATGATATGGCTGGTATATAAAAGAAGCATTTTACAAGGAGGAAAATGTCAAATAGAATGAGCAGTTGAGAAGGAAAACCGCCGGCAGAAAAAATCTGACGGCGTTGTTGCATTTTTTTTAAAAGGGTGTATAATTCCTACAAGGCAGAGGAGGTGATTGCGTGGGCCAGATGGATAATGTGGTTGCCCGCCTTTCTGATATTGATGCGGCGGCCAAAAAAATCATGGACCAGGCCGCATTGAAGAAAAAGGACATGGAGGCGGAAAACCGTCAGCGTCAGAAAGCGTTTGACCAGGAACTGGAGAGCAAAACGAAAGAGACGCTGGAGGAACTGAGCCAGCGGCTGGAAGAGCGCAGCGGCAGACAGCTGGAAAAACTGAAGGAAGAGAATGGCCGGTCTCTGGAAGCACTGGAGAAGACCTTTGCCGGAAGCAGACAGATGCTGGCTGATGAATTATTTCAGAAACTGATTGAGGTGTCATAAAAATGGGAGACTTGTTAGCGTACAGCGGCGTTTCCACAAAACTCCGGGCCATGCAGAGCCGCCTGTTTACCAGGGAGCAGTGCCTGGAGCTGGCGGCCTCAAAAAACGTGACGGAGGCAGTGAACTACCTGCGTCAGCACCCGGCCTATCACGATGCGTTTGCCCGCTATGAGGGAGAGGATCTCCACCGGGAGAAAATCGAGAGTATACTGGATCAGACAGTGAGCATTGATTTTCAGAAGATTTACCGGTTCTGCGGGGCAAAACAGAGGCGATTTCTGGATATGTATTTCCAGAAATATGAAGTGAAGGTGCTGAAGCGGTGCCTGAGCATGATTTTTGACCACCGGGACGTCTCCATTGACCTGAGCTATTTTGAGGACTTTTTCAGTCAGCATTCCAAAATGGACCCGGAACGGCTGGCGGAGTGCAAAAGCGTGGATATGCTTCTGGCCGCCGTGGCGGATACGCGTTATGCATCCTGCATTGCCAAGGTGAAAGACCGGCAGGGCAGCAGCATGTGGGACTACGGCGTGGCACTGAATTACGAATATTTCATGAATTTCTGGAAACAGAGAAAAAAATATCTGAAAGGGGATGCTCTGGATATTATTACGGAAGCCTACGGGACCAAGATGGAACTGCTGAACATTCAGTGGATTGCCCGGGGAAAGAAGTACTTTAATATGCAGCCCCATCAGCTTCGGGCGCTGACCCTTCCCGTGGGAGTCCATATGAGCAAAAAACAGCTGCGGGCTCTGGAGGAAGCGCCTACTATGGAAGAGTTTGAACATGTGCTCTCCGCTACTTACTACGGGCGTCATTATCCCGGGTTTGACGTGGACCACATGGAACAGATGTATGTGAAGATCCGAAAGGATATACAGCATAGAAACGGACGCAGGGAGCCATACTCTCTGGCGGCGGTGATTTCCTACATTTTTGATAAAGAGTGCGAGATCGACCGGCTCACCAGTATTCTGGAGTGTGTGCGTTACGGCCTGGATGCCCAGACCGTTCTTGGTCTGTGAGGGGGTGGATTAAGAGTTGATTGTAAAAATGAAATTTTTGAGCATCACCGGACCCCGGGCGGATATTGACCGGGTGGTCAGTGATTATCTCTCCAGATATGAGATCCATCTGGAGAATGCCCTGTCGGAATTGCAGACCGTACAGAATCTGCGCTCCTTTATCGAGATTAATCCGTATAAGGAGTGGCTGACAAAGCTGGATGGCTTTATCCAGATTTTAAATCTGCAGAACGGGGCGGCTCCCAAGGGATGTATTTCCCTGGAAAAAGCACTGGACACAGTGAAGGATCTGGACGCGAAAGTCAGTGACTACACGGCCAAAAAGATGGACTACCAGGACGAGCGGGACAAGAAGGAAGCTTCCTTAAAGAAGCTGGAGCCCTTCCGGGAATTTCCTTACGACCTGGAGCAGGTGATGAATTTCCAGTTTATTAAATACCGGTTCGGCCGGGTCAGCCGGCTGTACCTGAACAAGCTGCAGGCTTATGTGAACGAGGAGATCGATACGGTTTTCTACCGCTGCAATGAGGACGACCAGTATATCTGGGGCATTTATTTTGTGCCTAACTCCGAGGTGCGCAGGGTGGATGCCGTGTACTCTTCCATGCACTTTGAACGGTATTTCCTGCCCAATGAATATGCGGGAGTACCAAATGAGGTGTACAAGCAGATGAAGGAAGAGATTGCCGCCATTGATGAGAAGATCGCAGACTGCGATAAAAAAATCCGCCAGGCTCTGGAAAATTCCAGCCAGGAACTGCTGCTGGCCCGGAAGAAGATTTCTTCCCTTTCCACTAACTTTGATGTGCGCAAGCTGGCGGCCTGCACGGCGGGAGACGATAAGGATCCGGTTTACTACATTCTCTGCGGCTGGATGACGGAGGACGATGCCAACGCTTTTCTGGATGAGATCAAGGATGACAAAAACCTGCTCTGTATGGTGGAGGATTCCGATAACCAGGTGCTCCACGAGCCGCCTACTAAACTGAAGAATCCCAAGATTGTAAAGCCTTTCGAGATGTTTATCAGGATGTACGGCCTGCCGGCTTACAATGAATTTGACCCCACGATCTTTGTGGCGCTCACGTACGCCTTTATTTTCGGCGCCATGTTCGGAGACGTAGGACAGGGGCTGTGCCTGGCCATCGGCGGCGCCCTGCTGTACCACTTTAAGAAGATCGATGTGGCGGGCTGTATCGGCTGCGCCGGTATCTTTTCCACGATTTTTGGCTTCCTGTACGGCAGCTTTTTCGGATTTGAAGATGTGCTGCCGGCTCTGTGGCTGAAGCCCAAGGAGGCCATGGCTACGCTGCCCTTTGTGGGAACCCTGAATACGGTGTTTGTGGTGGCCATTGCCTTCGGCATGTTCCTGATTTTGCTGACCATGGTGTTTCACATTATTAACGGCTTTAGGGCAAAAGATGTGGAGGGAACCTTCTTTGACACCAACGGAATCGCGGGACTGGTTTTCTACGGCGCAGTAGTAACGGTGATTTTCCTGTTCATGACAGGCCATACGCTGCCGGGAGCCGTCGTGCTGGCGGTGATGTTCGGACTGCCCCTGCTGGTTATCTTTTTCAAGGAGCCTCTCTCCAAACTGGCAGAGCACCGGTCGGACGCCATGCCCCAGGGAAAGGGCATGTTCCTGCTTACCAGCTTTTTTGAGCTGTTTGAAGTAATTTTAAGTTATTTTTCCAATACCCTGTCCTTTGTCCGTATCGGCGCTTTTGCGGTCAGCCACGCGGCCATGATGGAAGTGGTGCTGATGCTGGCGGGATATGAAGGGGGCGGGCTGGGCTCCACCAACTGGATTGTGGTGGTGCTGGGAAACCTGTTTGTGTGCGGCATGGAAGGCCTGATTGTAGGCATACAGGTGCTGAGACTGGAATATTATGAGATGTTCAGCCGTTTTTATAAAGGAAGCGGAAAACCCTTCGTTCCCTTTGTAAAAAAATCCGGAGAAAAATAAAGGACTTGTAAGACTTTAGGAGGAAAAAGAAATGTCTGATGTAACGAAAATTATTTTAATTGCAGCGCTGATCCTGAGCATTATCGTGCCCATAGGAGCTTTCCTGATCGGAGAGAAAAACCGGGGAAGATTTAAAACCTCCCTGGGCGTAAACTGCTTCTTCTTTTTCGGAACCATGGCCATTGCCGCCATTATGGCTTTCACCGGCGACAACACGGTAGCCGTGGCAGCTGAGACCGCGGCTGAGGCAGGCTCCGGCCTGGCCACCGGCCTGGGCTACATCGCAGCCGGCCTGGTAACCGGACTTTCCTGTATCGGCGGCGGTATCGCCGTAGCCAGCGCGGCCAGCGCAGCGCTGGGAGCCATCAGTGAGGACGGCAGCATCTTCGGTAAGTCCATGATCTTCGTGGCCATGGCAGAAGGTATCGCACTGTACGGACTGATTATTTCCTTCATGATCCTGGGTACTCTCTAAGGATCAGAAGATCGGGTGATTTCTATGAAAATGTATCTGATCAGCGATAATGTGGACACCCTGACCGGCATGCGTCTGGCAGGAGTGGAGGGCTGTGTGGTTCATGAACGCCAGGAACTGAAGGAGGCGCTGGAGCGCACTCTGGAGAATCCCCAGGTGGGGATTATCCTGCTGACGGAAAAGTTCGGCAGGGAATTTCCGGAAATCATTGACGATGTGAGACTGAACCGGAAGTTCCCCCTCCTGGTGGAGATACCGGACCGGCATGGAACGGGCCGCAGGCCTGATTTTATTACAGCTTACGTAAATGAGGCCATCGGCCTGAAACTTTAGAAAGAAGGTGGTTCGTTTGACCAGTGAAGAAAAGCTGAAACATTTTGAAGATTCTGTCATCGGCAGAGCCAACGAACTGAGCCGTGAAATGCTGAAAGAGTATCAGGAATCTCTGGATAAGGAGGAGGAGGCCTATCAGGCTGAAAAAAATCAGCAGGCTCTTTTCCGGATCAAGACGGAGATTGAAAATCTGAAGCGGGAAGTGAACACCTCCCTGGCCAGAGAACAGTTAAATATCAAGCATCAGATGACAAAGCGCAGCCAGGAGCTGACCGATCTGCTGTTTACGGAAGTAAAGGAGCGGGTGGAGGAGTTCCGCCGGACCGCCGCGTATGAAGAACTGCTGGAAAAGCAGATTGGCCATATCCAGAAAATCGCCAGGGATCGGGACATGGAGATTTTTATCAGCCCCCTGGACGCGGACAAACAGGAGAAGCTGGAGAAAGCTACGGGGGCCAAAGTGCAGACCGCGCAGGAAGCCTTTCTGGGAGGCGTCCGGGGCTACGTGGATCACCGGAGGATGCTGGTGGACTATTCTTTCGACAGCCGACTGGCAGAGCTGAAGGAGAATTTTACATTTGAGGGAGGTACATCCCATGAGTAAGACAGGCGTCATTTACGGAATCAACGGCCCTGTAATTTATGTAAAAGGAAATACGGGTTTTCAGATGCACGAGATGGTGTATGTGGGCCAGGAGCGCCTGGTGGGAGAAGTCATCAGCCTGGACAAGGATACCACCACTGTGCAGGTGTATGAGGAGACCTCCGGACTGAAGCCGGGAGAGCTGGCGGAGTCCACGGGAGCGCCTATCTCCGTAACCCTGGGCCCGGGCATCCTGACCAATATTTTTGACGGTATCGAGCGGCCCCTGAATGAGATCGCGGCTCGCTCCGGCAAATATATCACCCGGGGCATCAGCGTGGATTCCCTGGATACACAGAAAAAGTGGCAGACCCATGTGACGGTGAAGCCGGGAGACAGAGTGTACGGCGGTACGATTATCGCGGAAGTGCAGGAGACCCGGGCGATTCTTCACAAGTCCATGGTGCCCCCCTCCCTGTCCGGCGAAGTGGTGTTTGCCGCCGCTGACGGAGAGTACACCATTACGGATACGATTGTGACCATCCGGAAGGAGGACGGCACAGAGGAAAATCTGAAGCTGGCCCAGGAGTGGCCCATCCGGATTCCCAGGCCCACGGCGGGCCGGTATTCCTGCCGGACCCCTCTGGTGACAGGCCAGAGAATCCTGGATACCATGTTCCCCATTGCCAAGGGAGGCACAGCTGCCATCCCCGGCGGTTTCGGAACGGGAAAAACCATGACCCAGCACCAGATCGCCAAGTGGTCCGATGCGGATATCATTATCTATATCGGCTGCGGTGAGCGCGGAAACGAGATGACCCAGGTGCTGGAGGAGTTTTCAGAGCTGGTAGACCCTAAAAGCGGCAATCCCCTGATGGATCGGACCGCCCTGATTGCCAACACCTCCAACATGCCGGTGGCAGCCCG
>DVOS01000005.1 GCA_018713435.1 Candidatus Merdiplasma excrementigallinarum
GGATGATTTTTATACCGTGACAAAGGAAGAATTTGATAAATGCCTGTCGATTATGTATGACACGGTAAAAAAATTAAAACAGCTGAAGCTGCCGCAGGAGGAATGAATATGAATGAAATTTTTCACAGAACCAGTATCAGAAAATACACCGATCAGCCGGTGGAACAGGAGAAAATCGAACTTCTCATGCGGGCGGCAATGGCGGCTCCTTCCGCCCGAAATCAGCAGCCCTGGGAGTTTTATGTGGTGACAGACAGGGAAACGCTGGATAAAATGGCCGGCTGCAGTCCCTATGCCTCCATGTTAAGGAGTGCGCCCCTGGGAATTGCGGTATGCTGCCGAAAGGACTGTGCCCTTCCGGGTTATGGACAGATTGACTGCAGCGCTGCCACGGAAAATCTGCTGCTGGAAGCGGATTCACTGGGGCTTGGCGCTGTATGGATGGGCATTGCGCCCGTGGAAGAACGCATGGAGGCCGCCGGGGAAGTGCTGGAACTGCCTGACAATCTGTATGTGTTTGCTTTTGTCGCCTGCGGGTATCCTGCCGAGGAGAAAAAGCAGCAGGACCGGTATGACGAGAGCCGCATCCGCTATATAAGGGGGTAAAAATTATGATTATGCCGTGGGAAAAAGTAAAACTTTGCTCTGTCGGCGACATAAAAAAGAAAGAGCGGATACAGGAACTGCTGGCCTGCAGCGGGATCTGGTATCAGCTGAAAACAACTCTCCCCAGCCGGCCGCATCCCGCGGACAGCGCCGGGATCGGAACAATGGCAGGCGTGGGAAATATGAGGAAAACAGAGCAGAAAAATACATACATTTTTTATGTGAAAAAAGAGGATGAAGAGCAGGCGCGAAACCTGATAAAAGAAGCATAATGAAAATCCGGGAGGAATCACTGATGAAACAGAATGAAAAATGGCTGCAGTGGGCGGTTGAACTGCAGAGTCTGGCTCAGGCAGGGCTGTACTATGGAAAAGATCGGTTTGACCTGGAGCGGTATGAGAGGTTCCGGGAGATTGCGGCGGAGATGATCAGCTACAAAACGGAGATACCGCTGGATAAGGTGAAAGATCTGTTCTGCAATGAAACAGGTTATCAGACTCCCAAACTGGATACAAGAGCCGCTATTTTCCGGAATGATAAGATACTTCTGGTACAGGAAAATAACGGAACCTGGTCCCTGCCCGGAGGCTGGGTGGATGTGGACTGCTCTGTAGGGGAAAATACCGTGAAGGAAGTAAAAGAAGAGGCAGGGCTGGACGTAAGAGCCGATCTGGTCATTGCCATCCAGGATCGGGACAAACATAATCTTCCTGTTTATCCCTATAAGGTAACCAAAGTCTTTATGCTCTGTTCCCTGTTGGGCGGAAGTTTTCAGGAGAATATTGAGACCCGGGGAAGCGGTTATTTTTCCCTGGAGGAGCTGCCAAAGCTGGCGGAAGAAAAAAATACAAAAGAGCAGATTGCTCTCTGTTTTGAAGCTTATCACGCCAAAGAGTGGGTCACGCAGTTTGAATGAGAACTTTAAGGGAGGAAACAAACGGACATGAAAGCAGTCGTTTATCATGGCAGCGGAAAGGTTTCACTGGAAGAGAAGGCATATCCACATCTGGAAGATCCGGGGGATGCCATTGTGCAGGTAACCCTTACCACGATCTGTTCCAGTGACATTCATATTAAACACGGAGCTGTTCCAAGAGCTGTGCCGGGAGTAACCCTGGGCCATGAGTTTGTGGGGATAGTTGTGGAAACCGGCAGCGGTGTGAAAAACGTAAAGCCCGGCGACCGGGTGGCTGTCAATGTGGAGACATTCTGCGGGACCTGTTTTTTCTGCAGACGGGGTTTTGTCAATAACTGTACGGATGAGCATGGCGGCTGGGCGCTGGGATGCCGGATTGACGGCGGACAGGCAGAGTATGTGAGAATTCCCTTTGCGGACAACGGGCTGACGCTGATACCGGATCATGTGACGGATGAGCAGGCGCTTTTCACCGGCGATATTTTCTCCACCGGCTACTGGGCCGCGGATATCGGGGAGATCCGGCCTGCGGATACAGTGGCTGTGATCGGAGCTGGTCCTACGGGACTCTGTACCATGGCCTGCGCCAGACTTTATAGCCCGGCAAAGATTATTGCCATTGATACAGACGAGTACCGGCTTCGTCTGGCAAAGGAAAGGGGACTGGCGGATGTCACCCTTGTGCCGGGAAAGGACAGGATACAGGAGAGGGTTCTTTCCGAGACCCGGGGACGGGGAGCGGATGTGGTACTGGAAGCGGCCGGAGGGAAGGATACCTTCCAGACTGCCTGGCAGATTGCCCGAGCGAATGCTATAGTCGTGGTGGTGGCCATGTATGAGGAGAATCAGATACTTCCGCTGCCTGCCATGTACGGGAAAAACCTTACTTTTAAAACCGGAGGCGTGGACGGCTGCCGGTGCGGAGAGATCATGGAGCTGATCGGGGCGGGAAAGCTGGACGTAAGTTTCCTGATTTCCCATCGCTGTGACTTAAGCCGCATCATGGATGCGTACGATATGTTTGAAAATAAGAAAGATCATGTGATGAAATTCGGAATTACGCCGTAAGAGGGAGAAATTGTAAATGAGAGCAGATTCATACTGTATGTCCTGTCTGGTGCAGAAACAGGAACAGCGGATAAGAGATTTTAAAGATGAGGATAAAAAGACGGAATTTATGCGTCAGGTACTGGAACTGATCGGCTCCTGCGATCCGGAGCTGTCCGCGCCCTCCATCATCCGCAGGATCGCCCCGCTGTATGAAGCGTACTGGGGAAAACCCCGGGATATGGAGAGAGAAAAGAAGGAGTTCAATGAATTCCTGCTGGAGATGGAGCCGGATCTGGAGCAGGCTATCCGGCGGGAGGAGGATCCTCTGAAGGCGGCTTTAAATTATGCCAGAATGGGGAATTATATCGACTTTACTACCGTAAAGAATGTATCCAGAGAGGGACTTCTGGAACTGTTTGATACCCAGAAGGAAAAGCCGGTGGATCAGAAGGAGTATGATTTCTTTCGCAGGGACCTGGAGACAGGAAGGAAACTGGTTTATCTGCCGGACAACTGCGGAGAGATTGTGCTGGATAAAATTTTGATCCGTCTGTTAAAGGAACTTTATCCGAAACTGGATATCCTGGTTCTTGTCCGGGGCGTGCCTGTCGTAAATGACGTGGATATGGAAGCTGCCAGAGAGGTAGGGCTGGATGGAATCGCAGAGGTTCTGGAGAACGGCAGCGCCATTGCCGGGACTGATCTGAAAGACATCAGCGAAAAAGCCAGGAAAGCGGTGGAAGAGGCCGACCTGATTATTTCAAAAGGCCAGGGAAATTTCGAGACTATCCATGGCTGCGGGCTTAATATTTATTATCTGTTTTTATGCAAATGCGGCTGGTTCATGAAACGGTTCGGGGCCGGGATGCTGGACCCCATGTTTTTAAATGAGAGGCGGATCTGATATGCGGGAGATGAGGCGAAAGGCCAGAGAAATCAAAAGCAGCGCCATAATCCGGGAGATACTGGAAGAATGCCGGGTGGTCAGAATCGGGACTGCGGACCGGGAAGGAATGTTTATCGTTCCCGTTAATTTCGGCTATGATTTTTCGGTTCGAAATGAAGCGTGGGATCTGAAGCTGTATATCCACGGCGCCATGGAAGGAAGGAAAGCGGAAGCCTTTGGGGCATCCTCTGAGGTGGCGCTGGAGATGGACTGCCGCCACCGGCTGATCACCGGGGAAAACGCCTGCAGCTGTTCTTTTTCCTACAGAAGCATTATGGGAAACGGAAAAATACGGCGGCTGGACAGGTCTGAGGAGAAAGCCTATGCCCTGGAACGGATTATGGAACATACAGCGCCGGAAGCGGCAAAGGAATTTCAGCCGGGAGTGCTGGAACATACGGCGGTGTACTGTATTGAGGTTCGGTATTTTTCCGGGAAGGAGAGAACATAAATATGGACGATCAGGTTTTATTTTTCTTTGATCAGATGCCGGAAGCGCTTCCTCTCTATGAGACATTTGAAAAAAAGTTATACGCAGAGATTGAAAATATAGAGCGGAAAGTACAAAAAACCCAGATCTCTTTTTACCATAGGCATCTGTTTGCCTGTGTATCCTTTGCAAAGGTAAGAAAAGCGAAGGAGCGTCCTCCGGTTTATATCGTGATTACGTTTGGAACCGGGAGAAGGATCGAATCACCCCGGATTGATGTGGCTGCAGAGCCTTATCCGAACCGCTGGACTCATCATATGCTGATTTCCCGTGCAGAAGAGATCGATGGAGAACTGATGGAATGGGTAAGAGAAGCCGCTGAATTTTCTGCAGGGAAGTAAAAAACACGGAGTCTCTTTTTGATAGTTGCGCAATATATTGATTCTATTTGTGCCGCATGTTATAATTTTACGGGCAAAGCAACCGTGTTGCAGGGTGGTTGTCCTCTATTCTTACATAGGAATGGGGGTGATGCTGATGAAACATTTTGACTTTAGCAGACACAGAAGACCACCCTTACACTTTGACCCAAGGGTGGTCTTCTACACACTTTTTAAGGTCAACCCCTTGTGGGCGGTTGCTCTGTTTTATGAAATACATTTGTAAACTGTGTTTATTCCGTATTTCATTTACAATATAGCACTTTTCTTTTAAAGAGGCAAGAAAATTTAAGTGAATTGCACGGATAAATTGACATTGACACTTTTGTATATTAAAATAAAAATAATAAACTGTTTTCTGTGCAGTTTCCATAAAATTTGTACGGAAACATAAAATTTGTTTCGTTTATGAAGGAGGACGCAAACTATGAGTTTAGACGCGAAGACGGCGGTTTTGAACGGGAAAACCGCTCTGGGTATCGAATTTGGTTCCACCAGGATCAAAGCGGTTCTGATTGACGAGGAGAATAAGGTTATCGCCCAGGGAAACCATGACTGGGAGAACCGACTGGAAAACGGTATCTGGACCTACAGCCTGGAGGATATCTGGACAGGCCTGCAGGACTGCTACGCAAATATGGCAAAGGACGTGAAGGAGAAATACGGAGTGGAGATAGAGACCATCGGTTCCATCGGCTTCTCCGCCATGATGCACGGCTACATGGCCTTTAACGCCCAGGATGAGCTGCTGGTTCCCTTCCGTACCTGGAGAAATACCATTACGGAGGAGGCTGCCCAGAAGCTGACGGAGCTGTTCCATTTCAATATTCCTCAGAGATGGAGCATCGCTCATCTGTATCAGGCGATCCTGAACAAGGAGCCCCATGTAAAGGATATTACTTTCTTTACCACGCTGGCAGGCTATATCCACTGGCAGCTGTCCGGCGAGAAGGTGCTGGGCGTGGGAGACGCCTCCGGCATGTTCCCCATTGATGCCAAAACCAGAAATTATGACGCGGCTATGGTGCAGAAATTCGATGATCTCCTGGGAGGCGCTTATCCCTGGAAGCTGAAAGACATTCTGCCCGGCGTCCTGCTGGCGGGAGATAAGGCCGGAACTCTGACGGAAAAAGGAGCAAAGCTTCTGGATGTTTCCGGAAAACTGAAGGCCGGAATTCCCATGTGCCCGCCGGAGGGAGATGCCGGTACGGGCATGACCGCCACCAACAGCGTGGAAGTGACCACCGGAAACGTATCCGCCGGTACATCTGTCTTTTCCATGGTAGTGCTGGAGGAGGATCTGAAGGGCGTATATCCGGAACTGGATGTGGTGACTACTCCCAGCGGCGATTCCGTGGCTATGGTGCACTGCAACAACTGTACCTCCGACCTGAATGCCTGGGTGAATATCTTTAAGGAATACGGGGAGGCCATGGGGCTGAAGCCGGATATGAATCAGATTTTCGGAACGCTTTACAATAAAGCCATGGAGGGGGATCCGGACTGCGGCGGACTGCTGGCGTACAACTATTTTTCCGGCGAGCCTGTAACCGGGTTCAATGAAGGACGGCCTCTGTTTGCCAGAACCCCCAACGCCAGATTCAGCCTGGCCAACTTTATGCGGGCCAATCTGTTTTCATCCCTGGCTACCCTGAAGATCGGCATGGATATTCTGTTCAAGGAAGAAAATGTGAAAGTAAGCCGCCTGATGGGCCATGGCGGTCTGTTCAAGACTAAGGGCGTGGGACAGAGCATCCTGGCAGCGGCGGCCAACGCGCCTGTGACGGTGATGGATACAGCCGGCGAGGGCGGCGCCTGGGGTATTGCCGTACTAGCCAACTATATGGTGAGCAAGGAACAGGAGGAAAGCCTGGCCGATTACCTGAACAATAAGGTATTTGCCGGCGAGACAGGCACGACTCTGGAGCCCGATCCTAAGGACGTGGCAGGATTTGACGCCTTTATTGAAACCTATAAAGCAGGTCTTCCCATTGAGCGGGCTGCTGTTGAGAGTATGAAGGCAGAGTAATATTCTGAGAAAAATTTCATATGTATGATAAAAAGGTGTTCTCGATTTCATGTTTCCAGACAATCCGGGAACACCTTTTTATTATCAGAAAGCAATCTTCATAGCGGACGGATGCGGGAATGAGAATGAAAAAAGACCGTGATTCCAGGAAAACAGGAGACCTGGCATGGAACACCTGCTGTCTGACGGCCAGAGGGCAGAACGAGGTCGTAATTGAAAATTACAGGGGGATCCTGGAATATACGCCGGAATGCCTGGTCGTACTGACCAAACAGTGCCGGGTGGAAGTGAAAGGGAAAAAACTGGAGATATCGTACTATGGAAAGGAGGAGATGAAGGTCACCGGAAAAATTGACTGTATTTCCTACCGGAGGCAGTAGAGGAGGAACGGTTTTGAAGGGGAGAGTATTGTCCTGGTTCGTGGGAAGTCTGAAAATAACCATACGGGGATACTGCTGCGAACGGTTTTTCAACCTGTGCGCTTATCACGGCATTGTGCTCTGGAAGCTGAAGCCGTTGGGAGAAAATGAATTCACGGCAGGCATTTCCCTTAAGAATTTTCGGAAAATCCGTCCCCTGGCTAAAAAGTGCCATGTGCGGATACAGGTTGTAAAAAAAAGCGGCTTTCCTTTTTTTTGCCTGCAGTGCAGAAAACGCAAACCGCTGTTTTTTTCTGCCGCGATGGCTTTCGCGCTGCTCTTTGTCCTGTCGCTGTTTATCTGGGATATCCGGATAGAGGGAAACCGGGAGGTGACGGATGAGCAGATTACGGATTACCTTACAGACCGGGGGATTGTACAGGGCAGGCTGAAAAATTCTGTGGATTACAAAGAACTGGCGTCCAGCCTGCGCGCCTATTTTCCGGAGCTGACCTGGGTATCGGTAAAACTGGAAGGAACCAGGCTGCTGATCCAGCTGCAGGAAAATACAGACCCCGTTCTGCAGGAGGAAGGAGAGTATGGCCCCGGTGATCTTGTCAGCGATGTGGAAGGAACCGTAACCAGGATTATAACCCGGTCAGGAACCCCTGCGGTGAAAGCCGGAGATCAGGTAAAAAAGGGAGATTTGCTTGTATCGGGACGGGTGGAGCTGGTGAATGACGCGGCGGAAGTCTACGGCTATCAGTATACGGCGGCAGATGCGGACGTCTATGTGCTCACAGCCACAAAATACCAGGATGAAGTCTCGTTTGATCGGCAGGAAAAGGTCTATTCCGGCGGGGAAACTTCCCGAATCCTGTTAAAATTTGGCTCTTTCAGTCTTGGAATTCCATTTTTTGAGATACCGTATAAACAATATGATACAGTAAAAGAAGACCGGCAGCTTCGGCTTATGGAGAATTTTTATCTGCCGGTATATTTTTCCAAAATCACGGTCCGGGAGTATGAAACCATTGATAAAACCTGGACTTTCGGCCAGGCAAAGGCCAGACTGGAGGCTAACCTGGAGAACTTTCTGAAAAAAATACAAGAAAAGGGGGTTCAAATATTCCAAAATGATGTTAAAATAGAAACGGCTGATTCCCTGTGCAGGGCCTGCGGCACAATCTATTTGATTGAAAAAGCCGGAAGGCGGGTACTCATCGAGGAAGAGCCGCTGACTCCTGAGACGGAATCAGAATGACGATCAGCAGAAAGAAGGAACCCAACCGGAATGAGTATGATAGAGAGGATAATCTCTGTACCGGCAGAACATGAGAAAAATGTATTTGGTCAGTTTGACCAGTTTATTAAAAAAATCGAAAAGACATTGAACGTAACCGTAATCAGCCGGGACGGCAGCACCAAGATTCTGGGAAGCCCCCAGGGAGCTGACAGGGCCGCGGCGGTTCTGACCAATCTGATGGAGCTTTCCCGCCGGGGCAATGTGATTACAGAGCAGAATGTGGATTATGCCCTTTCCCTTTCGTTTGAGGAGAAGGAAGAGGCGCTGGTGGAAATTGACCGGGACTGCATCTGCCATACCATCAACGGAAAGCCGATCAAACCCAAGACACTGGGGCAGAAGCAGTATGTGGACGCGATCCGGAAAGACATGATTGTGTTTGGCATCGGGCCTGCCGGTACCGGAAAGACCTATCTGGCTATGGCGATGGCCATCACCGCCTTCAAAAATGACGAGGTGAGCCGTATCATTATGACCCGGCCGGCCATCGAGGCGGGAGAGAAACTGGGCTTTTTGCCCGGCGACCTGCAGAGCAAGGTGGATCCCTATCTGCGGCCTCTCTATGATGCCCTGTATCAGATCATGGGGCCGGAAAGCTTTCAGAAAAACATGGAAAAAGGGCTGATTGAGGTGGCGCCCCTGGCTTACATGAGAGGGCGGACCCTGGACAATGCGTTCATTATTCTGGATGAAGCCCAGAATACCACACCGGCGCAGATGAAGATGTTTTTAACCCGTATTGGTTTCGGCTCCAAAGTCATTATCACCGGGGACCTGACCCAGAAGGACCTGCCAGTTTCCGCCCAGTCCGGACTGGAGGTGGCGGTGAAGGTGCTTAAAAAGGTGGAGGACATCAGCTTCTGCTATCTGACCAGCCAGGATGTGGTGCGCCATCCTCTGGTACAGAAGATTGTAAAAGCCTATGATGATTATGAGGCAAAGATGGCTGTCAGAAAGAAAGAGCGGGAGACGGCTGCCAGAGAGCCCCTGCGCCGCAGAAAATTCAGGAGTGAATCATGACGTTAGAGTTTGAAAATGAAAGCGGAACAGAACTGGGTCTTCCTCTGGAAGAGACAGCCCGGATGGTGATTGAGGCGGCTTTGGACGAGCTGAAATGCCCTTACGAGGCGGAGGTCAGCCTTCTCATTACGGACAATGCCCGGATACAGGAGATGAACCGGCAGTTTCGGCAGATTGACCGTCCTACGGATGTACTTTCCTTTCCCATGATTCAGTTTGATCAGCCGGGAGATTTCTCTTTTCTGGAAGAGGAAGAGCCGGAGGAATGTTTTAACCCGGAAACCGGGGAACTGGTACTGGGAGATATTGTGATCTCAGCGGAAAAGGTACTGGAACAGGCGGAGGAATACGGCCATTCCGTAAAACGGGAGTACGCGTTTCTGATCGTACACAGCGTTCTGCATCTGACAGGCTACGATCATATGGTCCCGGAAGAGGCCGAATGGATGGAGCAGCGCCAGAGGCAGATATTGGAACAGCTTCACATTACGCGATAAACATTCTGCCGTTTGACGGCGGGATAGTGCAAGAAAGGAGATAAATAATATGAGAAAAGGGATTATGACACTTTCAGCGGCTATTCTGGCTGCGGCATTGATGGCGGGAAGCGCTATAGCGGAGGAGACGGATACCTGCCTGAGCTATCTGACAGGCCAGACGGTTTCCACAGAAATCGGACGCCAGAGGCCCATCGCCATGATGTTTAACAACATTTATGACGCCATTCCCCAGTATGGAATTGAAAACTGCGGCGTGGTTTACGAGGCACCGGTGGAAGGCTACATTACCCGGCTTATGGGTATTATGGAGGACTATCAGGGTGCGGACCGTATCGGTTCCGTGAGAAGCTGCCGGAATTATTTCATCTATTTTGCCAGAGAGTTTAATTCCATCTACTGCCATTACGGACAGGCTGTGTACGCGGAGCCTATCTTAAATCTGCCTACCACCAACAATTTAAGCGGCCTGTCTGATATTGGCGAAATTGTATATTACCGTTCCGACGACCGGGTATCTCCCCACAATGTATTTACCAATTATCAGATGATTCAGGACGGCATTGACGCCATGGGGTACAGCAGAGAGTACGCGCCTCTTTATACGGGCCACTATCAGTTTGCTCCGGAGGGAGAGTCTGTAACGCCGGAGGGAGGACAGGACGCGCTGGTTGTGATGCCTGGCTATACGTACAACCACGCCCGCTTTGACTACAACCCGGATGACGGACTGTACTACCGGTCCCAGTACGGCGGCGCCCAGGTGGATGGAAACACCGGAAACCAGCTGGCTTATAAGAACATCATTCTCCAGTACTGCAGCTGGGAGGACTTTGACGAGAACGGCTATCTGAACATTGATCCGGTAAGCGGCGGCGCCGGCAAATTTATTACCAACGGAAAAGCCATCGATATTACCTGGGAAAAGGAAAATTACAATCCGGATTCCGAACTGTACTGCACGATCGATTCCCAGCTGAGCCATGTGGATGTTCATGCGGACGACTTTAACGTAACCCGCTATTACGATGCCAACGGCAACCAGATTACGTTGAATCCAGGAAAAACCTGGGTGTGCATCATTCTGGATAGCGACGCGGACCGGATTGTGATTTCTGACGATCCGACTATTTCCAGTGATGTGATCGATTACTGATATGGATCAATAATTATAACGGAGAGGTCTGACCTGTGAGCAACAAAGGAAAAGCTTCAAAAAGTTCAAGAAATTTTCTGGTGCAGGGGACGATCCTGACGGTGGCTTCTATCATCGCGAAGGTGATCGGCCTGGTCTATCGGATTCCCCTCACCAACATACTGGGCGACCAGGGCAACAGCTATTATTCCACCGCCAATGAGATTTATTCCATTATCCTTATGATCTCCTCCTTCAGTCTTCCGCTGGCTGTTTCCAAGCTGATGTCGGAACGTCTGCACAGAGGGGAGGTAAAAAATGCGAACCGCGTATTCCTTTGCGCGGTCCGTTTTGCGGTAGTTGTGGGAGCGCTGCTGTCCCTGCTGACCTATGCTTTCGCGGGGCTTCTTACCAAGTATGTGATGAACTTTGAACTGGCCAAACACGGACTGCGGGTTCTGGCTCCTGCCATTTTTGTGTTCGCCATTGCCGGCACATTCCGGGGCTTTTTCCAGGGACTCTCCAATATGGTTCCCACTGCCGTCTCCCAGGTGATCGAGCAGCTGGTAAACGCGGTCATTTCCATTGTCTGTGCCGCTATCATGTACAGCTACGGCCTGAGCCTGGCAAAAGAGCAGGGGAATGATCTTCTGGCTCCCGCCTGGGGCGCTGCCGGCGCCACCTTCGGAACGGTGGCCAGCGTTACAGTGGCTCTGATTTTCATGATGATCGTCTATACCATGTACCGGAGAAGATGGGCCAGACAGATCAGATCGGACCACACGGGAAGAGTGGAATCCTCCTCCCAGATTTATCACGCACTGATCATTACGATTCTGCCCATCGTGCTGAGCACCCTGGTTTACAATATCAGCAACGTTTTGGACCAGGGAATCTTCAATGCCATTTTAAAGGGGCAGGGGTACACGGAGGAACAGTACGCTACCATCTGGGGAATCTACTCCGGCAAGTTCCGGGTGCTGATGAATGTGCCTCTGTCGGTGGCGTCCTGCCTGGGCCCGGCGGTGGTGCCCAGCCTGACGGCTGCCGTGGCGAGACGGAACAAAAAGGAGGCTGTATCCAAGGTATCTTCCTCCATCCGCTATACCATGCTTTTAACCATACCCTGCGCTCTGGGAATGGCAGCGCTGGGCGGACCGATTATTGAGATGCTGTTTCATCCCACCAGCGGCCTGCCTCTGTCCGCAGGCATTATGCAGGCCGGCGCGCTGATGATTATTCTGTACGGTCTTTCCACCCTGACTACGGCGGTTCTGCAGGGCCTTGGAAGGCTGCGGGATCCTCTGATCCACAATGCCATCGCGCTGGTACTGCATATCATCTGCCTGTTTGTGCTGCTTCGCCATTTCAACCTGAATATTTACGCGGTTATCTACGCCAATATATTCTTTGCTTTGATCGTGTGCGTGCTGAACGCACTGTCGATCCGCAGATGCCTGCCCTACAGACAGGAACTGTACAAAACCTTTATCGTTCCGACGCTTGCCTCCGTGATAATGGCATTCGGCGCCTATGCCGTCTATTCCCTGTTCCATCTGTTCGCGGGGAACACGGCATCCACTGTGATTGCCATTGCCGCAGGCGTTTTGATATACGGGATCGGCCTTGTCTCATTCCGGGGCGTTTCATCCGATGAGATCGCCAGGCTGCCAAAAGGAAAACTGATGATTAAAATGCTGCGCAGACTGGGGCTTCTCCGGTAATGCGGCCTGTACTTCCCGCCAGCGCAAGAAAGGACGGACTGTAACAGTCGGTATAGACAGATGGGAACTGATGAAATCAGAAAAAAACTGAAAGATAAAAAGAGAATTGTCATTAAGATCGGCACCTCCTCCATCACTCACCCGGAGAGCGGCGCTCTGAATCTGATCAAGCTGGAAATTCTGGTCAGAGAGCTGTGCGATCTGAAAAATCAGGGGAGGGATATTGTGCTGGTTTCCTCCGGAGCCATCGCAGTGGGGCGCCAGGCCGCCCATTTCAGGCACCGGCCCACCAAGATTTCGGAGAAGCAGGCCTGCGCTGCCATCGGCCAGACCCAGCTGATGATGATTTATCAGAAGCTGTTCCGGGAATACGGCCATTTGGCCGCTCAGATTTTGATGACCCGGGACACGGTGTTTCAGGATCTGAACCGGTTTAACGCCTACAATACGTTTGAGGAACTGCTGTCCATGGGAGCCATTCCCATTGTCAATGAGAACGATACGATTTCAACCTATGAAATTCAGTTCGGCGACAACGACAGCCTTTCCGCTACAGTGGCGTCCCTGATCCACGCGGATCTGCTGATCCTTCTCTCAGACATTGACGGGCTGTTTTCGGACGATCCCAACAGAAATCCGGAGGCAAAGTTCATTCCCCTGGTGGAGAAGCTGGATAAGCGGCTTCTGGATATGGGAAAGGGAAGCGTAAGCGAGTTTGGGACCGGAGGCATGGAGACAAAGCTCCACGCCGCCCAGATTGCCACAGAGGCGGGAACAGACATGATTATTGCCAACGGCAAAGATTTTCATATTATTCACAAGCTGGTGCAGGGAGAACCGTACGGAACCCTGTTTCTGGCCCGGCATTAAATTTCGGATCAAAACGGAGGGAACAAAGTGAGCGTAACAGATAAAGAGATTGCCAGGATCAACGAGCTGGCCCGCAAGTCCAAGGCGGAGGGACTGACGCAGGAAGAACAGAAAGAACAGCGGGAACTGCGGCAGCGGTATATTGAGGCCATCCGCATGAACCTGCGGGGGCAGCTGAACAACATTGATATCCTGGGACACGATGGAAAAATTGTAAATCTGGGGGAAAAATATGGAAAACGGAACAAAGGAAATTAAGACGGCGGATGAGATCCGGCAGACGTTTGACCGGATGGGAAAATGCGCGAAAGAAGCGGAAGTTGAGCTGAGAAATCTGGGAAGCGAGAAGAAAAATCAGGCCCTGCTTAAGGTGGCAGAGGCCTTTGTGCGTCATAAAGACCGTATTCTTCTGGAAAACGCCAAGGACGTGGAGGCTGCCAGGGCAAACGGAATGGCCCCGGGAATGGTGGACCGCCTTTTGCTGACCGAGGCAAGAATCCAGGGCATGTCGGAAGGGCTTACCCAGGTTGCCGGACTGGATGATCCGGTGGGAGAAGTCCTGGGGATGAAAAAGCGTCCTAACGGCCTGCTGATCGGACAGAAGAGAGTGCCCCTGGGTGTGGTGGGCATGATTTATGAATCACGCCCCAATGTGACGGCGGACGCTTTCGCCCTCTGCTTTAAGACAGGAAACGCAGTGATCCTGAAGGGCGGAAAAGAGGCGTTTTACTCCAATCAGGCGATTGTGGAGATCATTCAGGATACGCTGCGCAGCCAGGGGATTTCGCCCAGCGCGGTACAGCTGGTTCCCTTTACGGACCGCCAGGCCACAGCCTGCTTTATGAAACTGAACCAATATGTGGATGTGCTGATACCAAGAGGCGGCGCCGGACTGATCCGGGCTGTGGTGGAGAACAGCTCTATCCCCGTGATCGAGACGGGAACCGGAAACTGCCATATCTATGTGGATGAGAGCGCCGATCTTGCCATGGCGGCGGACATTATCGAGAACGCCAAGACCCAGCGCATCGGCGTGTGCAACGCCTGCGAATCCCTGGTGGTGCATGAGAAAGTGGAAAAGGATTTGCTGCAGCTTCTGGGAGAACGCCTTGCAAAATACCCGGTGGAACTGCGGGGAGACGAGAAGGCCAGAACCTGTCTTGACAGCGTAAAACCTGCCTCTGAGGAAGACTGGGGAAAGGAATATCTGGATTACATTCTGTCTGTAAAAACGGTTTCCGGCATAGACGAGGCGATCGCCCATATCAACCGCTATAATACGGGCCATTCAGAGGCCATTATCACGGAGAATTATACGAACGCCCAGAAGTTTCTGGATGAGATTGACGCGGCGGCGGTTTATGTCAACGCCTCCACCCGCTTTACCGACGGGTTTGAGTTCGGGTTCGGCGCGGAGATCGGCATCAGCACCCAGAAGCTTCATGCCAGAGGCCCCATGGGACTGACGGCGCTGACGACTACAAAATATATTATTTACGGAAACGGGCAGGTGCGCCCGTAAGATTGAGAGAGGTTATATGTCTGCACTTACCGATTATGAAGGAATGCTTGCCGCAATAAAAATGGGTGACGAACCGCCCGCGGAGGAACCGGCCCGCCAGCAGTGGTATATGAAAAAAGCCGGAGAGCTGGTGAAAGAGAAATCCTTAAGCCTGGGGCGTCCCCTGCGGGCCATGGTGAAAACCTTCGGCTGTCAGATGAACGAACGGGATTCAGAGAAGCTGAGGGGCATTCTGGATGCGGCCGGCTATGAGCTGACGGAGGAGGAAGAGGCTGATTTTGTCATCTATAATACCTGTACAGTACGGGAGAACGCCAATCTGAAGGTGTACGGCCGCCTGGGCTATCTGGGAGGCCTGAAGAAGAAAAATCCGGATATGGTGATCGCCCTGTGCGGCTGTATGATGCAGGAGCCTGAGGTGGTGGAAAAAATCAGACGCAGCTATTCTTTTGTGGATCTGATTTTCGGCACCCATAATATTTATAAATTCGCGGAGCTTCTGGTGACGGCGCTGGAAAACGACAGGATGATTCTGGACATCTGGAAGGATACGGACAAGATTGTGGAGGAGCTGCCGGCAAGCCGCACCTATGCCTTTAAATCCGGGGTTAATATCATGTTCGGCTGCAATAATTTCTGCAGCTACTGCATTGTTCCCTATGTGCGGGGGCGGGAGAGGAGCCGCAGGCCGGAGGATATTATCCGGGAGATTGAGGGACTGGTAAAGGACGGAGTGGTGGAGGTGATGCTGCTGGGGCAGAATGTGAATTCCTACGGCAAAAACCTTCCGGAGCCCGTAACCTTTGCCCGGCTGTTAAAGCAGGTGGAGGAGATTCCGGGACTTGAAAGAATCCGTTTTATGACGTCCCATCCAAAGGATCTTTCCGATGAACTGATAGAGGTCATGGCGGAGTCGAAAAAGATCTGTCCCCATCTGCATCTTCCCCTGCAGTCCGGCAGCAGCCGGATCCTGAAAATCATGAACCGGCGCTATACAAAAGAACAGTATCTGGCGCTGACAGAAAAGATGCGGGAAAAGATGCCGGATATCTCTCTGACCACGGATATTATTGTAGGCTTTCCGGGGGAGACGGAGGAGGACTTTCAGGAAACCCTGGACGTAGTGCGAAAGGTGCGCTACGACAGCGCGTTCACCTTTATTTATTCCAGGCGGACGGGGACCCCGGCGGCTGTAATGGAAAACCAGGTGCCGGAGGATGTGGTCAAAGATCGGTTTGACCGATTGCTGGCCCTTGTCCAGCAGATTGGAAAAGAGCGTTCCGCCCGCTTTTTGGGGCAGACGCTGCCTGTCCTGGTGGAACAGGTGAATTCGCAGGACGCTTCCCTGGTAACGGGCCGTCTTGCCAGCAATCTGGTGGTGCATTTTCCGGGAGACGCCTCCCTGATCGGGAAAACCGTGGATGTGACGCTGGAGGAGTGCAGAGGATTTTACTACATGGGATACCGGGCCCGCTGAGACCGGGCGCGTCCCTGTGTACAGAAAGAACAGGAATTAGAACAGGAGACTAGAGTGGCACAGTTAACACCAATGATGCAAAAATACATGGAGACAAAGGAGCAGTACAAAGACTGCATCCTTTTCTACCGGCTGGGGGATTTCTATGAGATGTTTTTTGAGGATGCCCTTACGGCTTCCCGGGAACTGGAGATTACCCTGACCGGCAAAGACTGCGGACTGGATGAGAGGGCTCCCATGTGCGGAGTCCCTTATCATGCTGTGGACGGCTATCTGAACAAGCTGGTTTCCAAAGGCTATAAAGTGGCGATCTGCGAGCAGGTGGAGGATCCGAAGACGGCCAAGGGGCTGGTCAAAAGGGAGGTAATCCGGGTCGTGACTCCCGGAACCAATCTGGATACCCAGGCTCTTGACGCCTCTAAAAACAATTATCTGATGAGCATTGTCTGCACCAGCGACAAGTACGGCCTTTCTGTGGCGGATATTACCACAGGCGCCTATTTTGTCACGGAGGTGGAGGGAGAGAGAAAGCTGACAGATGAGATTACCAGGTACATGCCTGCGGAGATCATCTGCAACCAGGCTTTCCAGATGTGCGGCGTGGATCTGGAGGATATAAAGGGACGCCTTGGCATTTCCATTTTTACGCTGGACGACTGGTATTTCGACGATGAGATGTGCCGGAAAGCTCTCCTGGAACATTTCCATATAGCCTCCCTGGACGGGCTGGGACTGGGGGAATGCGGCTGCGGCTGCATAGCGGCCGGCTCTCTGCTGCAGTACCTTACGGAAACCCAGAAAACGGATCTGTCCAATCTTACCTCCATTACGCCCTATACCACAGGCAAATATATGATTCTGGACACCTCCACCAGAAGGAACCTGGAGCTGTGCGAGACTCTGCGGGAAAAACAGAAGAGAGGCTCTCTGCTGTGGGTGCTGGATAAGACGAAAACCGCCATGGGCGCCAGAATGCTGCGAAGCTTTATTGAGCAGCCCCTTCTGGAACCGGAGGAGATTGAAGAAAGGCTTTCCGCCATTGAGGAACTGAACAAAAACGCCATTGTGCGGGAAGAACTGCGGGAATATCTGAACCCGGTCTACGACCTGGAGCGGCTGATCAGCCGCATCAGCTATAAATCCGCCAATCCCAGGGACCTGATCGCCTTTCGGTCTTCTCTGGAGATGATACCGCCCATCAAATATATACTGGGCGGACTCCAGGCGCCCCTTTTAAGAAAGCTGCATGATGAACTGGATGAACTGACGGATATCTGCGATCTGATTGCCCGCTCTATTGCGGACGAGCCTCCCATTGCGATCCGGGAGGGAAATTTTATTCGGGAAGGCTACCATGAGGAAGTGGACCGGCTGCGCAAGGCCAAGACGGAGGGCAAGGTATGGCTGGCGGATCTGGAGGCCAGGGAGAGAGAAAAAACAGGCATTAAAAACCTGAAAATCAAGTACAACAAGGTGTTCGGCTATTATCTGGAGGTGACCAACTCCTACAGAGATATGGTGCCGGATTACTATACAAGGAAACAGACCCTCACCAACGCGGAGCGGTATATTACGCCGGAACTGAAGGAACTGGAGGATATGATTCTGGGAGCGGAGGACAGGCTGAATTCTCTGGAATATAATCTTTTCTGCCAGGTGCGGGACCAGATCGGTGAAAATATTCTGCGGATCCAGCAGACTGCCCGGGCGCTGGCGGGAGTCGATGTGTTTGCTTCCCTGGCCTTCGTGGCGGAGCGGAATAACTATGTGCGCCCTGTTATCAACGCGAAGGGCGTGATTGATATTAAAAACGGACGTCATCCGGTGGTGGAACAGATGATCAGCAACGATATGTTCATTCCCAATGACACCCATCTGGACAACCATAAAAACCGGATTGCCATTATTACCGGTCCCAATATGGCGGGAAAATCCACCTATATGCGCCAGACGGCCCTGATTGTGCTGATGGCCCAGATCGGAAGCTTTGTACCGGCGGACAGCGCCAAAATCGGCGTGGTGGACCGGATTTTTACCCGGGTGGGAGCCTCGGATGACCTGGCCAGCGGACAGAGTACCTTCATGGTGGAGATGACAGAGGTAGCCAATATCCTCAGAAACGCCACAAAGGACAGCCTGTTGATTCTGGATGAGATCGGAAGAGGCACCAGTACCTTTGACGGACTGAGCATCGCCTGGGCTGTGGTGGAGCACATCAGCAACCCCAGGCTTCTGGGAGCCAAAACCCTGTTCGCCACCCATTATCATGAGCTGACAGAGCTGGAGGGCAAGCTCTCCAGCGTCAATAACTACTGCATTGCCGTAAAAGAGAAGGGAGACGATATTGTTTTCCTTCGTAAAATTGTCAGGGGCGGCGCCGATAAAAGCTACGGCATTCAGGTGGCCAAGCTGGCGGGGGTGCCGGATACGGTGATTGAACGGGCCAAGGAGCTGGTGGAGGAGCTGACCAACGCGGATATCACGGAGAAAATCCAGGAGATTTCCGTGGAGAACGGCAAAAAGCCCAGGACAAGAAAATATGATCAGGTTGACATGGATCAGATGTCTCTGCTGGATACGGTTAAGGACGAAGATGTGCTGAAGGAGCTGCTGGATCTGGATGTGGGAAACCTGACGCCCATTGACGCTCTTAATACGATATACAGACTGCAGAACAAGCTGAAGAACAGATGGTAAAGGTTGTGATGTCATGAGTCAGATTCATTTGCTGGAACAGGAGACGATTGATAAAATCGCGGCGGGAGAGGTGATAGAGCGCCCTTCTTCGATTGTAAAGGAACTGGTGGAAAACGCCATAGACGCCGGCGCCAATGCGGTGACGGTGGAAATCCGGGAGGGGGGCACTGCCTTTATCCGGATTACAGACAATGGAGAGGGAATTGAAAAGGAACAGGTTCCCACAGCCTTTCTCCGGCACGCCACCAGTAAAATCAGGAGTGTGGACGATCTGCTGCGGGTAGGCTCTCTGGGCTTTCGAGGGGAGGCTTTATCCAGTATTGCCGCTGTCTCCCAGGTAGAACTGATCACCAAAACAGCCGGAAGCCTTACCGGCTGCAGATATCTGATCGAGGGCGGAAAGGAAAAAGGGTTGGAGGAGATCGGCGCTCCCGAGGGGAGCACCTTTCTGGTGAGGAATGTATTTTATAATACGCCGGCCCGGAAGAAATTCCTGAAATCCGCTGCCGCGGAGGCCGGCTATATCAGCGACCTGCTGGAACATCTGGCCCTGTCCCACCCAGAAATTTCTTTTAAATTTATTAACAGCGGCCAGATTAAACTTCATACATCGGGAAACGGCAGCCTGAAGGATATCATTTACAGCATTTACGGGCGTGAGATCGCCTCCAATCTGCTGGAAGTAAATCTGGAAAGGGAGGGCGTCAGCCTGACGGGCTTTATCGGAAAACCGCTGATTTCCAGAGGAAACCGGAATTTCGAAAATTATTTTGTCAACGGCCGGTATGTAAAAAGCAAAATAATCGCAGGCGCCATTGAAGAAGGGTATCGGACCTTCATGATGCAGCACCGGTATCCTTTTACCGTGCTTGACCTTTCCATGGACGGCTCTCTTCTGGACATAAACGTTCATCCCACAAAAATGGATCTGCGGTTTGCGGATAATGAGAAAATCTACCGTCTGATCTGCGAGGGAATCCGGGGAGCGCTGACCCGCAGAGAACTGATCCCGAATGTCAGCGTGGGACGGGAAGCCTCCCAAAAGGAAGAAAAGCCCCGGGCAAAAGAGACAGAGCAGCGGGCCTCCATTCCGGAACCTTTTGAGAAAAAGCGAAGAGACATGCTGGCGGAACCGTCCGGAGGCTATCTGGAGGGAGAAAAAACCATTCCGGTGCTGAAGCCATCCCCCATCAGACAGGAGACAAAAAAAGAAGCCGCCGCTTCCACGCCCCGGCCAGCCGTCGCCAAAGCTGCCGTTCAGATGGAACTGTTTCCCGACCGGGAGAAAAAACTTCTGTCTGAAAGCAGCGTGCCGGAGCACCGGCTGATCGGCCAGGTTTTTGATACTTACTGGATCGTTCAGTTCCGGGATTCCCTTTATATTATCGATCAGCACGCGGCCCATGAAAAAGTCATGTATGAAAGACTGCGGGCAGGGCTTAAGACCAGGGAATTTACCACTCAGCGGGTGAGTCCCCCCATAATTCTCTCCCTTTCCATGCAGGAAGAAGTGCTTCTGAAAAAGTATCTTCACTTTTTCACGGAGATCGGGTTTGAGATTGAACCCTTCGGGGGTCGGGAATACTGCATCAGCGGCGTGCCGGGTAATTTTTTCGGGATTACGGACCGGGATCTTTTTATTGAAATGCTGGACAGTTTATCGGACGCCTCCGGCCAGCCTTCCATGGAACTTCTTCAGGAAAAGCTGGCCACCATGGCCTGCAAGAGCGCCGTGAAGGGAAACAGCAGAATGTCCGCGGCGGAAGCCAACGCCCTGATCCGGGAACTGCTGGGGCTGGAAAACCCTTACAACTGTCCCCACGGAAGGCCCACCATTATCTCCATGTCCAGGTATGAACTGGAGAAAAAATTTAAACGGATTGTATGATAAGGAGACGCTTATGAAACAGCCTCTTGTGATTTTAACCGGCCCCACGGCGGTGGGAAAGACAGCCCTGTCTGTCAGGCTGGCCCGGGCTGTGGGCGGAGAGATTATCTCGGCTGATTCCATGCAGGTGTATAAAGGCATGGATATAGGCTCCGCCAAAATAAAACCCGAAGAGATGCAGGGCATCCCTCATCACCTCATCGACGAGCTGGAGCCGGACGAGCCCTTTCACGTGGTGAAATTTCAGGAACTG
The DNA here is from genome assembly GCA_018713435.1 of Candidatus Merdiplasma excrementigallinarum. Lineage (GTDB taxonomy): Bacteria > Bacillota > Clostridia > Lachnospirales > Lachnospiraceae > Merdiplasma > Merdiplasma excrementigallinarum. The sequence continues at coordinate 21,166 of DVOS01000005.1, forward strand.
GCGAAAAAATATATAAGTGAGATACGCAGCCGGAACAGGATCCCTGTTTTAACCGGAGGAACCGGCTTTTATATCCAGGCGGTTCTGTATGACATTGATTTTACGGAGAACCAGGAGGAAGAGGAGTATCGGCGCTTCCTGGAAAAAGAAGCCCGGGAAAAAGGCGGCGAATATCTGCACGGCCTGCTGGCGGCTGTGGACCCTCAGGCGGCCGGGGAGATTCACCCTCACAATATAAAACGTATGATCCGGGCTCTGGAATTTTTTCATCTGACAGGAAGTCCTATTTCCGAACACAATGCCCGGGAGCGGGAGCGGGAAACCCCTTATAATGCCGCTTATTTTGTGCTGAATGACCGGCGGGAGGAAATCTATGACCGGATTGACCGCCGGGTGGACCAGATGATACGGGATGGACTGATAGGGGAGGTAGAAAGCCTGAGGAAGCGGGGCTTTACCCGGGATATGGTGTCCATGCAGGGTCTGGGATACAAGGAGATGCTGGATTATCTGGAGGGAAAGCTTTCTCTGGAAGAGGCGGTGCGGATTATCAAGCGGGATACCCGGCATTTTGCCAAACGGCAGCTGACCTGGTTTCGCCGGGAGCGGGACGTAATCTGGATCCAGCGGGATCAGTACCGTTCAGATGAGGACGCTATGCTGCGGGATATGCTGGAGATTTTGCGGGAGCGAAAGATTATACCGGCTGCCTGCGAGACTGTATGAATGGAGGAAATAACATGGAAAAGGGAAGGGTTTTTGCCACCGGCCTGGAAGATATATACAGAATAATGGGGATTTCTCCTGAGGTTTACCGGTTTGGCTGCCGGACGGAAGAGAAGCTGAAGGAGCGGTTTGCCGCTGTGGATGAGACGGCGGCCTATAATCAGATGAAGGTTGTCCACGCCATGCAGAAAAACCGGATCAGCGCGGAACATTTCAATCCCAGCAGCGGATACGGGTATAATGACCAGGGGCGGGACGATCTGGAAAGAGTATATGCGGATACCTTTCATACAGAAGACGCTCTGGTGCGTCCTCAGATCGCCTGCGGGACCCATGCGCTGGCAGTGGCCCTCTTCGGCAATCTGCGGCCGGGGGATGAACTGCTCTCCATCAGCGGAAAGCCCTACGATACCCTGGAGGAGGTGATCGGTATCCGGCCCTCCAAGGGGTCTCTGGCGGAATACGGCATCACCTACAGGCAGGTGGAGCTAAAGGAGGACGGAAGTTTCGACTTTCCCGCCATCCGGGAGGCTATAACGCCGAAAACCAGAGTGGTGGCGATTCAAAGGTCCAAAGGCTATCTGACCCGGCCCACCCTTTCGGTGGAGGCCATCGGGGAAGCCATAGCCTTTGTAAAGGCCTGCAGGGCCGATCTGATCTGCATGGTGGATAACTGCTACGGGGAATTTGTACAGCGTCTGGAGCCTTCCGATCTGGGGGCGGATATGGTGGTGGGCTCTCTGATCAAAAACCCGGGGGGCGGCCTGGCTCCCATCGGAGGCTATATCGCCGGAACCCGGGAGTGCGTGGAAAACGCCGCCTACCGCCTCACTTCCCCGGGACTGGGGAAAGAGGTGGGCGCATCCCTGAACGTTATGCAGTCCTTTTACCAGGGATTTTTCCTGGCTCCCACTGTGACGGCGGGAGCCTTAAAGGGAGCCCTCTTCGCCGCCAACCTTTATGAGCAGCTGGGCTTTAAAGTGATTCCCGGCGGCAGTGAGGAGCGCTATGATATTATTCAGGCCATTGAGTTTGGATTTCCGGAGGGCGTCATTGAATTCTGCAAAGGCATTCAGGCGGCGGCTCCGGTGGACAGCTACGTGACGCCGGAGCCTTGGGCTATGCCCGGGTATGACAGCGATGTGATTATGGCAGCCGGTGCTTTTGTGCAGGGCTCCTCCATTGAACTGAGCGCCGACGGCCCCATCAAGCCTCCCTATGCCGTCTATTTTCAGGGAGGGCTTACCTGGGAGCACGCCAGATTCGGCATCCTGATGTCCCTGCAGAAGCTGTACGAAAAAGGACTGGTGAAACTTCCATGAGCGAAGCGAAAGAAGTGATTGTAGCCGGATGCGGCGCGTCCGGCATGATGGCTGCCATAGCCGCCGCCCTGTCGGGGGCCCGGGTAACGGTGCTGGAGGGAATGGAGCGGCCCGGAAAAAAGCTGCTGCTGACAGGAAACGGCAGATGCAACCTGACAAACCTGGATCCGGATCTGCCTGTATCTTACCGCAGTGTAGATCCGGAAGGAGCAGAGATTTCGGAGCGGATACTGAAACGTTTCAGTGTGGAGGATACCCTGGACTTTTTTCATGACCTGGGGCTATATACCGCGAACCGGGAACAGTATGTATATCCCAGAACCTTCCAGTCTGCCGGCGTTTTGGCTCTGCTTCTTGCTAAAATGAGGCAGCTTGGGGTAAAATTAAAATACTCTCAGAAAATCACCGGCATCCGGCGGGAGGCAGAAAAAGGCAGATGGCTTGTCAGGACGGAAGGATGGACCTATGACTGCGACAGACTGGTTTTATGCTGCGGTTCAAGGGCTGTTCCCGGCACCGGGTCGGACGGCAGCGGCTATGAACTGGCCCGCAGCGCGGGCCACAGCCTGACCGAGATTCTTCCGGCCCTGACGGCCCTGAAGGGGAAAAACAGAAAATTCCTTGCCGCTGCCGCCGGAGTGCGGTGCCATTCGATCGTCCGGCTCTTTGGGGGCCGGCCTGAAGACGGCGGGGGAAACCTTCTCTGTCAGGATCAGGGAGAACTTCAGATCGGCGAGGAGGGAATCTCCGGAATTGTGGTCTTTCAGGTGAGCCGGTTTGGCTCTCTGGAGCTTGGCCGGGGAAAGCCGGTTTACGCGCAGCTGGATTTTCTTCCGGAATTTTCGGAGGACGAGCTGAAACGCTGGCTTAAAGAGCGCGGGGATTACTGGAGAGACCGGGATGTTTCCGTGGAAACGGTGCTAACCGGCATTCTCCCCGGGAAACTGGCTGGGGCGCTTCTGAGAGAAGGAGGAATCCGGCCCGGCATTCCCATGGGAAAGCTGGAGGAGAGACAGGCAGAAACTCTCTGCCTGCTTGTGAAAAAATTTGTGCTTCCCGTCAGCGGCGCAAGAGGCTTTGAACAGTGCCAGGTATGCGCCGGCGGTATTCCTCTCCGGGAGGTTGACGGCGGGACGCTGGAATCAAAAATCTGTCCCGGTCTTTACTTTGCCGGGGAAATGTTAGATGTGGACGGACCCTGCGGCGGATATAATCTGCAGTGGGCATGGTCCAGTGGTTATGTAGCAGGCAGCTTTGCTGCAAAATAAAACGGAACGCTGAAAGGAGATCAAAATGGGCGGAATATTTGGAGTTGCTTCGAAGGAGAGCTGTACACTGGAACTTTTTTACGGAATCGATTACCATTCCCATCTGGGAACCCGCAGAGGCGGCATGGCTGTATGCGGTGAAAAAGGCTTCCGGAGAGCCATACACAACATTGAAAATTCTCCTTTTCGTACCAAATTTGAAGAGGATGTGGAGGAGATGGAGGGAAACCTGGGAATCGGCTGCATTTCCGACTATGAACCTCAGCCCCTGCTGGTGCAGTCTCATCTTGGCAGCTTTGCCATCACCACAGTGGGTAAAATCAACAATATGGACCAGCTGTTAAGCTACGTCTATGAAAACGGCAATACCCATTTTCAGGAGATGAGCGGAGGTCAGGTAAACGCCACGGAACTGGTGGCGGCCCTGATCTGCAAAAAGGATTCCATTGTAGAGGGAATCCGCTATGTGCAGGAAGTGGTGGACGGATCCATGACCCTGCTTCTGATGACAAAAGAGGGCTTGTACGCGGCCAGGGACCGTATGGGCCGGACGCCTCTCGTAATCGGCAAAAAAGAAAATGCCTACTGCGTTTCTTTTGAGAATTTCGCCTATCTGAATCTAGGCTATGCAGACTATAAAGAGCTGGGACCGGCGGAGATAGATTTTGTTTCGCCGGATGGAGTAAAGGTGCTGGCGGAACCGGGAAAGGAGATGCGGATCTGTTCCTTCCTCTGGGTTTACTACGGTTATCCCACCTCTTCCTATGAGGGAGTAAATGTAGAGGAGATGCGCTACCGGTGCGGAAGTATGCTGGCAAAAAGGGACCGGGGCACGGTAAGTCCGGACGTGGTGGCCGGCGTGCCGGATTCCGGTACGGCTCACGCGGTGGGATACGCCAATGAATCCAATATTCCCTTTGCCAGACCGTTTATAAAATATACCCCCACCTGGCCCCGGTCCTTCATGCCCACAAAGCAGAGTCAGAGAAACCTGATCGCCAGGATGAAGCTGATTCCGGTAAAGGCCCTGATCCAGAACAAGAAGCTTCTTCTGATTGATGATTCCATTGTAAGAGGCACGCAGCTTCGGGAAACGACGGAGTTTCTCTATCAGAGCGGGGCGAAGGAAGTGCATGTGCGCCCTGCCTGCCCGCCTCTTCTGTACGGGTGTAAATATCTGAACTTTTCACGTTCCAAATCGGATATGGATCTGATTACCCGCCGGGTGATCCGGGACAGGGAAGGGGATGTGACAAAAGAGGTGCTGAATGAGTATGCGGATCCCTGCAGCAAACGGTATGAGGAGATGCTGGAATGTATCCGCAGAGAGCAGAATTTCACCTCACTGCGGTACCACAGGCTGGATGACCTGGAAGAGTCCATCGGCATCTCCCCCTGCAAACTGTGCACCTACTGCTTTAACGGAAAAGAGTAAAAGAAGAGGATGATGGAAACGCCTGCCGCAATAAGCTCTGTAACCCAGAAAGCATGCCAGACTCCCACAGCCCCGAAGAGCAGGCTCAGCACAAAGGCGATGGGAATGATGGCGATATAGCGGATCAGAGAGATCATCAGGGAGGGCAGGCCCTTTCCCAGTCCCTCAAAGGTTCCGCTGGTCATAACCGATACAGTGGAAACGATAAAACCGCAGCTGATAATGCGCAGAGCCAGAGCCCCGGCCCTGGCGGTTTCCGGGCTGTGAGTAAACAGGCCGATGATCTGGTCGGGGATTATCATGCACAGCCCGGTTCCCACAGCCATGATCACAAGTCCCAGAAAGAGAGCGGTTTTGTGTATGCTGCGCACCCGGTCGTTCCGGCCGGCTCCGTAATTATAACTTACCAGCGGGCGGATACCCTGCACAATGCCGTTGGCCGTCAGGTAGATAAAGGTCTGCAGCTTGTAGTAGATGCCGAGTATCAGCACATACATCTGGGAAAAGCCGGACAGGATCCGGTTCAGCGCCGTAATCAGCAGGGAAGCCAGAGCCAGATTTAAGGTGGCCGGTATTCCCACCCCGTACAGCCTTTTGCAGATTTTTCTGTCCAGAAGGCTGTTTCGGATCAGGCGGAATTTTACAGGAAGCTCTACACGCCGGTAAATGACCAGGTAGATGACCAGGGTGGCAGCCTGTCCGATGCCGGTGGCCAGGGCAGCTCCCTCCACGCCCATGGCAGGGATGAAACCGGCTCCGAAGATAAAGAGCGGGTCCAGAATAATATTGACGACGCATCCCACCAGCATACTGATCATGGATACCTTCATCATTCCGACTGCCTGGAACAGTTTTTCATAGGTTACCTCCACGGTGATAACCACGGAAAAGAGAAAGACCACGTTGGAATATCCCAGTCCGTAGGAGATCACCGTTTCGCTGGATGTAAACAGCCGCAGAAACAGGGGCATGACACAGATACAGCCCAGGGTCAGGATAATGCCGTGGACGGCGCTGAGAAAAAGACCCTGGGAAAAGGATTTTTCCGCGTCCCCTGTCCGCTGCGCTCCCAGGTAATAGGCCACAGCCGCATTGATGCCTATACCAAAGCCTACCCCTATGGCAGTCACCAGATTCTGGAGAGGATATACCAGGGAGAGGGCTGTCATGGCTTCCTCGCTGATCTGGGCCACAAAATAGCTGTCCACAATATTGTAGAGGGCGTTGACCAGCATGGAGAGCACCATAGGCAGGGACATGGTCAGGATCAGGGGGAAAACCGGTTTTTCTTTCATGTACGTCTGATTCATTTACATTACCTCCTGTAAGAACCGTTTTTTATGGAATAAAAAACGCCCCACAGCTGCCATTATTACGGTAACTGCGTGGCGAAAAGATAACATCCTGGATGCCGGAAAAATCCACACGAACATTTTCAATCCTTATGATAATAGGAGAAAAAAACTCTGTCAAGAACATTTTGACAGGAAGAGGCTAAATAAGGAGAGACGCAAACCATGATTACGATACAGCAGTTGAAATTACCTCCTGATCATTCCGAACAGGATCTGAAAAAGGCGGTGGCCAGAACACTGAGGCTGTCGGAAAAACAGCCTTTTTCTTTTGAAATCATACGCCAGTCCGTAGATGCCCGGAAAAAACCGGATATATTCTATGTTTATACTGTGGACGTAACTGTCTCTGGCGATGAGAAAAAAATTCTGAAAAAAGCCAGGAACCGCAGTCTGTCTCTTTCCAAAAGGACCCTTTACCATTTCCCGGAAACGGGAAAAGAGCCTCTGCCTCTGCCGCCTGTTATCGTGGGAACCGGCCCGGCCGGCCTTTTCTGCGGCCTGATGCTGGCAAGAGCCGGCTACAGGCCTGTTCTGCTGGAGAGAGGGCAGGCGGTGGAAGAGCGTCAGAAGGCGGTGGAGCATTTCTGGCAGACCGGCGTGCTGAACCCGGAGTGCAACGTACAGTTTGGAGAGGGGGGAGCGGGAACTTTCTCCGACGGAAAATTGAATACCCTGGTAAAAGATTCGGCAGGGAGAATCCGCTTTGTGCTGGAAACCTTTGTGAAACACGGCGCAGACCCGGATATCCTTTACAGCTACAAACCCCATGTGGGAACGGACGTGCTGGCTTATGCGGTAAAAAATATCCGGGAAGAAATTACAGGGCTTGGAGGAAAGGTGCTCTTTGGCACAAAACTGACAGACCTGACCCTTCTGGAAAACGGAAACTGGGAGCTGACCCTCCAGGAGACCTCCGGCGGAAGCGAAGAGCAGAAGAGGCGCTTTCATATGGAAGCCAGGGCAGTCGTTCTTGCCATTGGCCACAGCGCCCGGGATACCTTTCACATGCTTTATGAAAAAGGGCTTGCCATGGAAGCCAAGTCTTTTGCGGTGGGGCTTCGCATCGAGCATCCCCAGAAGCTGATTGACCGCGCTATGTACGGAGAAGCCTGCCGCTATCAGATGCCGCCTGCTCCCTACAAAGTGACCCACCGGCTGGCTGACGGCAGGGGCGTGTATTCGTTCTGCATGTGTCCCGGGGGGTATGTGGTCAACGCTTCCTCAGAACCCGGCAGGCTGGCGGTAAACGGCATGAGCTACCGCAGCCGGGACGGTGAAAACGCCAACAGCGCCATTGTCGTGACGGTATCTCCGGAGGATTACGGCGGCAGCCATCCCCTCTCAGGCGTGGAGTTCCAGCGCCGTCTGGAGGAAAAAGCCTTTCAGGAGGGCGGCGGCAAAATTCCGCTTCAGAGATTCGCGGATTACTGCCAGGGAAAATCCACCACAGAACCGGGCACGGTGCGCCCCCAGATGAAAGGAGGATACCGGTTTGCCAATGTGCGCTCCATCCTTCCGGAAACCATTGCGGCGGATATTCAGGAGGGGATCTGGGCCTTCGGAAAGCAAATCCCGGGGTTTGACCATCCCGACGCCCTTCTTGCCGGGGTGGAGAGCAGAACCTCCTCTCCTGTCAGAATAGGAAGAAACACGGAGTTTGTGTCTAATTTTCCCGGTATTTATCCTTGCGGGGAAGGGGCCGGCTACGCCGGGGGAATCACCTCCGCGGCGGTGGACGGCATAAAGGTGGCGGAGGCTGTGGCCTCAAAATTTAGCATTGACTTTCTAACTAAATGATGAAATAATAAGGGTTATCCATGGGAGAGAGTGTTAAGGTAATCAGAAGTTGGGCAAATATAACAGCCAGACAATGAAAAATCTTCCCGAGCAGGAGAGACCCTATGAAAAATGCTGGCGCCAGGGCGCCGGCAGCCTGACAGACGCGGAACTTCTTTCCGTCATTCTGAGAACCGGTTCAAGAGGGGAACCGGCTCTGGAACTATCCAGACGGATACTGGAACAGTTTCCCCAGGGAGGCCTGCTGGGCATCTATCACGTTTCTCTTCCGGATCTTACACAAATCCGGGGGATCGGTCCGGTAAAAGCCGTACAGCTGAAATGTATTGCCGAACTGTCCAGAAGAATGGCAAAGGCCCAGGCGGGGAGCAGCCTGTCCTTTACAGATCCGGAGACTGTTGCAGAGTATTATATGGAAGATTTTCGTCACGAAGAGCAGGAAAAACTGATGGTACTGCTGCTTAACAACCGGGGAGGACTTCTGGGAGAAGAGATCGTCTCCAAGGGAACGGTAAACGGCACTATGATTACGCCAAGAGAGATATATTTATGCGCTCTGGCTCACCACGCCGTTTCCATTATCCTGCTGCATAACCATCCCAGCGGAAATCCGTCTCCCAGCAGGGAAGATATTCTGCTGACCAGGAGAGTGAAAGAGAGCGGCGAACTGCTGGGCATTGAACTGCTGGATCACATTATTATCGGGGATCAGTCCGCCGTCAGTTTTCGCAGAGAGCATCTGCTTTAAACGGGGATTTAAGGGGAACAGTTTTTATGTTATTTCAGAATATATGCGGAGTGGATCTGGGAACAGATACCATTAAGCTGAGAGATAAAAGCGGCAAAAAATTCATGAACAGCAAAAACATGATTGCCATACGAAATGGCAGCCAGGTGATTGCCATCGGAGACGCCGCCTATGAAATGTATGAAAAAAATCCGGTGAACGTGGAGGTGTCCTGCCCCATGGTCAACGGAGTGATCGCCAGCGCCACCAACATGGAGCTGGTGCTTGCCTATACTCTGAAAAAGTTCACCTCTTTCGCGCAGGCCAGCTCTGGAATCTGCATGGCCGTTCCCACCAATGTTACCCCTGTGGAGCAGAGAGCATTTTTCAATGTGCTCAGCGGCCACATCAATGCCAGCCGGGTCAGGCTGGTAGATAAGGGGATCGCCGATGCTGTAAGCATCGGTCTTCCGGTACTTTCTCCCCAGGGACATATGATTGTGAATATCGGCGCCGATACCACGGAGATTTCCGTTATTTCCTCCGGCCATGTAATTTTGGGCCAGACTTTGAAAATTGGCGGAAAGAAGCTGGATGAGGACATCTGTACCATGATACGGAGGAAATTTAATATTCACATTGGCCATAAAACGGCGGAGAGGCTGAAAAACAATCTGGCCTTTATGATCAACGGCCCCAGACTGGAGCAGAAAGTATTTGGGATACACACCCTCTCAGGGCTTCCCAAAACTGATTCCATTCCATCCCTGGCGGTGAGCGTGGCGATCATAGACACTATTGATCAGATTGTAGAGAGTATTCGTTCTGTCTATGACCGGACTCCTCCCCAGATTATGAAGGATATTGCCCAGGAAGGCATCTTTCTGACAGGCGGCGTTTCCATGCTGCTGAATCTTCCTATTTACATTCAGAAAGAGGTAGGCCTTCCAATTTACCATATTCAGGATCCCATTCACAGCACACTGCGGGGACTGATCGAGATCCTGAACCAGAAAGAACTTAAGGAACTCACCCGGCTTCCCAGGCTGTAGGGAACCGGTGAAGGAAAAGGCAGGATAGATACCATGAGAAGAAAAAGCAATGAAAAAACCACAAGCAAGGTACTGCTGATACTGTTAAGTCTGCTGTGCGCTGTGCTGATACTGTTTTCATTACTGGGGGATTCCGTGACAGGTCCGGTACGCCGGGTTACCGGTTCCCTGATTGCGCCGGTTCAGAAAGGAATCAACAGCGTGGGAAGCTGGCTTTCAGGTCTTACCTCCAATTTTTCCGATGCATCCGCTCTCCGGGAGGAGAATGAGGCCCTTCAGGAGCGGGTGGACCAGCTTACGGCGGAAAACAGCCAGCTGGTTCTGGATCAGGAAGAACTGGACAGACTCCGGGAACTTTTTGATCTGAGCGGACAGTATTCTGACTATGAGCAGATCGGCGCCAGAGTCATCGCCAAGGACAGCGGAAACTGGTATGACAGCTTCACCATTGACAAGGGCAGTGAAGACGGCATCCAGGTGGACTGCAACGTCATTTCCGGCGGAGGTCTGGTAGGTATTGTGACGGAGGTGGGCCCCGGCTGGAGTACGGTTCGGTCCATTATAGATGACAACAGCAATGTGAGCGCCATGGTATCCACCACGGCGGATACCTGCATTATCGCGGGAAATCTCCAGCTCATCGACCAGGGAACCTTAAGTCTCGTGAAGCTGACGGACAAGGGAAACCGGGTTCATGTGGGAGACAAGGTGGTGACTTCCAATATCAGTGAAAAGTACCTGCCCGGCATATTGATCGGTTATATCAGCGAACTGAATAATGACGCCAATAATCTGACAAAATCCGGGCAGATCACTCCGGTGGTAGATTTTGAACATCTGCAGGAGGTACTGGTGATTCTGGAACGGAAGGAGTATGTGGCCAGTCCTGAGGATTCGCTGGAGGAGGAAGATAACCAGGTAATCAATGATATTGACCAGACTGAAGAGGCAGAAGAGGAAACCGAAGAAGTACAGACAGAAACTTCTGCTCCTCAGCAGCCGTAAGGTGCAGAAGAAAAAGAAGCGCAAAGAAAGGAGAGAGAGGCATGCGCCGTAAAATTGTGATGGCACTTTTGATTGTAATCAGCTGTATTCTGCAGTGCAGTCTGTTCCAGTTAATTGAAATTGCATCTATCAAACCTAATCTGCTGCTCATCCTGACAGTCTCTTTCGGACTGATGCGGGGAAGGCGAAGCGGCCTTCTCACCGGTTTTTTCTGCGGCCTCTGCTGCGATCTGTTTTTTGAAAGCATTCTGGGCTTTCAGGCCCTGCTGTATATGTGGATCGGGTATTTTTCGGGGTTCTTTTACCGCATTTTCTACGATGACGATATAAAGACGCCGCTGCTTCTGATTTCCGGAGCGGATCTGGTGTACGGCATCTGCCAGTATGCCTTTACTTTTCTGCTGCGGGGCAGGATTCATTTTTTCTTCTATCTCAGAAGAATTATCATACCGGAAGTCCTTTATACTCTGATTCTCACCATCATTACGTACCGGCTGATTTACTATATCAACCAGAAACTTTGCAGAACAGATAAAAGGAGTATAGACAGCCTTGTTTAAAAAAGTAAAACATACATTGCCCCGGGGCGTAAAGTCCCGGATTATCGTTTTAGTTATTGTGTTTGTCATTCTGGCGTTGATTCTGATCCAGCGCCTGTTTTCCCTGCAGATTATTAACGGGGAAACTTATCTGAATGATTTTGCCATGTCCATCCGCAAAGAAAGGGTGCTGAACAGTACCCGGGGCGAAATCTATGACTGCAACGGAAAACTGCTGGCCTACAATGAACTGGCCTATACCGTTACCTTCGAGGATAACGGATATTATGAAACGACTCATCAGCGGAATCTTACATTGAACAGCATTCTCTACCGTACAATCAAGATCATCGAAAGCCACGGCGATTCCATTGTGGATGATTTTAAGATCGACCTTACGGATGAGGGTACCTATGAGTATAACTGCACCGGTTTTACCCTGAGCCGTTTCAAAGCGGATATTTTCGGAAAAATGTACATCGACGCCCCTTCTGAGGAGGAAGAGGCAAATGCCCTGACAGAGGAGGAAAAAAATATTTCCGCCCCGAACCTGGTTTCCCTGCTGTGTTCCAACGATTACTACGGTATTCTGGACGAGGAGATCACAGCGCAGGAGAGGGAGCAGTACGGCCTTCCGGACGCCTTTACGGATCATGAAATCCTGCAGCTGGTTTACCTGCGCAGCGAGCTGGCAGCCAACAGCTACCAGCGGTACAATTCCACCACCATCGCCGATGACGTGTGCGAAAAGACTGTGTCCCAGCTGATGGAAAATACGGCGGAGCTTCCCGGCATTGATGTGGTGGAGGATTACAGACGGGTTTACAATGACGCGGAATATTTTGCCAATATTATCGGTTATACGGGGGAGGTTTCCGCTGAGGAGCTGGAAGAACTGCAGGAAGAGGACAGTTCCTACGCTGCCGGAGATATCGTGGGAAAAGTGGGACTGGAGCAGGTGATGGAGACGTCCCTCCAGGGGGACAAGGGTTCCGAAACCCTGTATGTGGACAGCCTGGGGCGTACTTTAAGCGTAGAGTCCCGGGTGGAGCCCCAGGCGGGAAATTCCCTGTATCTGACCATAGACAGTGAACTGCAGAAAGCGGCCTACAATATGCTGGAGCAGTATATTGCGGGTATCGTTTACGCCAATATCATTGATACGGTTTCCATTGATTATGAAGTGCAGTCCGCCGATGATGTGAGGATACCGCTGTATGACGTGTATTTTGCTCTGTTCGAGAATAATGTGCTGAGCGTGGAGCACCTGTCCTCCCCGGACGCGTCTGAGAACGAGAGGGAGGTTTACCAGGCGTTTCTGGTAAAAGCGGACTCCATTTTCTCAGAGATCCGAAACCAGCTGACTACCGCTTCCCCCACTCCTTATAAGGATCTGTCGGAGGAGATGCAGGCCTACCAGACCTACATTGTGGATACCATGCTGGTGGAGACAGGAATTTTAAACAGCCAGGCGATCGATGAGACAGACCTCACCTACCGGGCCTGGAATGAGGAGGGCTCCATCAGCCTCCAGGAATTTCTGACCTACGCCATCTCCATGAATTGGGTGGATATTAACGGGATCGGGGAGGATTCTGCCTACATGGATTCCGATGAGGTTTACACCCAGCTGGCAGACTATATCGCGGAATATTTAAGTGATGATACGGATTTCTGCAAATATGTGTTCCGGTATATGCTGATTGAGCAGAGCCTGTCCGGCACTCAGGTATGTCTCCTCCTCTTTGACCAGGGGATCCTGGAGATGAATACATCAGATTATGAAAGCCTGTCCGATGGAACACTGTCAGGCTATGACTTCATACGGGAAAAAATCCGTACCCTGGAGATCAAACCCTCCCAGCTGGCCCTGCGGCCCTGTTCCGGCGCCGTGGTGATTGTAGACCCGGACAGCGGGGATGTGAAGGCCTGCGTCACCTACCCCAGCTATGACAGCAATCGGCTGGTAAACGATATGGATTCAGATTACTACAATGATCTGGTCAGCGATCTGTCCTCACCCTTTTACAGCCGGGCCACTCAGGAATCGCTGGCCCCCGGCTCCACCTTTAAGATTGTGGCCGCCACAGCAGGCGTGATGGAGGGACAGGTAGCGATCGACGAGGGCATCAACTGTACCGGACAGTTTACGGACCTGGATCCCACTTTGCCCATTAACTGCCATGTGTATCCCGGCTATCACGGCGTGGAAACCCTTTCGACGGCCATCCGGGATTCCTGCAACTATTATTTCAACACCATCGGCTACCGGCTCAGCATGGTAAGCGGCACATACGATGATGCCGCCGGCATGAATACCCTGGCAAAATACGCGGCCATGTACGGCTTTGACAGCACCTCCGGCATTGAGGTGCCGGAAACCTCGCCCCATATCGCCACCAGCGACCCGGTCCGGGCCTCCATGGGACAGAGTGACAATGCCTACACGGTTTCCCAGCTGGCCAGGTATGTGGCTACCATCGCCAACAGCGGCACCTGCTACGATCTGACCCTGATTGACCGGGTGACAGATTTTAACGGCAATACCATTGACGATAATGAGCCCAGCATCCACAGTACCGTGGATATTCCGGATAATCTCTGGAACGCTATTCACACCGGCATGCGTGGGGTGGTGCAGAACCATTCCGCTTTTCAGAATTATACCGGTGTTTCCGTGGCCGGAAAGACCGGTACAGCCCAGGAAACCACAGACCGGGCCAATCATGCTCAGTTTATCGGCTATGCGCCCTACGAAGACCCGGAGATGGCTATAGCGGTCCGGATTGCCAACGGTTATTCTTCCGCCAACACGGCGGCTCTGGCCCGGGACGTGATTACGTATTACTTTAATCCGGATGCGGAAGCTACCCTGGTAACAGGACAGGCAGCCACCATCCAGAGCGGAAATACCACAGCAGACTAATCGTAAGATTTTATATGTTTTGTGAGGAGGTCCAGCCTGTTATGAACCGCAATTCTGTCATAATAAAGAGCAATCCCTACGGACTGATCCTGCTTTTGGATCCGGACGTCCCTTTTGAGGACCTGGTGCGGGATGTGGGAGAGAAATTCCGCCAGGGGGATAAGTTTTTCAAAAACGCCCAGATGGCCCTGACGTTCCGGGGACGGGTGCTGACCCGTGCCCAGGAGCGGGAGCTGGCGGATGCCATTACGGAACACTCCCGGATTCGGATTGTGTGCCTGGTGGATGAGCAGAAGGAGGAAGAGGAATTCTACAAAGAGGCTGTCACCAGAGCCCTTGAGGTCCATGAAGAGGAAAACGGGCAGTTTTACCGGGGAACGCTTCGCTCCGGCCAGGTTCTGGAGACGGACAGGAGCGTGGTAGTGCTGGGGGATGTAAACCCAGGCGCCCAGGTGATCTCCCGGGGAAATGTGGTGATACTGGGATGCTGCATGGGGGATGTATACGCGGGCGCTTCGGGAAACAGCGGCTGCTTTGCCGCCGCTCTTGTGATGAAGCCCCGGCAGGTGCGGATCGGGGATAAAACCGCCCGCAGCGCTATTACAAAAAAGACGGACACCGGCGAGTATGCCGTGGATCCCAAAATTGTTTTTATCCGGGATGGCCATCTGGTGATGGAGCCTTTATCCGGAAAATCTTTTTCTGAGAGAGAAACACCTGGGGAGAAACCTGGAAGCAGCGGCTCCTGAAGGTTTATGACACACCCATGAGAAAGCAGGGAGAACTGCCGATTTTGGAGAGGAGGAGCTTATCATGAGTGAAGTAATCGTTGTAACGTCCGGGAAGGGCGGAGTGGGAAAAACCACATCCGCTGCCAATATCGGCGCCGGGCTGGCCCGTATGAACAAAAAGGTGGTGCTGATCGATACGGATATTGGACTGCGCAACCTGGATGTAGTGATGGGTCTGGAAAACAGAATCATTTATAATCTGGTGGACGCGGTGGAGGGAAACTGCCGGATCCGGCAGGCCCTGATTAAGGACAAGCGTTACCCCACTCTGTATCTGCTTCCGGCAGCCCAGACAAGAGATAAAAGCGCTGTGTCGCCGGAACAGATGCGCAAACTGGCGGATGAACTGAAGCCGATTTTTGACTATATTATACTGGACTGTCCGGCGGGAATTGAGCAGGGCTTTAAAAACGCTATTGCGGCGGCGGACAGGGCCATTGTTATGACTACGCCTGAAGTGTCAGCTATAAGGGACGCGGACAGGATTATCGGTCTTCTGGAGGCAGAGGGGAAGAAAAAAATTGATCTGGTGATCAATCGCATCCGGATGGATATGGTAAAAAGAGGGGACATGATGTCTGTGGAGGATGTGCTGGATATTCTCTCCGTTAATCTTCTGGGAGTCATCCCGGACGAGGAGGATATTGTGGTGGCCACCAATCATGGTGAACCGGTAGTGGGAACCGAGACAGCCGCGGGAACTGCCTACATGAATATCTGCAGGCGTCTGGAGGGGGAAAAGGTACCCCTGCAAAATCTGGATAAAACCGTTACGCTGAAAAACCGGATCACCGGGTTTTTCAGAAGAAAATCATGAGGTGTCTGCCATGGGAAAGCATCGTTCATCTCGGTCACAGCAGATAACCTCCGGCACCGTGGCAAAAATGCGTCTGGAGCAGACGCTGGCTTCTGATTTTCTGGAATGCTCTCCGGAGCAGTTTGGGAATATGCAGAAGGAGATACTGGAAATTCTGTCACGCTATATCAATATCAACGAGACACAGAAGATTACGATGCGCTTGACACAAACGAGAAAGCAAGGGGTTCAGTATGTTAAGACAATACAGATTAAGGGATTATAGATTTAGCCTGATACTTTGGGTGGCGGCCATATCCACCCTGGGAATTTTGCTGATCGGAAGCGCCCAGCAGTCTACCCAGCAGCGCCAGATCTGGGGGCTTGCCCTTGGCCTTACGCTGATGATCATTCTTTCCTTTGTGGATTATACCTGGCTGCTGAATTTTTACTGGTTTTTTTATCTGGCAGGAAACGCCCTTCTGGTGGCGGTGCTGCTGGTAGGAGAAAATATAAACGGCGCTACCCGGTGGATTCGAATCGGCATCCAGTTTCAGCCTTCCGACGTAATGAAGATTATCCTCATCCTGTTTTTTGCCAAGTTTTTTTCAAAACATGAGGACAAACTGAACACGCTGAAGATTGTGCTTCTGTCCTTATTCCTGGCGGCAATTCCCCTGGCTCTGATCGAGGCGGAGCCGGATTTGTCCACAACCATTGTCACAGCCTTGACTTTTTGTGCTATAATATTTGTGGCAGGTTTAAGCTACAAGATCATAGGAGGAATTTTTCTTGCTGCGGTTCCTATTGGGGTGGTACTGTTCAGCATTATTATGCAGCCCGGCCAGACGCTGATTGAGAACTATCAGCTCAGACGTATTCTTGCCTGGCTGCGGCCTTCAGATTATTCCTCCGAGGCTTATCAGCAGACTAACTCCATCATCGCCATCGGTTCAGGTCAGCTCTACGGAAAGGGTCTGGATAACAACATGGTTTCTTCTGTAAAAAACGGCAATTTTATTGCCGAGCCGCAGACGGACTTTATTTTTGCCGTGGCGGGGGAGGAGCTGGGATTTCTGGGATGCTGCCTGATTGTGATTCTGGAACTGCTGATTGCCCTGGAATGTATCCGAATCGGGCGCAGAGCCAGAGATCTGTCCGGTACTTTAATCTGCTGCGGAATCGCTTCTCTGATTGTATTTCAGAGTTCTTTAAATATCTGCGTTGCCACAGGGCTGATGCCCAACACGGGTATTCCCCTTCCGTTCGTGAGCTACGGTGTGACATCGCTGGTAAGTTTGTGTATGGGATTAGGCATTGTACTGAATGTGGGGCTTCAGGCAAGAAAGTATTAGGAGGGTCAGACAGATGAATATTGGATTTGTAGCGCATGACGCGAAAAAAAAGCTGATGCAGAACTGCTGTATCGCTTACCGGGGAATTTTGGTAAAGCATGAACTGTATGCCACCGGAACCACGGGCAGACTGATCGAGGAGGCCACCAACCTTCCAGTCCACAAGTTCCTGGCAGGTCATGTGGGCGGGGAACAGCAGATGGGTGCCATGATCGAGCAGAATCAGCTGGATCTGGTGCTGTTTTTCCGGGATCCGGATACGCCCAAGCAGACGGAGCCGGATATAAACAAGGTAATCCGCATGTGTGATATTCACAATATTCCACTGGCCACCAACATCGCGTCGGCGGAGGTTTTGCTGAAATCATTGGAAAGAGGAGATCTTGAGTGGCGTGAAATGTACAGATAGCATGAATGAAAGGCCCTCCATGTATACGGAGCGGGAGTGGGCCAGAATCATGGAAAAGGAAGCGGCTGAAAGCAAGAAGCAGAGGCATCTGGGAATCATCCTGGGACTTTTGTTTCTTGTCCTTCTTCTGATGGGATATTCTGTTTACTATTTTGTATTCCGTTCCCATGATTATGTTCTTGTCCATCCTTTTGAAAAAACAGATACCGTTTACGGGATCCGCAGCGGGCTGCAGCTTTCCGACACAGCCCAGGCTTTTGCGGCGGATCTGTGCGTGACAGATCAGGATGTGAATACCGGCGCCATTATCATTGGTGCGGAGGAAGCCGCCCTTTTCAATATGGAAGGCCAGGAGGTGGTGTATGCCAAGGATATATTTACCCCCCGGTCTCCGGCCAGTATGACAAAAGTCATGACGGCTCTCGTGGCACTGAAATACGGAAATCTTGACGATATTGTGACCGTGACAGAGACGGCTCTGGATATTGAGTACGGTTCTTCCGTCTGTGACATCAAGGTGGGAGACCAGTTGTCTTTGCGCCAGCTTCTGTACGGGTTAATGATCGCTTCAGGAAATGATGCCGCTATGATGATCGCGGAACATGTGGCCGGATCGGTGGAGGCCTTTGTGGATCTGATGAATCAGGAGGCCCGGAATCTGGGAGCCACGGACACCCATTTTTCCAATCCTCACGGACTGACAGCGGAGGATCATTATACAACGGCCTACGATATGTACCTGATTTTTCAGGAAGCCATGAAAAATGATATTTTTATGGACATTATTAACCGGCAGAATTATTACGCGGAGTACACCAGAGGGGACGGTTCCCCGGTGGCAGTAACCTGGGAATCCACCAATGAATATTTTACGGGACAGGCCCAGGCTCCGGATCATGTGCTTGTCTACGGAGGAAAAACAGGAACTACAGAGGACGCCGGCGCCTGCCTAGTTCTCCTCTCCAGAGACCTGTATGGAAATCCGTATTTATCCGTGATTTTCCACTCGGAAAATCATGAAACTCTGTATGCGGAAATGAACCAGATATTGTCCCTGATTCCAAATTAGGTGTTGTATTTCACAGGTAAATAGTCTATAATTATTTCATAATATTTTATCCGAATACTAAAGGAGGAATCTACAATGATACAGTTAATTATAGGCGAGAAGGGTAAGGGTAAAACAAAAGTTCTTTTGGAGAAAGCAAATACAGAGATAAAAACCGCAAACGGAAACAGCGTATATTTAGATAAAAGTGCACAGCACATGTATGAGTTGAACAACAAAATCAGACTGATTGACGTGACCGGTTATCCGATTGGAAACTGTGATGAATTTCTGGGATTTGTGTGCGGAATTGTTTCCCAGGATCATGACCTGGAACAGATGTATCTGGACAGTTTCCTGAAGATTGCCTGCCTGGAGGGCCAGGATGTGGCGCCTGCTCTGGAGAAGCTGGACAAGATCAGTAAAGAGTTTGATGTGAATTTTGCCATCAGCATTTCTCTCACCAGAGAGCAGATACCGGAGTCCATGAAAGAGAGTATCATTGCAGAGTTATAAAAGTTTCGGAATGTGATTACATAAAAGCGTCGTGTGAGAACAGCAGAACAGGGTTTCCAGAATTCAGAAGAGAAAGGAGACCCTGTTCTGTTTTTGAGAGATCAACCCTGTTCTCTCTCCACACTGCCCGGAGAACCCACGCGGCCGTACAGGCTCAGCAGATAAAGACCGGCCAGACCTACCAGGGCATAGATAACCCGGGAAACCCAGGACATATTTCCAAACAGGAAATTAACCAGATCAAACCTGAAAAAGCCGA
>DVOS01000041.1 GCA_018713435.1 Candidatus Merdiplasma excrementigallinarum
GTTTCTGTGAGATGCCGCAAAATTGCCGGAAGCGATTTTGCGGCATTGTTGTAAGAAAAAAGAGCAGAACCAGAAAGGCTGGAAAACAGATGTACAAGGATACTATTGCTGCCATTTCCACCGCCGTCAGCCAGTCCGGAATCGGCATAATCCGGATCAGCGGGGAGGAGGCTTTTTCTGTTATAGATAAGATATACTGCAGCCCGGGGGGAAAGAAAAAGCTTTCCCGGAAACCTTCCCATACCGTTCATTACGGCTATATCCGGGATGGGGAGGAACTGATAGACGAAGTGCTGGTGACAATCATGAGGGCTCCCAGAACCTTTACGGCGGAAGATACGGTGGAGATTAACTGCCACGGAGGCGTCTACGCCATGAAAAGAGTGCTGGAAACCGTGCTGAAAAACGGAGCCAGGCCCGCCATGCCGGGAGAATTTACCAAGCGGGCATTTTTAAACGGCCGTATTGATCTCTCCAGGGCGGAGGCTGTGATCGATGTGATTCAGGCCAAAAATGAATACGCCCTGAAGTCTTCTCTCGGTCAGCTTCGGGGATCCCTCCAGAAGGCAATAGAAGAGGTGCGCAGAGAAATCCTTCATGAGATTGCCCGGATTGAAGCGGCCCTGGATGATCCGGAACATATGAGCCTGGAAGGGTATGGGGAAGCGCTGCTGGAAAAAAAAAGAAAATGGATGGAAAAACTGCAGAAGCTCATCGATTCTTCAGAAAACGGAAGACTGATCCGGGAGGGGGTAAAAACCGCCATCGTGGGAAAACCAAACGCGGGAAAATCTTCCCTTTTGAATTTTCTGCTGGGAGAAGAGAGGGCTATCGTGACAGAGGTGGAGGGAACCACCCGGGATATTCTCACGGAAACGGTGCAGATGGGAGACATTACCCTGAATGTGGCGGACACGGCCGGCATCCGGGATACGCAGGATCAGGTGGAAAAGATAGGCGTGGAGCGGGCCAGAAAAAATGCCCTGGAAGCGGATCTGATTATCTATGTGACAGACTCCTCCCGGAAGCTGGATGAGAATGACAGAGCCATCATGGAGATGCTGCAGGGGAAAAAGGTAATTATTCTTCTGAATAAGACAGATCTGGAGCCGGTGACCAGCGAAAAAGAACTGGAAGCCTGCAAAAAAGAATGGCTTCCCCAGGCTCCTGTTCTTCCTGTTTCCGCAAAAAAGGAAGAAGGGATGGAGCTTCTGGAAAAAACGGTGCGGGAGATGTTCTATCAGGGAAAGATTTCCTTTAACGATGAAGTCTATATCACCAATGCGCGCCACAAAAACCTTCTGACTGAGGCCAGGGAGAGTCTGGAGCAGGTAGAAAACAGCATCCAAAGCGGTATGCCGGAGGATTTCTTCTCCATTGACCTGATGAGCGCCTGTGAGGCGCTGGGGGAGATTACCGGGGCCCAGGCGGGGGAAGACCTTGTAAACGAGATATTCAGTAAATTCTGTATGGGAAAATAGTGCAGATGCAGGTGAGAAAGATGGAAAGAAAGAAAAAAGTACTGGAAGAATGGGTGGACGCGGTTGTGGTAGGAGCAGGGCACGCCGGCTGCGAGGCCGCCCTGGCCTGCGCCAGGCTGGGACTGGAGACCGTGATTTTTACCGTCAGCGTGGACAGTATCGCCATGATGCCCTGCAACCCCAATATCGGAGGAAGTTCCAAGGGACATCTGGTTAGAGAGGTGGACGCCCTGGGGGGAGAGATGGGAAAGGTGATTGACAAAACTTTTATCCAGTCCAAGATGCTGAATCAGTCCAAGGGACCGGCTGTCCATTCCCTGCGGGCCCAGGCGGATAAAGCCAGGTACAGCAGCTGTATGCGGCAGGTTCTTGAAAATACGGACCATCTCACGATACGGCAGATGGAAGTGACGGATATTATAACGGAGGAAGGCAAAATTACCGGCGTCAGAACCTACTCGGGAGCGGTGTATCACTGCAGGGTCTGCGTACTCTGCACCGGCACCTATCTGAGAGCCAGGTGCATATACGGGGACGTAAGCACCGAAACAGGACCCAATGGCCTGCAGGCGGCCAACTATCTGACGGCTTCCCTGAAGGAGCACGGCATTGAGATGCTGCGGTTCAAGACAGGGACCCCCGCCAGAATTGACGGCAGGACCATTGATTATTCCAAAATGGAGGAACAGCTGGGAGATAAAAGAGTGGTTCCCTTCTCCTTTGAGACGGATCCGGAGACCGTGCAGATTCCTCAGGTTTCCTGCTGGCTGACCTATACCAATCAGGAAACCCACGATATTATCCGGGCCAATTTGGACAGATCTCCTCTCTATTCCGGCGTGATAGAGGGAACAGGACCCCGGTACTGCCCTTCTATTGAGGATAAGGTGGTACGGTTTGCGGATAAAGAGCGGCATCAGGTATTTATTGAACCGGAGGGACTGAGCACCAATGAAATGTATGTGGGGGGCATGTCCAGTTCCCTGCCGGAGGATGTGCAGGCAGCCATGTACCACTCGGTGGCGGGGCTGGAACAGGCAAAGATCGTTAAAAACGCTTATGCTATTGAGTATGACTGTATCAATCCTACTCAGCTTAAGGCTACCCTGGAATTTAAAGCCATCCGGGGACTTTTCAGCGGCGGCCAGTTTAACGGAAGCTCCGGTTATGAGGAGGCGGCGGCCCAGGGACTGCTGGCAGGCATCAATGCGGCCATGTATGTGAAAGGAAAGGAACCTCTGGTAATCGACCGGTCGGAGGGGTATATAGGCGTTCTGGTAGATGATCTGGTCACAAAGGAAAATCAGGAACCCTACCGGATGATGACCTCCCGCTCAGAATACAGGCTGCTGCTCCGCCAGGACAACGCGGATATGCGGCTGACGGAGAAGGGATATCAGGCAGGCCTGATTTCAGAAGAGCGGTACCGGAAATTTCTTGCCAAGAAAAAAATGATAGAGGATGAGATTGCCAGGGTGGAAAAAACCGTGATCGGGGCAGGAAAAGAGGTACAGGATTTTCTGCTGGAGATGGGCAGTACGCCTCTGAAAACTTCCGCCACACTGGCGGACCTGATACGCCGTCCGGAGCTGGACTACAGGATGCTGAAACAGATCGATAAAAATCGAAATGATATACCGGAGGATGTGCAGGAAGAAGTCAGCATTAACATTAAGTATGAGGGATATATCAGGCGTCAGAAAAAACAGGTGGAGCAGTTTAAAAAGCTGGAAACCAGAAAAATTCCCGAACTTCTGGACTATGACCAGGTGCCCAGTCTTCGGACGGAAGCAAGGCAGAAGCTGAAAAAGATCCGTCCCATTTCCGTGGGACAGGCTTCCAGAATTTCCGGCGTATCTCCCGCGGATATCTCCGTTCTGCTGGTTTATCTGGAAACCTTTTCCAGACTGGAAGGCCGGAATGAAAACTGAAGGGTATATATCATATTATTTAAAAAAGGAAAATTAAGATGAAATATGACACACAGATATTGAGCGAGGGATGCCGACAGCTTGGAATTTCTCTTACAGAAGAGCAGACAGAGCAGTTTATGCTTTACTATGAAAAGCTGATCGAGGTAAACCAGGTCATGAACCTGACGGCTATCACAGAGTTTGAGGATGTCATGCGGAAGCATTTTCTGGACAGTCTCACTCTGGTGAAAG
>DVOS01000042.1 GCA_018713435.1 Candidatus Merdiplasma excrementigallinarum
CAGCTGGATGAGGCTGAGCATCCCAGAAAGAGCGTATGGCTGAACATCTACAACGCAGCCGACAACTTCCTTGGATCTACCTATCAGCCCCTGCTGCAGAACTACGATGATCTGCTGAACCTGGATGTTGAGTACATCGGCGGCGACGGACAGACAGAGTCCAACATCACCAACCGTCTTGGAAATCCCAGCCAGTACGACGCATTCGCAATCAACATGGTTAAGACAGATAACGCAGCTTCTTACACATCTCTGCTGAGCCAGTAATATTCAGTCAAAATTTAGAAAAGGCAGATATATTAGGGAGAAGAAATTCTCCCTAATATTATTTAAGGATAGGAGTAAAAAAAATGGCAGATAAGAAAAATGATATTGTCTTATCGATACGCGGAATGAGCAAGTCCTTCGGCAGAAACCGGGTGCTGGACCACATTAATCTGGATGTGCGCCGGGGAACTGTCATGGGACTGATGGGGGAGAACGGAGCCGGTAAGTCCACCATGATGAAATGTCTGTTCGGTACTTACCAGAAGAACGAGGGTACGATCTACCTGGACGGCAAGGAGGTAAACTTCTCCGGTCCCAAGGATGCCCTGGAGAACGGTATCGCCATGGTGCACCAGGAGCTGAATCAGTGCCTGGAGCGGAACGTGATCGACAACCTGTTTCTGGGCCGCTACCCCAAAAATTCCATGGGCGTCATCGACGAGGGCAGAATGAAAAAGGAAGCCTCCGAGCTTTTCAGAAAGCTGGGCATGACCGTGAACCTGACCCAGCCCATGCGGAACATGTCAGTATCCCAGAGACAGATGTGTGAAATTGCCAAGGCAATTTCCTACAACGCAAAGGTAATCGTACTGGACGAGCCTACCTCCTCCCTGACGGTGCAGGAAGTAGACAAGCTGTTCGAGATGATGCGGATGCTGAAATCCCAGGGCATTGCCCTGATTTATATTTCTCATAAGATGGATGAGATCTTTGAGATCTGCGACGATATCTCCGTGCTGCGGGATGGTAATCTGGTTATGACCAAAGAAGCCAAGGACACGGACATGAACGAGCTGATCGCCGCCATGGTAGGACGTTCCCTGGAAAACCGGTTCCCGCCGGTGGACAATACGCCGGGGGATGTGGTGCTGTCCATCCAGCATCTGTCCACCAAATATGCGCCTCATCTGCAGGATATCACCTTTGATGTGCGGGAGGGCGAGATTTTCGGACTGTACGGACTGGTAGGAGCGGGCCGGACGGAGCTGCTGGAGACGATCTTCGGCGTGCGTACCAGAGCGGCGGGCCGCGTTTACTTCCATGACAGGCTGATGAACTTCAAGAGCGCCAGAGAGGCCATGGATCACGGCTTTGCCATGATTACCGAGGAACGTAAGGCCAACGGACTTTTCCTGAAGACGGACCTGACCTTTAACACCACCATCGCCAACCTGGACAGCTACAAGTCGGGCATTGCCCTTTCTGACCAGAAGATGGTGAAGGCCACCTCAAAAGAGATCAAGATCATGCACACCAAATGTATGGGACCGGACGATATGATCACCAGTCTTTCCGGCGGAAACCAGCAGAAGGTTATTTTCGGAAAATGGCTGGAGCGGGCGCCCCAGGTGTTTATGATGGATGAGCCTACCCGCGGTATCGACGTAGGCGCCAAGTATGAGATCTATGAACTGATTATTCAGATGGCAAAGCAGGGCAAGACCATCATCGTGGTTTCCTCTGAGATGCCGGAGATTCTGGGAATTACAAACCGGATCGGCGTAATGTCAAACGGTCATCTTTCCGGAATTGTGAATACCAAGGAGACAAACCAGGAAGAGCTTTTGAGGCTCAGTGCAAAATATCTATAATGAGGGAGAATGTTGGATATGGCAAACGGAAATGGTATCCTTACGGCTGAACAGGAGCAGAAGCTGCGTCAGCCTATCGACGAGTATGTCGGTAAAATACAGAGTAAAATTGACGCTCTCAGAGTGGATGGTACGGATCGTATCGTTGCCCTTCAGAGTAAAATAGACAGCGCCAAGAGAGACAAGAATCTCACCGCTGAGGAGAGAAGCAGCGCAATCGCCGGTTTCCAGAAAGAAATGGAGACAGCGAAGGCTGTGGAGTCCAAAAACAAAGACGAGATTTCAAAGCTGATTTCAGACGCGGAGAATTATCTCAAGAGCCATTACAATGAGTATTATCAGCCTGTAGCCGCAAGCTGCGAGCAGGAAAAGACAGCGGCCAGGGAAAAATATTCAAAGAAGGTGGCAGAGCTGGAGAAGGAGCACAGCGCGGCGCTCTCCAAGCTTTCCGACCACAAGGAAATCAAGGATGAGAACTATGTGTACAAGAACCGTCTGTTTGACGCCAAGCTGGATCTGCAGAAAGATTTCCAGGAGATCAAGGACAGAAGACATGACGCCTTCACCCACAAGTATCACCTGATCGACATGCTGCGCATGTCCAGGTTTACCTTCGGAGAGAACATGGCCCAGAGATGGGAGAACTACAAATATACGTTCAACCGGACCCAGTTCCTTCTGAAAAATGGTCTGTATATCGCGATTATCCTGATCTTCATCGCGCTGTGTATCATCACCCCAATTGTGAAGAATACACCGCTGCTGACCTACAACAACGTGCTGAACATTCTGCAGCAGGCTTCACCCAGAATGTTCCTGGCCCTTGGCGTGGCAGGCCTGATCCTGCTGGCCGGTACTGACCTGTCCATCGGACGTATGGTTGGTATGGGTATGACTACGGCGACCATCATCATGCACCAGGGCCCCAATACCGGCGGCGTGTTCGGACATGTATTTGATTTCTCCGGACTTCCGGTTGTAGTGAAGATGATCTTCGCTCTGATTATGTGTATTATCCTGTGTACTATCTTTACATCCATCGCAGGATTCTTCACAGCAAAATTCAAGATGCACCCCTTCATCTCCACCATGGCCAACATGCTGATCATCTTCGGTCTGGTTACCTATGCGACAAAGGGTGTATCCTTCGGATCCATCGAGTCCACCATTCCGGGAATGATTATTCCCAGACTGAACGGCTTCCCCACCATCATTCTGTGGGCTGTGGCAGCTGTCATCATCGTATGGTTTATCTGGAACAAGACCACCTTCGGCAAGAACCTGTACGCAGTGGGCGGCAACCCCGAGGCAGCGTCTGTTTCCGGTATCTCCGTATTTAAGGTAACGGTTGGCGCTTTCGTGCTGGCAGGTATCCTGTACGGATTTGGCGCATGGCTTGAGTGTGCCAGAATGGTTGGTTCCGGTTCTGCCGCTTATGGACAGGGCTGGGAGACTGACGCTATCGCAGCCTGCGTAGTGGGCGGCGTGTCCTTCACAGGTGGTATCGGTAAGATCTCCGGCGTGGTAGTCGGTGTTCTGATCTTCACCGCTCTGACCTACTCTCTGACCATTCTTGGTATCGATACGAACCTGCAGTTCGTATTCTCCGGTATCATCATTCTGGTAGCCGTAACACTGGACTGCCTGAAGTATGTGCAGAAGAAATAATCTTAAAAAAGTTTTTTCAAAAGAGCCAGATTTTTTGTCTGGCTCTTTTTATGTGACAGGCCCGGCAAATATCCGCTCATGCAGGCGCGGCGGCTGCCTGCTGATCCCGGAGGCCGGATAGGGGAAGGGGCTTCCCCTATCCGGCAGGTTTTGTTATAATGTAAAATAAAGATAAAACTATGGAATGAGCGGAGAACGGAATGGATTCTTATAAATATACGGTACTTCTGGTGGATGATGAGGAAGAAGTCATCCAGGTGATTATGAAAAAAATTGACTGGGAGGGGCTTGGATTTTCGGTTATCGGATATGCCAACAACGGGGTAAAAGCCCTGGAGATGGTGGAAGAATATCAGCCGGATGTGGTGATGACGGATATTCGGATGCCTTATATGGACGGGATGGAACTGGCCCACCGGATCCGGGAGGAGTTTCCGGGCACCAAGATCCTGATTTTTACCGGCTTTGACGAGTTTGAGTATGCCAAGGAAGCGGTGCACCTGGAGGTGGAGGAGTATATTCTGAAGCCGGTGAACTCCGTGGAGATGACCAAAGTATTTGGCCAGATGAAAGCCAAACTGGATCAGGAGATCAGTGAAAAACGGAATGCGGAAACCCTTCAGCGGTATTATCTGGAATCCCTGCCTCTTCTGCAGGCCAACTTTTACACGACCCTGATTGAAGGCCGGATCCGGGAGGAAGAACTGGAAAAATATCTTCAGGATTACCAGATTTCCCTTCCGGGCCCCTGTTTCTGCTGCCTGGTGGTGCACACTTCCGCGACGCAGACGCCGGAGGGCATGTCTCCCCTGCTGCTGTCCACCTCGGTCCAGAAGCAGGCCCAGGAGCGGCTGGAAAAAAGATGGCGGACAAAGGAATTCGCTTATCTGGGAAATACCGTCCTGCTGGCCCAGCTTCAGGATGAAAATGAGATTTCCGAACTGACGGATGAATGCGACCGCTTCTGCCGTTACGTCCGGCGGATGATCGGAGCGGTGGTGACGGTGGGTATCGGAGAAGTCTGCCGGAATATCCTGGATGTGTCAAAATCTTTCGCGGGAGCCAGGGAAGCGGTATCTTACCGGGGAATCTACGGGGCTACCAGAGCGATTAATATCCGTGAGATTGCCCCCCAGGAAAACCGGGAGGCCGGGGCGGCCGGAGAGGAAGAACAGACCCGTCTGTTTAAGATGATCCGTCTGGGATCCGGCAAAGAAGTGGCTCAGGCCGTGGAGCGATACTGGAACCATATTTTTAATCCGCAGGATTCTCTGCAGCAGCATCATGTTGCCGTGATGGAACTGGTGAGCGCGCTGTACCGGTTTGCGGCGGGAAATGAGATTGAACTGGATGAGGAACAGGCCTCCGAAAATATGGGGGAGCTGTACGCCAGACTTTCCGATATGGAGCCGGAGAACCTGAAAAACTGGCTTCTGGAAATCAGTCTTTCCTTCCGGGAGAAGCTGATTACCGCCAGAAGCCGTTCCACCAAGTCCTTTGTGATTAAAGCCATGGAGTATGTGCAGAACCATTACTCGGACGAGGATATATCCCTGGACCATGTGTGTGAAATACTGGGCGTATCCGGCTCCTATTTTTCCACTATATTCAAAAAGGAGACAGGGAATTCGTTTATCGGCTATCTGACGGATTACCGCATGGAGCAGGCGGCCCGTCTGCTGATAGGAACAAACGAGAAGAGCTATATCATCGCCAAACAGGTGGGCTACGGAGATCCCAATTATTTCAGCTATGTATTCAAGCGGAAATACGGCGTGTCTCCGTCCAAATACAGAACGGAGCATACAGAACGTGATCGGTAAATATTTTACTCATCTGAGAGAACGGAAGGCCAGGGGCATTCAGACTACCCTGGTGACCGCTTTTTCCGTGATCTCCATTTCTATTATGCTGATCCTGGGCGTGGTGCTGTATGTGCGTTTTTCAGCCCTCTCCAGGGAGGAAATCATTCAGAGCACTCAGAAGATGATGGAGCAGACCGGGGAGAGCCTGGAGGATTATCTGATCAGCATGCGCCAGATTTCAGACGCAGCCTATTACAATGTGATAAAAGAAAATGATCTTTCCGCCCAGAGCCAGGAAATTCAGGAGGGCCTGAATCTGCTGTATGAGGCCAACCGGGACAGCCTGCGCAGTATTGCCGTGTACAACGATTCCGGAAGCCTGATGCTGGCGGAGCCGGTGGCCGCCCAGAAGGAGGATCCGGATGTGACCCGGCAGGACTGGTTCCTGCAGGCTATGGAGGAGATGGAAAATATGCACTTTTCCACACCCCATATCCAGAATCTGTTTGATGACAATACCTACCGGTATTACTGGGTGATTTCTCTGAGCCGGGTGGTGGAACTGACCTCCGGGGGAAACTCCCGCCTGGGCGTGCTTTTGGTGGATATGGACTACTCCAGCATCTCCCGGATGCTGAATCAGATCAATACCATGAACAACGGCCAGTACTACTACCTGTGCGACAGCGAGGGAGAGATTATTTACCACCGTCAGCAGATTCAGATCAGCGACGGAATCCGCAGCGAGAGCAGCAAAACGGCCGCCGCTTGCAAGGACGGGGTGTACGATGAGGTGTTTGAAGGGCAGCGCCGGAAGGTGCTTGTGAATACCATCAGCTACACCGGCTGGAAACTGGTGGGGGTCATTCCCTACACGGCTTTTACCCATGGAATGATCAACATCCGTTTTTTTATCATCCTGCTGATGCTGCTGATGGGCATGATGCTGGTTTTTATCAATCGGGTGGTTTCCGTGCGGATCTCCCGGCCTATTCTGAAGCTGAACCATTCGGTTATGGAATATGAGGCGGGAAAGAAGCCGGAGATCTATATCGGAGGCTCCAGGGAGATCCGGTATCTGGGATATTCCATCCGCAGCTCCTATGAACAGATACAGGAGCTGATGCGGCGGATTCTCTGGGAACAGAATGAGAGACGAAAAAGCGAGCTGGACGCTCTGCAGAGCCAGATCAATCCCCATTTTCTTTATAATACGCTGGATTCCATTACCTGGATGATCGAAGGGGGACGAAACGATGAAGCCTCCTATATGATTACGCAGCTGGCCAGATTTTTCAGGATCAGCCTTTCAGGGGGACGCACCATTATCAGCGTGCGGGATGAGGTGCAGCATGCCAGAAGCTATATGAATATCCAGAAAATCCGGTACAAGGATACTTTTTCTGTCGCGTTTGACGTGGCGCCGGAAGCAGAGTCCTGCTGCGTGGTGAAGCTGATCCTGCAGCCCCTGCTGGAAAACGCCATCAACTATGGGGTGAGCGCCATGGACGACTGCGGTGAGATCCGGGTAACGGGACGCCTGGAGGAAGGGAATGTGATTCTTACCGTGGAGGATAACGGAATCGGCATCCCGCCGGAGGAAGCAGAGCTTTTGCTGACGGATGACCGCCGGGTCCACAAAAAAGGGTCGGGCGTCGGGCTTGTGAATGTAAACAACCGGATCCAGGTTCTTTTTGGGAAAGCGTACGGTCTTTCCATTGAGAGCGAGCCGGATGAGGGGACGAAAATAGTAATCCGCATCCCCGCCGTTCCCTTTACGGAGGAAAACAGGGAACGCCTGGAAAAAGGCGGTTTTTCGGGTGCGGTTCAGACAGAAAAACAGGAAATACAGCCATGAAGAACAGTAAAAAGATTTTTATCCTAACAGAAGGGATCCTGGCGATTCTGGCGGCGGCCACCGCTCTTGCCATGCTGGGAGAATCCAATGGCTCCAGGCAGAAACGGGTTTCCGTGATTATCCAGGACTCGGATGACAGCCAGTGGTCCGCCTTTAAATACGGGCTTCGGCTGGCGGCGGAAGACCTGGGGATCGAGATGTTTGTGGTCAGCACCTCCGGCCAGATGAGTGTGCAGGAAGAAGAGGAGCTGATCCAGTGGGAAATGGACAGCGGAGTAGACGCGATGATCGTGCAGCCGATTCCCGGGGAAGCGGGAGAACAGCTGATGCGAAATACGGCGGACAGCGTGCCTCTGATGCTGGTGGGATGGGCGGATGAGGGGGAGCCGGAATTTCCGGTTACCGGACCTGACCACTACGCCATGGGAAAGACTCTGGCACAGGAACTGCTGGAGGATTACGGAGGGGATATAGGAGGAAAAACCCTGGGGATTGTTTCCGAAAACGAGGACGCGCCGGCGCTGGCCAGACGAAAACAGGGGTTCCTGGACGGAATTGCCGGGCAGGACGCCAGTGTGCTCTGGACTGTATCAGAATATGGGGAGCGGGCGGAATACACCCTGGAGCTTCAGCCGGAGGCGGACTTTGTGATTGCGCTTGACAACGGAAGCCTGGTTTCAGCGGGAAAAGCTTCTGCGGAAAAGAATCTTCACGGGGCCCTGGTGTACGGCATCGGGAATTCCGCGGAGGCCATCTACTATGTGGATTTTGGAAGCGCCGAATGTATGGTGGTGCCGGATGAATTCAACATGGGTTATCAGAGCCTTTCGGAGGTGGCGGGCAGTCTCGCCATGTTTTCCGGCGGGATGGAGAGCCGGACGGTTTCCCATACGGTTATCCGCAGAGAGAATCTTTTTACAGAAGAGAATCAGGAAATACTCTTTACCATGAGCCAATAGGCAGAAAAGCCGGAGGAAATAACATGAAAAAAAGCAGCTTTTGGGCGGCCGTTTTCCCTGCGGCCCTGGGAGTCCTTCTTCTGGCAGGCTGCGGCGGGCCAAACCGCCGGATTCCCAACCGGATACAGGTGGGCGTGGCCTGCTACAATCAGAGCGATACCTTTATCAGCGAACTGATGGACTCTTTTAAACACCAGCTGACAGCGTTTGAAAGGGAGGGGCTGACTGCCACGGTGACTCTGAAGGACGCGGCAGGACTGCAGAGGATCCAGAACGACCAGGTCAGGGAACTGCTGGATGAGGGATGCAATATACTGTGCGTCAATCTGGTGGACCGGACCGACCCATCGGAAATCATCGATCTTGCCAGAGAGAATGATGTGTCCATTATTTTCTTCAACCGAGAACCGGTGCACGAGGATATGATGCAGTGGAGCGAGCTCTACTATGTGGGGGCTGACGCCCAGCAGTCCGGCGTCATGCAGGGAGAGCTGGCGGCGGAAGCCATACACGCGGATCCCAGGATTGACCGGAACCGGGACGGGAAAATTCAGTATGTAGTGCTGGAAGGCGAGGCCGGGCACCAGGACGCCATTATCCGCACGGAGAGGGTGGCGGATACCCTGAAAAACGAAGGGATCGAACTGGAGAAGCTGGGGAGCGGAGTGGCAAACTGGAACAGGGCCCAGGCGGAAAACCGCATGACCCAGATGATCGGACAGTACCACAACCAGATTGAGCTGGTGCTGGCAAACAATGACGATATGGCTCTGGGGGCCATTGACGCCTATGAGAAATTGAACATTACGGAAACCACCTGCCCGGTATTTTTCGGGATCGACGGCACCAGCGGAGGGCTGCAGGCCGTAAAAGAGGGAAAAATGGCGGGAACCGTGTACAATGACAAGGAAGGACAGGCAGGGGCCATGGCCCGTCTGGCGGCAGCCCTGGTGACGGGAGAGGGGCTGGAGGAGATTTCCTTTGACAGCGAACGGTGCATTTACCTGCCCTATCAGAAAATTGACGGAGAAAATGTCCAGGAGTTTCTCGGAGATAAACATTGAGGAGGGAAGAAAACATGCTGGCGGGAAAAACAGTGATTTTGGGAGTGAGCGGCAGCATCGCCGCCTACAAGGCGGCCAATCTGGCCAGCCTTCTGATGAAGCAGCATGCAAACGTGCAGGTGATCATGACAAAGAACGGGACGAATTTTATCAATCCCATTACCTTTGAAAGCCTGACGGGAAGAAAATGTCTGACGGATACTTTTGACCGGAACTTTGAATTTAAGATCGAGCATGTGGCGCTGGCGAAAGAGGCGGATCTGGTGATTGTGGCGCCGGGTACGGCCAATGTGATGGCGAAGCTGGCCCACGGCCTGGCGGATGACATGCTCACCACCACGGTGCTGGCCTGTACCTGCCCCAAGATTATGGCGCCGGCCATGAATACCCGTATGTATGAAAATCCGGTGACCCAGAATAACCGGAAGATACTGGAACAGTACGGATGGACGTTTGTGGAGCCGGAAGTGGGGCTGCTGGCCTGCGGGGACGTAGGGAGAGGAAAGTTTCCGGATGAGCACCTGATTCTGGAGGCGGCGCTGCGGGCCGCAACCTTTCCCAAAGACCTGGAAGGAAAACGGATCCTGGTTACGGCGGGCCCCACCCGGGAGGCCATTGACCCGGTCCGGTTTATCACCAACCATTCCTCCGGGAAGATGGGATACGCCATTGCCCGCATGGCCATGCTGCGGGGAGCCCGGGTGACGCTGGTCACCGGCCCCACTGCCCTGACGCCTCCTCCTTTCCTGGAGACGGTTCCCGTAACAGACGCCCGCTCTCTCTTTCGGGAGGTGACAGAACGGGCGGCCGACCAGGATATAATCATCAAGGCGGCGGCGGTGGCGGATTACCGGCCGGCAGAGGTTTCCGCGGAAAAGGTGAAAAAGTCGGACGAAGATCTTTTCCTGGCCCTTGAGCGGACGGAAGATACCCTTCAGTATCTGGGAGACCACAAACGCCCGGGACAGCTGCTGTGCGGGTTTGCCATGGAAACCTCCCGGATGGAGGAGCGGGCCAGGCAGAAGCTGGAGAAAAAGAATCTGGATCTGATCGCGGCCAACAATGTGAAGGTGGCCGGGGCAGGTTTTGGCACGGATACCAATGTGGTGACGCTGATAGACAGAAAACAGACCAGCCGGCTGGAACTTTTAAGCAAGGAGGAAGTTGCCATGCGGATACTGGACCGGCTGCTGGAGATTGAAAGAGAACAGAAGGAGACAGAAAAATGAAAAGCTACGAGACGGTCTGGGAGATTTTTAACCTGTGCGCCAACAATCAGATGCGGGATGTTTTTATTGATGAGATTGAGACGGATGACACGGACGCTTATGTGAGAAATAAATTCAAAGATAAACAGATTACGTTTGAAAAAACCGTTCTGGAAAACGGAACGATTATCTACGATATCAATGCCTCCGGGATAAAAGAGAGGCTTTCCTTTACGGAAATTTAGACCATTCAGAAGGAAAAACGGAACAGAACAGGAGAAAGAACATGACAGAGGAATTGATGAAATGCCTGGAAGAACAGCAGGTGGACGCCGGGCTTCTGAAAGAGATCCGAAAATTCAGGGACCGGTATCCGGTGGCGCGGGAGACCGCGAATCGGATCGTACCGCCCCTGATTCCTTTTTTCGGGAAAGAGATATTTGAGATGGCAGCCTACGGGCTTCTGGAGGGAGAAAATATTCTGCTGACGGGAACCAAGGCCACGGGGAAAAATGTGCTGGCAGAGAATCTGGCCTATCTGTTCGGACGGCCCCTGTACAATATTTCTTTCCATGTCAATACGGACAGCAGCACCCTGATCGGCACGGATACCTTCCGCAACAACGAGGTGACGCTGCGGACGGGACCGGTGTATGAGTGCGCAGTGAACGGAGGCTTTGCGGTGCTGGACGAGGTGAATATGGCCAAAAACGACGCGGTGTCTGTCCTGCACGCCTCCCTGGATTACCGGCGGGTAATTGATGTGCCCGGGTATGACAAGATCGAACTGCATGAGGCGGCCCGGTTTATCGGCACCATGAACTACGGGTACGCGGGGACGCGGGAACTGAACGAGGCGCTGGTTTCCCGCTTCCTTGTGATCGATATGCCGCCGGCGGATGAGACCACTCTGGAACATGTGCTTCGGCAGATGTTCCCGGATATTAAGCCGGAAGGCCTGGAGCAGATGTGCGGCCTTTTCCTGGATCTGCAGACCAAAGCAGCTAACCATGAGATTTCCACAAAACCGCTGGATATGAGGGGCCTCATCGGAGCCTTAAAGACGATACGGGCCGGACTTTCCCCCAGACAGGCCGTCCGCATGGGGATTGTGAACAAGAGCTTTGATCTGTTTGAGCGGGAACTGGTGGAGGATATTGTGATGACAAGAATTCCGTCCGACTGGACTCCCGGGCAGATTTTCTGACCGGGTTTGGGAGAAGCATATGGAGCAGGATGAACTGAGAAAAAATTTGTGGGAGCAGAGACAGGAGGGCGGGGACGGCCCGGCAGGGAGCGAAACGAATCCGGCCGTTGTATTTGCCGGGGAGGAGCTGGAAGAGGAAGATTCGCTGGAGATCCAGACCCGGATGAAGAACCTGATGTGGACGGTCAGCGGGGATTACAGGCTGGATACGAAGCTGGATCTGCAGTCTTTCCGGGAGTCCCGCTATGTGTCCATGTATGACGCCATTAAGCAGGGAGCCTTTGCCCGCTTTTTTGACAAGGACGCGTTTGCTCTCTACCTGGTGAAAAAGGTTTATTACGGCGCGGATGAAATGCCGCTGATGAGCCTGGCCCAGCTGTGTGTGGACGCGGCCGCCTATCCGAAAGTCCTGCCGGAACGGCCGGGAGTAAGAGAGATCCGGCAGAAGTCTTTTGAGTATCTGCTGGACCATAAATTCAGCAGGCTGTGCGCCAACCTGCCGGGGAAAATCAAACTGGCCCTGATGCGGGGCGCCGTAAGCGGGGACTGGAACTGCGAAAAGCGGATCCGGGAGCCTCTGGAAATGATCCGGGCCCTGGAGCAGTCCTCCGATACCATGGAACTGATCCGGACGGTGGATCGACTGTATAACCGAATGATCGATCCCTCCTTTGAAAAACAACATGGGGATCTGGAAAAAATACTGGCTGTGTCTCTGGAGGAACTGCAGGAATTTAACTGGAAAAATTTCCTGGAGGAGGAAGCGCTGGAGAATGTGCTGGAGCAGTATGTGAGCCGGATGGAGCAGCAGATGACCTCCTTTGAAACCCTGGAAGATCAGAAGGAAGAGCAGGAAAAGAGAGGAACAGCCAGGCGGGTTGTGGTGCTGGACGAGGAGGCTGTGAAGAAGGTTTACAGCTATGTGGAGAAAAGCTTCGGCAGGACCTATCTGACGGAGAGGGAGCAGAAGCAGCTCAACTACCGCCTGTGCAGGGGAGCCCACCGGGACTGCAGCCTGCACTACACGGAAGGGATTCTGGCCAGCCCGGTGATGATGAACGCCCAGTATGTAAACGCCCGCAAACAGATGCAGAATAACAGGAGACTGTTTCTAAACAGCCAGAACCTGATTAAAAGAAACGTGGAGGCTATGACCCAGTTTCTTCGCCGGTCCCTGAATCGCAGAACGGAGCCGGATGTGCTCCCCTCCTATTACGGCGTGATTCAGCCCAGAAAGCTGTGGCGGGTGGGCCGGACAGACCCGGGCAGGCTGTTTTGCCGCAGCACAAAACAGAACAGCACCCGGTTCGCGGTGGAGATCCTTATGGACGCCAGCGGTTCCCAGCGGGAGCGGCAGGGGCAGGTGGCTCTGCAGGCGTACATGATCAGCGAATCCCTCAGCAATGTGGGCATCCCCCATCAGATTATGAGCTTCTGCACCTTCTGGGATTATACGGTGATGCAGCGGTTCAGGGATTATGAGGATCCCAGAGAAAAAAACAAAGATGTTTTCCGCTATATAACCTCCTCCAATAACCGGGACGGCCTGGCCATCCGGGCGGCAGGGGACTCCCTGCTGGGCCGTGATGAGGAAAACCGGATCCTGATTGTGCTCAGCGACGGACGGCCCAACGACGTGATTGTAAACCGGCCGGGGAGCAGAAATCCCAAACCTTACTGCGGGGAGTACGGCGTGCAGGATACGGCCTGGGAGGTGCGCTCTCTGCGGGGAAACGGAATCTTTGTGCTGGGGGTGTTTACGGGAGATGAAAAGGACCTGGCGGCAGAGAAGATCATATTCGGAAAGGATTTCGCCTATATCCGGGATATCCGGAATTTCTCCCGGGTAGTCAGCGGGTATCTGCAGAGGCTGCTGGAGCAGGATCTGGAGGAGTAGCGGGCCTTGCTTTTTTTGCCGGAAAGGGATAGAATAGGCGGGAACGGATACGATAACCATCGTAAGATTTAGGAGGAATAGAGATTATGGCTGAGAGAAGCTGCAGCAATTCATCATGTTCCAAAGAAAGCTGTGAGGGATGCCCCAGCGCGGCTAAGCCCCAGAGCTTTCAGGTGGAACCCAACGCCTACACCCAGGTGAAGCATGTGATCGGCGTGGTCAGCGGCAAGGGGGGCGTGGGAAAATCCATGGTAACCGCTTCCCTGGCAAACCTTCTGGCAGAGAAGGGATACCGGGTGGGGATTCTGGACGCGGATATCACCGGTCCTTCCATTCCCAAAATGTATGGCCTTACCGGCCCGGCCCAGGCTTCTGAGGAAGGAATCCTGCCGGAGCTGGCGGGAAATGATGTGAAGGTGATGTCCCTGAACCTGCTGATGCCGGATCCGGAGCAGGCGGTGATCTGGAGAGGGCCTGTGATTGCCAACATGGTAAAACAGTTCTGGTCGGATGTAATCTGGGGCGAACTGGACTTTCTGCTGGTGGATATGCCTCCCGGAACGGGAGACGTGCCCCTGACCGTTTTCCAGTCCCTTCCGGTGGAGGGCATTATGGTGGTGACTTCTCCCCAGGAACTGGTGCAGATGATTGTGAAAAAAGCCTACAATATGGCGAAGACCATGAACATCCCCGTGCTGGGCGTGATCGAAAACTACAGCTACATGAAGTGTCCCCACTGCGGCGAGGAGATTAAGGTGTTCGGAGAGAGCCATGTGGAGGAGGCAGCCGGTGAACTGGGAATTGCCCTGGCCGGCCGGATGCCCATTGACCCGTCCCTGGCCCAGGCGGCGGACGCGGGGAAATTCGCGGAAGTCTCCAATCCCTATCTGCATGAGGCATACGAGATACTGCGGAACCTGAAATAATAAAAAGGGAATGTTGTAAAAAGATTTCATTGTTTTCGGTACATCCAGGTGTACACATGTCCGAGACAGATGTTCCGTACCAGGCGGAAAGTTCCGACTGGTACGGACAGATGTCGAAAGGACAAGGTGAACACCGGATGTACCGAAAGCAAATGTACTCCTTTTTTGCAGCATTCCCTTTTTTCGGTTATTTTTTGTAGATACAGATCTTGGCCCCGGGCTGCGCCGCACGGATAATCTTCAGCATGTTTTTCTGGCTGACGGCGATGCAGCCGGCTGTATAGGGATTGGAGCCGGTGCAGTGCAGGAAGATGGCGGAGCCTTTTCCGTACACATTGTTTTTATTATAATCTGTAAACATACCGTAGTTGTAATGGGGCACATAATCAATCAGATGCTCGCCGCTGCAGCTGTGGGGGTGTTTGCGGATATCCACCAGCTGATTGTAGTACCGGGAATCGCCGCACCAGTAGAGACTGGAATTTACTTTTACATAATCCGTTTTGGCGCCCGGATTGCTTTTAATGCCAAAGGAAGCCGTCAGATTAAAAGTACCGGTGGGGGTTTTTCCGTCCCCCTCTTTCTTTTTGCCGATTCCGTTATAGCCCACATAGCCGGTGCAGCTGAGAAGCCGTTTCCAGCTGCCGTTCTTTTTCTGATAAAGCAAGACCTGAGCCCGGCTGCCGCCGGTATATTTTACGAAGACCAGCTGTCTGACGGACTCCTGCTTCTGATATTTTGTCAGAAGCCTGCTCCAGCGGTCTGCCTTCACCGTCACGGCGCATTTCAGGGTGCTCTGCCCGATTTTGGCGGTGATGGTGGCCTTCCCCGCTTTTTGGGCTGTGACCTTTCCGTTTTTATTTACGGAAGCAACCCCGGGATTGCTGCTGCTCCAGGTGACCTTTTGGGAGGTGTTTTTTACCTTCAGACTGCAGGTATCATAGGGGGACAGGGTGACCTTTTTCGTATTCAGGGACGCCGCAATCACCTTTACCCGGCAGGTATCTTTCTTTTTCCCTCTGCTTACCGTGATAACGGCAGTGCCGCTGTTTCTGGCGGTAATCTTTCCGCTGCCGTTTACTTTCGCCACCGAGGGGTTGGTGCTTTTCCATTTGATTTTTTTTCCGGCAGGTCCGCCGGAGGCTTTCAGCTTATAAGTATTTCCCCGGATCAGCGTGATCTTGGACTTGTTCAGGGAAAGCGCTTTGGTGTCTTTTGCCGGAGTCTGGCCGGCCCACAGGACGGCTGTCAGCAGCAGAAGCAGCATAAAAACAGGAAGTTTCTTTTTGAAGCCCGTTTTCCGGGCTGTTTTTTTATGGTTCATATCGGATTCTCTCTTTCCTTTGCAGCTGATCTCTGGAAAAGATCCCTGCGGTTTATCAGTATAATATCATACTGGAGGCCAAATAGCTATCCCCGACAGCCGGCATTTTCATCTCGGGGCTTGACAGACAGACGAAACAGGTATATCCTGATGATAGAACATATGTTCGAATAAAGCGGGATGCCGTTTGCGGGGGTTGGGGATGTATATCTGCAGGGAAATGGATCTGTATGAAAAACTTCATATTCTGACGGACGCGGCCAAGTATGACGTAGCCTGCACCTCCAGCGGGACTGAGAGGGCAGGAGACGGGATTCATATGGGGAACTGCGCCGCCGCCGGCATCTGCCACAGCTTTTCCGCAGACGGCAGGTGTATTTCCCTTCTGAAGATTCTGTTTACCAACGAGTGCATTTACGACTGCAAATACTGTGTGAACCGCTCCTCCAACGATGTGGTTCGAACCGCGTTTACTCCGGAGGAGGTATGCCGGCTCACCATAGAATTTTACCGGCGGAATTTTATTGAGGGACTGTTTTTAAGTTCCGGGATCCTGCGCAGCCCGAATTATACCATGGGGCAGATTTTTAAGACGCTGTATCTTCTTCGGCATGAATGGGGGTTCCGGGGCTATATCCATGTGAAGGCCATACCGGGGGCGGATCCGGTGCTGATTGAAAAAACCGGCTATCTGGCGGACCGCATGAGCGTAAATCTGGAGCTGCCTACGGCGGAGGGACTCCGGAAGCTGGCGCCCAATAAGTCCCGGCATAAAATTTTGCTGCCCATGCGCCAGATACAGGAGAAGATGGAGGAGAACAGACAGGAGCTGGTGCTTTACCGCCATGCGCCCTCTTTTGTGCCGGCAGGCCAGAGCACCCAGATGATTATCGGCGCCACGCCGGAGAGTGATCTGCAGATTATTTCTGTGGCGGAGGCGCTGTATAAAAAGTTCGGACTGAAACGGGTGTTTTATTCCGCCTTTGTAGCAGTCAATCAGGATGCCCTGCTTCCGGCCTTGCCGGGAGGGCCGCCTCTGGCCCGGGAGCACAGGCTGTATCAGGCAGACTGGCTGATGCGGTTTTACGGATTTGAGGCGGGGGAGCTGCTGAATGAGAAGCATCCCAATTTCAATCTTCTGCTGGATCCCAAATGCGACTGGGCCCTGGCTCATCTGGAACAGTTCCCGGTGGAGGTAAGCCGGGCGCCGCTGGAAATGCTGCTGCGGGTGCCGGGAATCGGGCCCAAATCCGCCAGGCGGATTGTGAAGGCCAGGCGGTTCGGGACTCTGGATTTTCAG
Source organism: Candidatus Merdiplasma excrementigallinarum (assembly GCA_018713435.1). GTDB lineage: Bacteria > Bacillota > Clostridia > Lachnospirales > Lachnospiraceae > Merdiplasma > Merdiplasma excrementigallinarum. The sequence continues at coordinate 17,076 of DVOS01000042.1, forward strand.
GGGCTGAGGAAGATGGGGGTGGTGATGAAGAGGGCGGCCTATTTTATTACCTGCGCGGGGAAGATGCAGGTTCCCCTGCGGATGGAGGAGGACTATATTCTGAGAAAATTACTGGACGGAGAAAGAGCAGGATCCGGGAGCGGGGAAGACAGCCGGCAGATGACGCTCTTTGAATGGGGGCTGGAGCCGGCGTAGGAGAAGGAGAGGCGGGGAATGGAAAAGGAAAGGAAGATTTTTTGCTGCGAGGATACAGCGGACGGTATCTTTACAGCTGTTTATGACGCCTGGGCCAGCGGATTTGGGCTGTCCCGGGTAACCGTGCAGGCGGGGGGAACTTACAGCAGAAGCCTGTTTGCTTCCTACGTGGAGAGCAGGACGGATCATGAGAAGGCAAAAAAAGTAGCCCGTACTCTGCGGGAGCGCCTGGGGACGGAGGATTACCAGATGATTTATCACGCGGCTCTGTCCGAAGCAGAGGATAAGGGGGAAATAATTTTTGCCGCCGTGGTGATGGGGCTGGCGGTCTGGAAAAGAAAGCATATGACCAGGAACCTGGGGGATCCCCGGATTATGCGGCTGTTTGAACTGGCCAGGCGGGTGGAAAATGAGGGGCATCACTATCGGATGTTTATCCGCTTTCATGAGCTGGAAGGAAGAGCGGGGGAGACGCCGGTGATGTTTTCTGAAATCGAACCGGAAAATCAGGTGCTGTCCCTGCTGGGGGATCATTTCTCCGACCGATTTCCCCGGACGGACTTTATGATCTGTGACCGCAGCCATAGACAATGCCTGGTGCACCGGGCGGGGGCGGACTGGATTCTGATGACGGACATATGGCCGGACGAGGAGCGGATCAGCCGGTACTCCCGGGAGGAGAAAAAATATGCCGGTCTGTGGAAGAACTTTGTGGACAGCATTGCCATCAGGGAGCGTGAGAATCCCCGCTGTCAGATGAATTTTATGCCGAAACGGTACTGGAAGCATATGACAGAGCATCAGCCGGTTTCCTGAAAACCGGGAGAAAATGCTGATATAAATTTAACAAAATCGGAAAAAGTGACGGGAACAAAGAGAGAACCGGGAGGGAACGGTTCGGTGTTTTGACAGAAGATGGCCCGGCATTTTCAGAAAAGATTGGAAGAAATATAAGACCGGAAGATGTAGAGATGTTAACTATATTCGGGCGAGGGTTGACAAATTCCGGCAAAAATGCCATAATGCGGAATCATAATCCTAATGTGTCAGTTCAGATGATTGGAGGTGCTGGCTGTGTCAGTAAGAAAGATCAAGCTTAACGAATTTGAAGATGTGAAGGATTTTGTCCGGGCAGCGGAAAAGTGCAGTTATGATGTGGATATCTCCTACAACCGGATTGTGATCGACGCCAAATCCCTGATGGGGGTTTTGAGCCTGGATCTGACCAGAGAATTGACCGTAAAGTATGACGACGAAGATAACATACATTTTTCCAATATACTGGATAAATATGGGGTGTCATAAAGAACTCCCCGCAGAAGGACAAAAATTTTCCGGTATGTGAGAAAAGGAGAGGGTATGCCGTAAGAAGAGATAATCTTTTTTGGCATACCCTTTTTGTTTTTCTTTTTCTGGACGAAATTCCCCCGAAAAGGTAAAATGCTAGTATAACGACAGCGTTGGTGTACAAGGGGCGTATTGCCTCTTGTACACCGATGCTGAGGAAGGAAGAAGAAACCATGGAGCAGGAGATACGGATAGCGGTGCGCAGCCTGGTGGAGTTTATTCTCCGCTCCGGAGATATTGACAACCGGAGGGGAACCATGGCGGATAAGGACGCCATGCAGATGGGCAGCAGGCTGCACCGGAAGATACAGGGGCGCATGGGGGCGGCCTATCAGGCGGAAGTATACCTGAGCGATACCTTTCCCTGCGGCGCTTTCTCCCTTACCGTGGAAGGACGGGCAGACGGCATCATCCGGGAGGGTGAAGGAACCGTGGTGGACGAGATCAAAGGGGTTTTGCGGGAACTGGAATATGTGGAAGAGCCGGTGCCCGTACATCTGGCCCAGGCAAAATGCTACGCCTATCTGTACGCCAGAAAACAGGGGCTTGAAGAGATGGGCGTGCAGATGACCTACTGCAACCTGGAGACGGAGGAAGTAAAGCATTTTCGCAGCCGGTATTCTTTTGAAGAGCTGGAACAGTGGTTTATGGGCGTGCTGGAAGAATACAGGAAGTGGGCCGAGTATCAGATACAGTGGCGTAAGATCCGCCAGGATTCCATACGCAGAACCGAGTTTCCCTATCCCTACCGGGAAGGACAGCGGGAACTGGCGGCGGCAGTCTACCGCACCATAGCCAGAAAGAAGAAACTGTTTATTCAGGCGCCTACGGGAACCGGGAAAACGATTTCCACGGTATTCCCGGCGGTGAAGGCGGTGGGCGAAGGGCTGGGGGATAAAATTTTTTATCTGACGGCGAAAACTATGGCCCGCACGGTGGCCCAGAAGGCCTTTGCCCTTCTGGGCCGCCAGGGCCTGCGCTATAAAGTGATCACTCTCACCGCCAAGGAAAAGATATGTCTGAATGAGGAGACAGAGTGCAATCCGGACGCCTGCCCTTACGCAAAAGGACATTTTGACCGGGTGAACGATGCCGTGTACGACATGCTTACGGCCGGAACCTCCTTTGGCCGGGAAGAAATACAGGCCCAGGCGGAAAAATGGAGAGTCTGCCCCTTTGAACTGTCTCTGGATCTGTCCCTGTGGGTGGACGGGGTGATCTGCGATTATAACTATGTATTTGACCCCAGGGCCCGGCTGAAGCGCTTCTTTGCGGACGGAGTGAAGGGGGACTACCTGTTTCTCATTGATGAAGCCCATAATCTGGTGGACCGGGGCCGGGAGATGTTCAGCGCGGCTTTGTGGAAGGACGAGTTTCTCTCCCTGAAAAAAGCGGTGCGGGAAGAGGCCGGGGCCAGAGGGGGAGCGCTGGCGGGAAAGCTGATCCGGGGGCTGGAGCGGTGCAATCGCCAGCTTCTGGAACTGAAGCGGGAGTGTGACGGCTGCCAGGTAAGAGAGAGCGTGGGAATGCTTCCGATTGTCCTGACCGGACTGGCCGGCGTGATGGAAAAATTTCTGGAAGATTCCGGAAACCGGGAGCTGAATGAAAAGGTGCTGGATCTGTATTTTCAGATCAGCAGTTTCCTGGATATCTGCGACCGGCTGGATGAGTGCTACGTGATCTATACGGAACTGCAGGGGGACGGGAGATTCATGATCCGGCTTTTCTGTGTGGATCCTTCCGTCAATATTCAGGAATGCCTGAATAAAGGAAACAGCACCATCTATTTTTCCGCCACCCTTTTGCCCATCGATTACTATAAACGGCTGCTCAGCAGGGAGCCGGAGGACTATGCGGTGTATGCCAGATCCTGCTTTGACCAGAACCGGAAACAGGTACTGGTCGGCCAGGACGCCAGCACCCGGTACACCAGCCGGAACCGGGAGGAGTTTCAGAAGCTGGCCGCCTATATCCAAAAGACCGTGCAGGGGAGGAAGGGAAACTATCTGGTATTTTTCTCTTCCTATAGAATGCTGGAAGAGGTGGCAGCCTGCTTTGAGGAAATCAGGCCGGAAAATGTGCGCATACTCTGCCAGACCGCCGGAATGCGGGAGGAGGAGCGGGAAGCCTTTCTGGAGGAATTTTCAGAGGAACCGGAGGAGACGCTGGTGGGCTTCTGCGTGATGGGAAGCGTTTTCGGAGAGGGAATTGATCTGAAGCGAAACCGGCTGATCGGCGTGATCGTGGCGGGCCCCGGACTGCCCCAGGTGTGCAATGAGCGGGAAATTCTGAAACGCTATTATGATGGCCGGGGAATGGACGGATTTCAGTACGCCTATCTCTGCCCGGGTATGAATAAGGTTCTGCAGGCCGCGGGCAGGGTAATCCGCACCGAGGAGGACAGAGGAGTTATTCTGCTGCTGGACGAACGGTTTGCCCGCTACCCCTACAGGCGGATGTTTCCCAGAGAGTGGGCAGACTGGGGCCTGTGCACGGTGGAGAATATTGAGGAGAAGGTGAAAGAATTTTGGCATGGTCAGGAAGAATCCGGGAGTTTGGCTGTTCAAAACGGTCAGGTTGTGGTATAAAAAGAAGAAGGAAGCATAAAAAGGAGGACAAAGGAATGAGCAATGTGAGGCGTGTATATGTGGAGAAGCGGGAGGCTTTTGCGGGAGCCGCAAAGGATCTGACCCATGAAATCCGCAGTTACCTGGGCATCGGGGGCCTGAAAAAGATCCGGATTCTGATTCGCTATGACGTGGAGAACATTTCGGATCAGGTGTTTGAGACTGCCTGCAGAACCGTATTTTCAGAACCGCCGGTGGATACGCTGTACCGGGAAACCTTTCCCATGGGACCGGAGGACCGGACGTTTTCAGTCGAATATCTGCCCGGCCAGTTTGACCAGAGGGCGGATTCCGCCGAACAGTGCGTCCGTTTTCTGAAGGAGGATGAAAAACCGGTGATCCGCTCCGCCACCACCTATGTGATTGAAGGAACTCTCACAGAGGAGGAGTTCGGGGCGGTGAAAGGCTACTGCATTAATCCGGTGGACTCCAGAGAGACGGATCTGGAGAAGCCCCAGACGCTGGTGACAAAATTTGAGGAGCCCAGGGATGTGGAGATCCTGACAGGCTTTTTAGGGATGGACAGCGAGAAGCTGCGGCAGCTGTACGATTCTCTGAATCTGGCCATGACGTTCCGGGATTTCCTCCATATACAGAACTATTTTGCGAATGAGGAAAAACGGGATCCCAGCATGACCGAGATCCGGGTGCTGGATACCTACTGGTCTGACCACTGCCGTCATACCACGTTTTCCACAGAGCTTAAGAATATTGCCTTTGATGAGGGATATTACCGGAAACCCATGGAGGACACCTACCGCCGCTATCTGTCGGACCGGCAGGATGTGTACCAGGGGCGGAAAGATAAATTTGTCTGCCTGATGGACCTGGCGCTGATGGCGATGAAAAAGCTGAAAAAGGAAGGAAAACTGCAGGACCAGGAGGAATCGGAGGAGATTAACGCCTGCAGCATTGTGGTGCCGGTGGAAATCGACGGAAAGACAGAGGAATGGCTGGTAAATTTCAAGAATGAGACCCACAACCATCCCACGGAGATCGAGCCCTTCGGCGGAGCGGCCACCTGTCTGGGCGGCGCCATCCGGGATCCCCTTTCCGGAAGAACCTATGTGTATCAGGCCATGCGGGTGACGGGAGCGGCGGATCCCCGGGTTTCCGTAAAGGATACCCTGAAGGGAAAACTTCCCCAGAAAAAGCTGGTGCGGGAGGCGGCCCACGGATACAGCTCCTACGGAAACCAGATCGGACTGGCTACCGGCTATGTAAAAGAGATCTACCATCCTTCCTATGTGGCGAAGCGCATGGAGATCGGAGCCGTGATGGGAGCGGCTCCCAGAAAAGACGTGATCCGTGAGACTTCTGATCCGGGGGATGTGATTATTCTGCTGGGAGGAAGGACCGGGCGGGACGGCATCGGAGGCGCCACCGGTTCCTCCAAGGTGCACACCGAGGCGTCCATAGAAGTCTGCGGCGCGGAGGTACAGAAGGGAAACGCCCCCACAGAGAGAAAGATACAGAGAATGTTCCGCAGACCGGAAGTGAGCCGGCTGATTAAGAAATGCAACGACTTTGGCGCAGGCGGCGTGTCCGTAGCCATCGGCGAGCTGGCGGCCGGACTCCATATTTATCTGGACAAGGTGCCCAAGAAGTACGCGGGACTGGACGGCACCGAGATCGCCATCTCCGAATCCCAGGAGCGTATGGCGGTTGTGGTGGCTCCGGGAGATGTGGAGCAGTTCCTGGCATACGCCGGGGAGGAAAACCTGGAGGCCGTGGAGGTGGCTGTGGTGACCCGGGAGCCCCGCCTGGTACTGATCTGGCGGGATAAGGAGATCGTGAATATCTCCCGGGCTTTCCTGGATACCAACGGCGCGCACCAGGAGACAGACGTGGAAGTGGAGATCCCCTCGGAACAGAACCGGTATTTTGAAAAGGAACCGGTGGCGGAAGAGGATGTGGAGAAAAAGTGGCTTGCCATGCTGGCCGATTTAAACTGCTGTTCCCAGAAGGGACTGGTGGAGATGTTTGACAGTTCCATCGGAGCCGGCTCCGTGCTGATGCCCTACGGGGGAAAATACCAGCTTACGGAAACCCAGGCCATGGTGGCAAAACTGCCGGTTCTGAAGGGCCACACCGATACGGTGACCATGATGAGCTACGGGTTTGACCCTTATCTGTCCAGCTGGAGCCCCTACCACGGCGCCATCTACGCGGTGGTGGAATCGGTGGCCAGAATCGTGGCAAACGGCGGCGATTACCGGAAAATCCGGTTTACCTTCCAGGAATATTTCCGCCGCATGAGCGCGGACCCGAAGCGCTGGAGCCAGCCTTTCGCCGCTCTGCTGGGAGCCTACGCGGCCCAGATGGGATTTGGCCTTCCCTCCATCGGAGGAAAAGACAGTATGTCCGGCACCTTTAATGATATTGATGTGCCGCCCACGCTGGTATCCTTCGCGGTGGACGTAAACACCTGTCAGAATATCATCTCTCCCGAGCTGAAGCGGGCGGGCAGCAAGCTGGTTTGGCTCCGGATCGAGAAGGATGAATATGATCTGCCGGTATATGAGCAGATCATGGATCAGTACGGAAAGTTTTTTGAGGATGTAAAGGCTGGGAAAATCATCTCCGCCTATGCCCTGGACGGCAAAGGTCTGGCGGCGGCTGTGAGCAAGATGGCTTTCGGAAACGGCCTGGGCGTAAAGATCGAGCACAATGTGGCGCCGGAAGATCTGTTTGCTCCCGGCTTTGGCGATATTGTGGCAGAAGTGCCGGACGGAAAGGTGGGCCAGCTGTCCATTACCTACACCCTGGTGGGTGAAGTGACAGACAGAGGCGCGCTGGAGTATTCCTATCACTCCATTCCTCTGGAACGGGCCCTGGAGGCCTGGAAGGGAACCCTGGAGCCGGTGTTCCGCACCCGGTCCGGAGCGGAAAAGGAAGCGTCCGCCATCGGCTTTATCGCCGGAGAGGACAGGGAGAAACAGGCGGAGAACTGCCTGGATGAGCAGGGATGCTACCATGCGCCCCATGTGTATGTGTGCGGACACAAAACGGCGGTGCCCCGGGTATTTATCCCGGTATTCCCCGGAACCAACTGCGAATATGACAGCACCAGAGCTTTTGAACGGGCAGGCGCCCAGGTGGATGTGAAGGTGTTCCGGAACCTGACGGCCCAGGATATCCGGGCTTCGGTGGAGACGTTCCAGAAATCCATCGACCAGGCGCAGATCATCATGTTCCCCGGCGGCTTTTCTGCCGGCGATGAGCCGGACGGTTCCGCCAAGTTCTTTGCCACAGCCTTCCGGAACGAGAAGATGAGGGAGGCGGTGACCCGACTCCTGGAGGAGCGGGACGGACTGGCTCTGGGAATCTGCAACGGCTTCCAGGCCCTCATCAAACTGGGACTGGTTCCAAACGGACGCATTACCGGGCAGCAGGAAAATTCTCCCACCCTGACCTTTAATACCATCGGACGCCATATTTCCAGGATGGTATACACGAAGGTGATGAGCAATAAGTCTCCCTGGCTGGCCAAAGCCGAACTGGGAGGCGTGTATGTAAATCCGGCTTCCCACGGCGAAGGACGGTTTGTGGCAGACAGAGAGTGGCTGGACAAACTTCTGGCAAACGGACAGATTGCCACCATGTACGCGGACTGCCATGGAAAACTGTCCCTGGATGAAGAGTGGAACGTAAACGGCTCTTACCTGGGCATTGAGGGCATTACCAGCCCGGACGGCCGGGTGCTTGGCAAGATGGCCCATGCGGAGCGCCGGGACGCGGCTGTCGCTATCAATATCTACGGTGAACAGGACATGAAGATTTTTGAATCCGGAGTGGAATATTTTAAATAATGAACAACGATGAGATTAAAGCATTACTGCGGGAATTGAAAGAACGCTCGGATGAGAGCGGAGAAGTGAAGAGCCAGACGGTTAAGATCTGCTTTGGCGAAGAAGAACCGGAAAAAGAACGGCCGAAAAAGAGAAAAAGCAGAAAGCGCTTCTTCCGAAAACAGGAGGAAGCCCCCGCCGGAGAGGAGGCGGAGTTTTCTTTCGAGGAAGAGACGGAGCTTCCTGACGGAGAAGAGGCGAAACTTCCTGCGAAGAAAGAGGAGGAGAAGTCTGCAAAGGAAGAGGCGAAGACGCCGGCAGGGGAGCCGGCGGAAGCGCTTCTGCCTGCCGGAGAGGAAGCAGAGGAGACTCCGGAGGAGGAGCCGAAGGAGGAACCGGAAATAAAGCCGGAGACGCCGGAAGAGCCGGAATCTGAAGCCGGGACGGGAAAAAAGAAGGCAAAAGAAAAGCCTGTTCCCCGGCGCCGGCGGCTCCCGGGAGAGCGAAGCGGTTTTTCCGGAATAAAGACGGCTGTTTCCGATTTCTTTGCAGGGCTGAAGGCAAAGGGAATCGCGGGAAAAGAACTGATTATGATCGGCACGGTGGCGGTTCTGGCTGTCCTGATTGTGATACTGGTAATCAGTTCTCTTTCGGGAGGAGAGAGCCAATCCGCAGCCAATGTGACGGCGGATGAGGGACTGACGGTAACAGTCCGGCAGGAGCCGGAATCCTGGTGCACCGGAGGACTGGTAACCCTTGGCATACGGGCCAGAGGCGAGGTGCAGTCTGTCACGGTAAACGGCACAGTGTACGCGCCGGAAAACGCAAAGCGGGCGGAGATATCCCTGGAGGCGGACAGCCCTCTGCTGGAGCTTACAGTAGTGGACCAGGAGGGCACCCTGAACGGCAGCGTGGAACTGACTATGGTAGATACCCAGGCGCCCCAGGTGAGCGTAAGCCAGGAGAATGGTACAGTGACCATGACGGCCTCCGACGATAAATCCGGGGTGACAGCCATCTACTACGGAACTACGGTAGGTCTGGGAGACGTTCCCTTCTACCAGAGATATACCGGATCTTTCCCGTACCAGGAGGGAAAAACGTATTACTATTATGCCGTAGACAACGCGGGGAACAGCTCGGTTCCCCTGTCTACCAGCATGGAAGCGGCTACGGCTCTCGCTTTTGACCAGGAGCAGATCAGCCTGTTCCCGGGAGAGAGCAGGCGGCTTTCTCTTACTGCCAGCCCCTCAGGGGGCTATTTTAATAATCTGACCTGGGAGGTTTCGGATCCTTCCGTGATCCGGCTGGAAGAGGACGGCACCGTAACGGCGCTGAAGGAAGGGGAAGCCCGGGTACAGGCGGCTGCGGACGGGCTGGAGCCTGCCGTCTGTCAGGTGCAGGTTGACAGCGAACGGCAGATCACCATTTCCGCTCTGGGAGACTGTACGCTGGGAAGCGACGCCTACTTTAATACCACGACCAGCTTTGACGCCTTCTGGCAGACCTACGGGGATTCCTATTTCTTTGAAAACGTCAGGTCGATTCTCTCGGAGGATGATATTACCTTTGCCAATTTCGAGGGAACCCTTACCACCCTGGATACCAGGGAGAACAAGCAGTACGCTTTCAAGGGAGATCCCTCCTACACGAATATTCTGCTTGACGGCTCCATTGATTCTGTTACCCTGGCCAACAATCACAGCAGCGATTACGGCGCCCAGAGCCTGACGGATACCCAGCAGTATCTGGAAGAAGCGGGGATCGACTACTGTACCGGAGATAAGATTATCGTAAAGGAAGCCTATGGCGTAAAGGTGGGACTGATCGGCATCTATGTGCTGGATGAGGGCATGGGAAAAGAGGAACAGGTGCGGGAAACCATAGCCAGCGCGAAAGAGCAGGGAGCCCAGGTGGTTGTGGTTGCCTTCCACTGGGGCACGGAAAAGAGCGAATCGCCGGACGAAACCCAGATTTCCCTGGCCCATACGGCCATAGACTGCGGCGCGGATCTGGTGGTGGGACATCATCCCCACGTGCTGCAGGGGATCGAGCTGTATCAGGGAAAATACATAGCCTACAGCCTGGCAAATTTCTGCTTCGGCGGAAACAATGCGCCCAGCGACATGGATACCATGATTTTCCAGCAGACCTTTACGGTGACGGCGGAGGGAGTCCAGGGGGAAGGGGAGGTCAATCTGATCCCCTGTTCTGTCAGCTCCCAGGCGGGCTGGAACGATTACCGCCCCACGCCGGCATCCGGTGAAGAGGCGGATCGGATTATGGAGAAGATCAATGCGCGCAGCGCCCAGTTCGGACAGAACTTTGAGGCCGGGAATTAAAGGAAGAAGCGCTGTATAAAAACAAATGAATGAACATAAACAGGCCGGAGGGGCTTTCGCTTTGATGCGGAGGCCCCTCTGTTGACGCTTCCACCGTTTGCGGTTAGAATTAAATAAAAAACAGATGGCAAATTTTAGTATTTGTGAATATTGAACAAACACAAAGAGCAAAGATTGTGCACTTATTCAACAGGAAAAGCGTTGACTTTTCCGGATACCCCGGGTAAAATGGGGAGTGTAAAGAAGAAATAAGTTTTTTCGATAAACACAAACTAAACAAAACGCACAATTTGAGTTCAACTATTTTACAAAAAGAAGTTTGGAGGAAAAACTTATGAAAAGAGGCATGAACAGCAGCGAGATGCAGAAAAACAACAGGGCGCTGGTTTTCCGCACGCTTCTGGAAAATGGAAGCATTACCCGGTCAGACCTGGCTGCGACCCTGAATTTGCAGAAGGCCACCATCACCAACATCATCAATGATTTTTATGAGCTGAACATTGTGGAGGTGGACGGGGACGCCGCGGCAGGGCGGCGGGGCGAAAAGCTGTGCCTCAGGCTGGACGATATCTACATGATGTCAGTGGGGATTACCCGAAAGGATTATCAGTTCAGCGTCTTTACTCTCCAGGGAAGGCAGGAGAAATACATACGCCACTGTTTTGAGAAAAACGAGGACATCTTCGGGATCGTTGAAAAGATGAAGCGGGATGCCGTCCGTTTGGCTCAGGAGTTTGGCACAGACCGCATCATTGCCGTCTCCCTTGCGGTGCCGGGACTGTTTATCAACCGTCCCGAAAAGAACGAAGAGATCTTTATGGTTTCCGAGTTTGAGGAACTGAGCAGGGTGAATGTGCGGAAAGAACTGGAGAGCGTGCTGGGAAAGCAGGTTCTGGTCAAGCATGATGCCAAGTTTTCCGCCTATGCGGAGTGGAAATGCGCGGAGGAGATACAGGGTATTGAGCGGGCCAGCCTGGCGGTAGTCAGATCCAGAGGCTACGGTATCGGCGCCGGCTTTATTGTGAACGGAGCCATCATGAACGGCCATCTGGGACTGGCCGGCGAAGTGGGCTATACGGGGATCAATTATAACGGGAACCGGATGGGCCATGAGCGGGCAGGCACCTACGAGTACCGGGCAGGTATTGAGAGCCTGCGGCGGTATGTGGGGGAGAGACTGACGGAATTTCCGGAAAGTCCTCTGACAGAAAACAGCACCTACCAGGAAATTCTGGAGGAATACAAAAAGGGAGAACCGCTGGCCCTGTGGGCGGTGGAGCGGATGGCCTGGATGCTGGGTTACGGGATTGCCAACATTATCTATACGGTCAATCCGGACTGCATCATCATCGGACCCGATTATCCCAACACAGAGCACTTCCTCTCCAAAGTAAAGGAATCCATCCGGAACTGTGTTCCCCCCTATGTGGAGGAGTGCACCATTATCCGGTATTCCAGACTGAACGAGGATTCATTCCTCCTGGGCGGTTACTACTACAACCTGGACCGGCTGCTGAAGGACGATATCTTCACCCGGATCAGAGAGGCCAGGTCCGCCGAAACACAAACCAGGAACGCAATTACTCCTGCGTAACTGCAGAAAGACTGTCACAGAGCAAGGTGAGAGAAAAACTCCGGGCTGGTGGGTCGGGCTGCAGGAGAAAAGGGGTAAAATATATAAATAAAAGGAGAATGTATCATGAAAAGACGTATTGCAGCACTGACAATGGCAGTTGCAATGGCAGCAACAATGGGAATGACCGCGATTGCTGAGGAAACGACTGAGGCCGCTACCGAGGCCGCTACCGAGGCCGCTACCGAAGCCGCTGAGGAAGCAGCAGCTCCTGACATCGACGTATCCGGCATCACGCTGGCTTACGTTCCCACCACAATGAACAACCCCTTCTGGACCGCCATGATGGGCGGCATCACCGCTGAGATGGAAGCACTGGGAATGGATCCCGACTCTCAGCTGGTAACAGTTGACGCTAACAGCGACCAGGCTACCATGAACAACTATGTAAACGACCTGATTGTTCAGGAAGTAGACGCCATCATCCTGGCTCCCATGGATACCACCGCTGTAACCGAGGCTCTGACCGCCTGCGAGGAAGCCGGCATCCCGGTAATCAACGTAGATACCCCTGTGGACGCTGCTGATAAGGTAGCTGCCATCATCGCTTCCGATAACTACAAGGCCGGCGTTCTCTGCGCTGAGGATATGATGAGCAAGCTGGATGAGGGCGCCAAGATCGCCATCATGAACCAGCCCTCCGGCGCTGCCTGCGTAGACCGTGAGCAGGGCTTCCTGGATACCGTTGGCGATTACTTCGAGATCGTATCCACCACAGATACTTCAGGCGATACCGCTAAGACCATGACCGCTGCTGAGGACGTGCTGACCGCTGACGCTGATCTGGCCGGCTTCTTCTGCATCAACGATATGGGCGCTCTGGGATGCGTACAGGCCTGCAACGCTGCCGGCAGAACCGACGTTGTGATCTACGGCGTTGACGGCAACCCGGACTTCATGGGATACGTTGAGGATGGTTCCGCTACTGCTTCCGCAGCGCAGCAGCCCTCTGTAATCGGATCTAACGCAGTAGATACCGCTATCGCTGTACTTGCCGGCGAAGAGGTTGAGCATGATCAGGTTGTTGACGTAGAACTGATCACTGCCGACAACATTTCCGAGTTTGATATTTCAGACTGGCAGTAATTGCGGAGTCATATCTGCAGATAAAATTTAAGTAAATAACTGAAAAGCTGCCGGAGTTTTACGGAAGTAGGTCTCAGGCAGCTTTTCTGTGCTAAAGGAGGGGCGAAATGCAAAAGGAACTTTTGCGTATGGAGCATATAGTAAAGACCTTTCCCGGCGTTCGCGCGCTGAATAATGCCGCAATTACTGTACATGCAGGCGAAGTGATGGGCTTCATGGGCGAGAATGGAGCCGGAAAATCCACCCTGATGAACGTTCTGGGCGGCGTGTTCCCGGCAGACTCCGGAGAGATCTACATTGAAGGAAAAAAAGTAGAGATACATTCTATTTATGAGTCCCAGCAGATGGGAGTGGCGTTTATCCATCAGGAGCTGGCGCTGGAGCCTTATCTCACCATTGCGGAGAATATTTTCCTGGGTCGTGAGATGAAAAATTCCTTCGGAATGGTGAGCAAGGACAAGATGGCGGAAGCGGCCAGACCGTTTCTGGAGCGGGTGGGTCTGAACATCGACCCCAACGAATATGTGGGAAAGCTGTCTCTGGGGCAGCAGCAGATGGTGGAGATTGCCAAGTCCTTCTCCCTGAACGCCAAGATCCTGATTCTGGACGAGCCCACCTCCTCCCTGTCGGAGAGAGAGGTGGAGGTGCTGTTCCAGACGGTACGGGACCTGAGAAGCCAGGGCATGGGCATCATCTTTATCACCCACAAGATGGCGGAGGTATTCCAGCTGTGTGATGCCGTAACCATCATGCGGGACGGCGAGTTTATGGGTGTTCGCCAGTCGGACAACTGTACGGAGAGCGAGCTGATCTCCCTAATGGTAGGCCGGGACCTGGGAAATTACTACACCAGAACCTACAATACCCCGGGCAAGGTGATGCTGGAGGCGAAACATATCAACGCGGGCAAGCGGGCTATCGACTGCAGCTTCCAGGTGCGCAGCGGCGAGATCCTGGGCTTCTACGGCCTGGTAGGCGCCGGCCGGTCTGAGCTGATGAAGGCCATTATGGGACTGGACCCCATGGATTCCGGAGAGATTTATCTGGAAGGGGAGAAGGTGACCAGCCGCAATCCCCGGTACATGCAGAGCAAGGGCGTGGCCCTGGTGCCGGAGAGCCGGAAGACAGAGGGGCTGCTGCTGAATAACACCATCAGCTTTAATATTACGCTTCCGGTGCTGAACCGTTTCATTAATTTCTTTAGAGTAAACGCCAACAAAGAGGATGAGATCGTGGATCATGGAATCGAATCCCTTCGGATTAAGACACCCTCCTCCCGAGTAAACTGTTCCACACTGTCCGGCGGAAACCAGCAGAAGGTGCTGCTGGCAAAATGGCTGGCTACAGATCCCAAGATCCTGATCCTGGATGAGCCCACCAGAGGTATCGATGTGGGCGCCAAGGCAGAGATCTATACGATCATCAACAATCTGGCAAAAGCGGGACTGGCGATTATCCTGATATCCTCCGAGATGCCTGAGGTGATGAACATGAGCGACCGCATCATCGTCATGAAGGAAGGCCGCATCACCGGCGAGCTCAGCCATGAGGAAAACGATCAGGAGAAGATATTAAAATTTGCAATGGGGGTATCAGACGATGAATAACAGCAAATCACAGAGCGGCATCAGCAGAGCCGTAAAAGGTTACTTCAGCCAGAACTGGGGTATTTTACTGGGATTATTAGTCCTTTGTGTGATCTTTTCAATTTTCGGAAGCAACTTCCTGACAACCAACAACCTGTTAAACCTGCTCAGAACCTGCGCCACCAACTGCTATCTGGCAATCGGCGTGCAGATGGCCATTATCCTGGCCGGTATCGACCTGACCGGCGGCGCTCTGGCAGCCTTCACCGGCGTTATGACCGTAGCAGCCTTTGAATGGTGGGGAATGCCCGTAGGAGTGGCGGTTGCCATGGGCGTTCTGTTCGGTCTGGTAATCGGTTTCCTGAACGGAGCGATTGTAGCTTACACCGGCATCCATCCCTTCGTGGTAACGCTGGCCATGCAGTCTATCTGCCGTGGTACCGCTTATCTGGTGGCCAACGGTTCTCCTGTGACCGCTTACGGCCAGGATGCTTTCGCCGAGATCGGCCAGGGTTCTATCGGACCGGTGCCTCTTCCGGTGGTGTACATGATTATCTTCCTGATCCTGGACTACTTCTTCCTGAATAAGACCAAGACAGGACGTCATATTTACGCGGTAGGCGGCAACGAGGTATCCGCCCGCTTCTCCGGTATCAATGTAAACAAGATCAAGATTCTGGTGTGGACCATCAGCGGTACTCTGGCAGGCTTCTGCGGCGTTGTGCTGGCTTCCCGTATGTCCTCCGGACAGCCGGATACCGGTCAGGGCTATGAGACAGACGCCATCGCGGCAGCCGTGCTGGGCGGTACCTCTTTCTTCGGCGGCACCGGTTCCGTGGGCGGCCTGCTGATCGGTGTTCTGATCATCGGCCTGATCTCCAACGGATTGAACCTGATGCACGTAAACTCCTACTGGCAGTACGTGCTGAAGGGCATCATCATTATCGCGGCTGTATATGTGGATATGATCAAGCAGAAGAAGCAGAATGCCGCAAAGTAGTTGACATCACGCAGTGCATATAAAGGAGGATTATTTTATGGACAGCAACAAGAAAAAGGAATTGGATTTATGGGCGGCCAAAATCAGAAAGACCGCGCTGCAGACAATCCAGACCGCCGGCTCCGGCCATATCGGGGGCTCATTTTCCCTGGGAGAAATCCTGGCTGTGCTGTATTTTGATAAGATGAATATTGATCCCCAGGATCCCCACAAGGCGGACAGAGACCGTCTGGTGCTCTCCAAGGGACACTGCTCACCGGCTCTCTACGCCACCCTGGCTCTGAGAGGATTTTTCCCGGTGGAGCACCTGGCTACCTTCCGGAAAATTGACAGTGACCTTTCCGGCCATGTGGAGATGCATGTTCCCGGCGTAGATATGTCCGCCGGTTCCCTGGGACAGGGCCTTTCCGTTGCCCTGGGAATGGCGATGTACAGCAAGGCCAACCAGGTAGGAAACCGTGCTTTCTGTATCCTGGGCGATGGAGAAATCCAGGAAGGCCAGGTGTGGGAGGCCGCCATGTGCGCCGGCTTCTACAAGGCGGACAATCTGATTGCCTTCGTGGACAACAATAAACTGCAGCTGGACGGCTCCCTGGAGGAGATCATGTCTCCCTATCCCATCGGAGAGAAATTCAGGGCTTTCGGATGGAATGTGATAGAAGTGAACGGACATGATGTGGAACAGGTGGCAGACGCTGTGGAACTGGCTTCCTGCCAGAAGGGGAAACCCACTGTGATCGTTGCCGACACCATCAAGGGCAAGGGCGTATCTCTGTTTGAAAACAATGTGGATTTCCACGGCGGACAGCCCAAACCGGATCAGTGGCCGGCCTGCTTTGCGGAATTAGATGCTAGAATTGCGGAACTGGAGGGTTAAAGAATGGGAGAAAATATTTCAACAAGAGAAGCATACGGTCGGGCTCTGGTAGAGTTTGGCGGTGATGAAAAAATCTATGTGTTTGATGCGGACCTGAAGAAATGTACCATGTCCATGTATTTCGCGGAAAAATATCCGGAGCGCTTTTTCAACATCGGTATCGCGGAGGCGAACATGGTGGATATCGGAGCGGGATTCGCTGCCTGCGGCGCTACAGCGCTGGTACATACTTTCGCGATTTTTGCCTCAGGCCGGGTATATGACCAGGTGAGAAACGATGTGGCTTATCCGGGCCTGAACGTAAAGGTAATCGGAAGCCATGCCGGACTGACTGTAGGCGAGGATGGAGCTACCCATCAGTGTATCGAGGACATCAGCCTGATGCGGACCATTCCCGGCATGACAGTGATTGTTCCCTGCGATTCCAACGAGGTACGCCTGGCTACAAAGGCTATGCTGGACTACAACGGACCCTGCTACTTCAGAACGGGCCGTCCGGCGGTAGAGTGCGTAACAGACGGCTTTGCAGACTATAAGTTTGAGATCGGCAAGGGCGTGCAGCTGGTGGACGGAAAAGATGTGACCATCATTGCCTGCGGCCTGATGGTGCAGGAAGCCCTGAAAGCCCAGAAGCTGCTGGAGGCAGAGGGCATCAGCGCCAGAGTGATCGATATGCACACCATCAAGCCCATTGACAGAGAGATCATCGTAAAGGCTGCCAGAGAGACGGGCGCGATTGTGACGGCTGAAGAGCACAACGTAGTGGGTGGTCTGGGCGCCGCTGTTTCCGAGGTAGTGGTACAGACGGAAAACGTACCCATGGAGTTTGTGGGCGTGGAAGATAAATTCGGACATTCCGCCGCTCCCAAGGTACTGCTGGAGGCATACGGCCTCACACCGGAAAACATTGCGGCTAAAGCGAAGAAAGCGATTTCCCGCAAATAATTAAGAAAAATCAGGGGCTGCCGCAAAATGAAAGGCCTGGAACGGTTCTGCGTTTTGCGGCAGCTCTCATATTACAGATTGGAACGGATGAAATATGGAAAATAATTATGTGATAGGCGTGGATTTTGGCAGCGATTCCTCCCGGGCGGTAGTGGTGGATACGGAAACCGGAAAGACCGTGGGGAGCGGAACTGCTTTCTATTCCCGCTGGAAGAAGGGGCTTTATCAGCATCCGGAACAGGGAATTTTCAGACAGCATCCGCTGGACTATCTGGAAGCGATTGAATCCTGTATCCTGGAAGCGCTGAAGCCGCTGGGCCCCCGGGAACGGAGCCGGGTGCTGGGAATTGGAATTGACACCACCGGATCTACGCCTGCTCCGGTAAACCGGGAGGGAACGCCGCTGGCCCTGCTGGAGGAGTTTGCGGAGGACGAAAACGCCATGTTCTATCTCTGGAAAGATCACTCCGCTTTTGCCGAGGCGGAGGAAGTGAACGAGGCGTTCCGGCACGGAAGCGGCACGGACTATACAAAGTATCAGGGAAATTACTGCGCGGAGTGGTACTGGGCTAAAATTCTGCATGCGGTGCGGACAGACCAGCGCATCCGGGAAGCGGCCTACACCTGGGAAGAGCACAGCGACTGGATGGTGGGTGTGATGTGCGGGGAAACCCGGCCGGATCATATCTTCCACGGAGCCTGCGCAGCAGGCCATAAGGCCTACTGGCACAGCGAATGGGGCGGGCTCCCGGCAAAAGAGGTGCTGGAGAAGCTGGATCCCTATCTGGTGCAGGTGCGGGAGCGGTACGGAAACGCGCCCCAGCCGGCAGTAGTGAAGGCCGGAAATCTGTGCCCGGAGTGGGCCAAACGGCTGGGCCTTTCCACAGACGTGGTGATCTCCGGCAGTTCCTTTGACGCCCACGCGGGGGCAGTGGGAGCCGGCATCAGGGAGAAGACCCTGATCTGCACCATGGGAACCTCTGCGGTGGACATGATTGTGGAGAAGGCCGAAAACCTGGAGGGGAAAGATATCAAGAGATTCTGCGGCCAGGCGGAGAACTCGATCCTGCCGGATCTGGTAGGCGTGGAAACGGGCCAGGCAGCCTTCGGCGATATCTTTGCCTGGTTCAAAAAACTGTTGATGTGGCCTCTGGATAATCTGAAAGAGGAACTGGATCCGGAAACATTCCGGAAAATCCGTAAGACTATGGACAAGAGGATGCTGGTAGACCTGCAGAAAGGGGCGGAGGCGCTGCCGGACGAACCCTTCCCGGTTTCTCTGGACTGGTTTAACGGACGGCGCTACCCGGATACAGATGATTTCCAGAAGGCGCTGATCGGCGGACTGCGCCTTGGCATGGAACCGCCCTATGTGTACCGGGCTCTGGTATTCGGAGCGGTATGCGGAATGAAACGGATCGTGGCCGGCTTTGAGGAGCAGGGCATTGAGATCCACAATGTAACGGCAGTAGGAGGTATCTCCAAGAAATCAGAGTATGTGATGCAGATGATGGCGGATGTATTGGGGAAAGAAGTGGCCATCGTGGATGCGGATCAGACCTGTGCTCTGGGAGCGGCTATCTACGCGGCGGTGGGAAGCGGCGCCTACGGCGATGTGAGCCAGGCCAGCGCACATCTGGCGGCAAAGGAGATACGCAGGTTCGTTCCCAGAAAAGAGCGGCATGATTTTTATATGAAGCACTACGCGGAATATATACAGCTGGCTGAATTCGGGGATAACTGGAAAATCTGAAGAGAGGATGCTGCTTTATCATGCGTCTCATGATACGGCAGCGTCCTTTTTGCGTGAATGACAGATTAATGTATTAATCAGTCATTCATAAAATGAAACCCGGCGCCGGAAACGCAACAGTGTGTGTCCCGGCCTTCCTGTTTTTTGGTACATGAATCACGCAACATTTTCTCTAAACTAAAAAAGAAACAATTTGTTTCATTTATAAAGAAAATGTTGAATTATCATTACAGCAGTGATAAGATAATACTGTGCTGAGAGGGCATCATCAGGATTATAAATCATTTCTGCAAAATTTCTACAAAAGCGAGGAGGCTTTTTCTATGTCACGCACTGATTTTTTTACAGAGGCGCATGTCTGTTACATCTGTCTGAATTTCAATTCAAAGCGGCTTGCCGATGAGAGAGATAAGAAAAAATTTCTTGATCTTGTCCTCCGGCGGCAGAAAAAAGAAGGCATCCGGCTGTACGCCTTTGCGGTTCTGGACAACGGGGTCCAGCTGGCGGCAGGGCTCCCCCGGCCGCTGGATGAGGAGCAGAACGGGACGATACCGGCCTGGCTGAGCGATTGCTTTCCGCCTGACGGGGAGACACCCCAGATGACGGCGAGGCGGATCGATACCATGGAGGAACTGCTGCAGATCTGCATTCGCATCCATTTTTCCCCGGTGGAGGAAGGATATGTGAAATTTGCCGGAGATTACTGGTGGAGTAGTCTGCGCACCTACAGGGGCACCTATCTGTGGGAAAACGTAAATGTGTTTCCGCTGCTTCGATTCCTGGGAGGCGGGGATGTGGAAGGGGGCAGACGCCGGTTTATCCGGCTTCATCTGGGAGAAGAGGAAACGGAAACCCTTTCCTAAGAGATTCTGAAGTTTTGGAGAAGACTGTGACAACCGGACAAAATGGTGATAGAATATCCCTGTTCAGAAAAGTTCAGACTTTAATGAGAAAAGGGGAGAGTACAGATGATGAAAAAAAAGATCAGGCTGTTACTGGCCGCGGGAGCTGCTGCTGCCGCTCTGACAGCCTGCACACGGGCAGATACGGATAACGGAGGGATGGCCGGCAGCGCGGCGCCTTCCCAGGCGCAGAGCGCAGCGAACACAGATTCCCAGGGGACAGAAGCGGCTGAGACTTCGCCGGCCCAGGATCTGTCTGTCACAGGAGGAGGAACAGAGGGAGGAGACACTCTGAACGGACTGACGGAAGAGACGGGGGCCGCCGGAGGCCAGACGGAACTGGCACAGGAGCCGGCGCAGGAGTCGGAAACAATGGGAACGGAAGAGGCGGCAGCCGGCACGGAGGCAGGGACAGAGCCGGAAACCCTTTTGGCAGAGGAGAATTATTCCGATGAGGAATTTGACGCCATGAATGAGACGGAAGGCGGGGAACTGGCTGCGGACTGGAACGGCACGTTTACCAGCGCTGAGGGAGAGACGCTCAGCATCACGCCGGCGGATGAAACCCATATCGCCTTTGCGTTTCTGAACGCAGGCGTGTCCGGAGAGGCTGAAGTGGATGGAAACCAGGCGGTTTATTACGGAGATGATTACCACATGGTGGTGTTCAGTTACGTAGAAGGGGCGGTAGAAGTCTCTGTTCTCAGCGAGGAGGACTACGATACCTCCGGTTCACCCATGAATGGAACCTATACCAGATCCTGAGCCGGGGGATAAGCCGGAACGGGCACGAAAATATTTGAAAAAGTGCTTGACTTTTCGGGCCGGTTAATTGTATAATAGCAAAGCGAGTTGAAACCTGACTCGCAAATATGGGATCTTAGCTCAGCTGGGAGAGCATCTGCCTTACAAGCAGAGGGTCATAGGTTCGAGCCCTATAGGTCCCATATCATTTCATAAATATGGCGGAATAGCTCAGCTGGCTAGAGCACACGGTTCATACCCGTGGTGTCGAGAGTTCAAGTCTCCCTTCCGCTACTGCGAAGCCTTCATACCTCTTACAGAGGAGATGAGGGCTTTTTCTTTTGTCCCTTCACAGGAAACGGTTGTTGACAGTAAATACTGTGTATAGTATAGTATATAAAAAGACAGGAGGTTTCCCATGGATGCACAGATCAGAAAAGGATTGCTGGAATTCTGCGTGCTGGCAGCGCTGCGGCAGGGAGATTCCTACGGATATCAGCTTCTTAAGGATATTCCGGAATATATCGCGATGACAGAATCAACCCTCTATCCGATTCTGCGCAGGCTGGAGACCGGGGACAGAGTCTCGTCTTACACAAGAGAACATAACGGAAGGCTGCGGAAGTATTTTCGCATTACGAAGCAGGGGCTGGATTACCTGGATTCCTTTTTGGAGGAAAGAGAGGAGCTGGACAGACTGCTGGACTATATCTGCCAAAAGAGTGAGGAAACGGGCAGAGAGTGAAGAAAGATGGGGGAGAGAAAATGGGAAAGAAACAGTTTCTCAGAGAACTGAACCGAAAGCTGCGGACGCTGGAAAAAAGCGAGCGCAGGCGTTACCTGGACGACTACGAGGAAATGATTGCGGATATGGTGGAGGGCGGTCTGACGGAAGAAGAGGCGGTGAGCAGACTGGGAAGTCCGGAAAAAATCGGTGAGACGCTTCTGGAAAATACAGAACCGGAAAGCCGCCGGCGGATTGATGTGCCGGGAACCCTGCTGGCGGCTTTGAGCCTGGTGCTGACCGCCGTCTCTGTCTGGAGGTATCTCACGATCCGAAGCATATTCGGAACATTTGCCGGCTTATCCGAACAGTCCGTTTCCGTAATCGGGGGCGCGGACGGCCCCACCAGCATTTTTGTGGCCGGGAAAGTGAGCCAGCCGCTGGGGCTGTACGCCGTGACAGCCTGCCTGATTTTGGTTACGGTTTTCTATTTCGTAAAGAAATACAGAAAATAGAAAGGCCGGGGAGCGAGGCGCCTTTATCTACAGCACCGGATTGGTCAGGGTTCCGATGCCCTGGATTTCACATGATACCACATCCCCGGATTTCAGGAAGCGGGGCGGGTCAAATCCCATGCCGGCTCCCTCCGGCGTGCCCATGGAGAGGATGGTGCCGGCCTTTAGGGTCATGCCGTGGCTGAGCTCTTCGATGACCTGGGGAATGGAGAAAATCAGAAGGCCGGTGGAACTGTCCTGGCGCAGCTCGCCGTTTACCCGGGAGGAGATGCGCAGCACGGGCGGCCGGTCAAACTCATCTTCCGTGACGATCCATGGACCCATGGGGCAGAAGCCGTCCATGCTTTTTCCAAAATACCATTGTTTGTGACGGGTCTGAATTTCCCTGGCGCTGATGTCGTTGAGAATGGTATAGCCGAACACATAATCAAAAGCCTGGTCCGCCGGTACCCGGCAGGCGTCCCGGCCTATGATGACAGCCAGCTCCACTTCGTAATCCAGCCGCTGCTGCAGGTCAAAGTGGCCCCGGATGGGGGCGCCGTCCCCTACGGCCTCGTTGACCCTTTTGGAAAAATAGACGGCGTACTGCCGGTTGGCGTCATAGGCTTCTTTTTTGTACCGGGCCGATTCCCGGGCATGGGCCGCATAGTTAATGCCCAGACAGATGACATCCTGCCTGGGGACGGGGATGGGGGCCAGCAGCTTTACCTGCTCCAGGGGAAGGGGATTTTCCGGTTCCCGGCTCAGCCTCTTTAAGTCCGCCATCTGAGCGGGGGAGGCATTACAGATCAGGTCATTTACGGAGGCGAAGGGGAGTTTCGCCTGCCGGAAGGATACGACAGAATGGCCGTCCCGGGACAGAACACCGGGAAGAGTTTCCCCTTTGTATGAAAAAGTAATAAATCTCATGGATGTGCTCCTTTCGCGTTGTTCAATCAGATGGTAGCAGGATACCGGCAAAAAAACAAGAGCTTTTCCGGCGAAGAAAAGACGGAAGAAAAACCGGAGGGATTTTTCCTTTACATCGGGAGGGAAAGATTGTAGAATAAGACTGTTTTTGACAGAACAGAAGAAAGAGGAGAGAACCGATGAAGTATATGAAGCAATTCTGCATCATCATGGGCGTGTCCTTTCTGGGAGAGATACTGAAATACCTGCTCCCCCTGCCGGTTCCGGCCAGCATCTACGGTTTGCTGCTGATGTTCGGGGCGCTGGCCACAGGGATTCTTCCGCTGAAGCAGGTGGAGGAGACGGCAGATTTTCTGGTGGCAGTTATGCCGCTGATGTTTATTCCCGCAGGCGTGGGCCTGATGGTGGAGTGGGAGGCCTTGAGAGGAATCCTGCTGCCTTTCGCTGTGATTATTGCGGTGACAACCGTGATGGTGATGGCGGTAACGGGAAGAGTGACCCAGTGGATGATCCGCAGGGATCAGAAACGGACAGGGAGAAAGGATGCGGGAAAAGAATGAAAGAATTTATAAGCGGATCTCTGTTTTTTGGAATGTTTGTCAGCGTTCTGGGATATGAGATCGGCCTTCTGATGAAGAAAAAATGGAAGCTTGCCATACTCAATCCCCTGCTGATCTCCATTATTATGGTGATGCTGCTTCTGCTTGTTACAGGCATTGAATATGACAGCTATAATGAGAGCGCAAAATATCTGAGCTACCTGCTGACGCCGGCTACCGTCTGCCTGTCCGTTCCCCTGTACCGGGAACTGGAACAGCTCAAACGCAACTGGAAGGCAATCATAGCGGGCTCCGTGGCCGGGGTGCTGACCAGCCTGGGCGGCGTGCTGATGCTGGCGCTGTTATTTGACTTTACCCATGAGCAGTATGTAACCCTGCTGCCCAAGTCTATCACGACGGCCATCGGCATGGGCGTTTCCCAGGAGATGGGAGGAATTGTGAATATTACCGTGGCGGCTATTGTGATTACCGGCATTCTGGGCAACATGATCGCGGAGATGGTCTGCAAAATCTTCCGCATCACAGAGCCGGTGGCGAAGGGCCTGGCCATCGGAAGCGCGGCTCACGCCATTGGAACCACAAAGGCCATGCAGATGGGCGAGGTGGAAGGCGCCATCAGCAGCCTGGCCATCGCGGTTTCCGGCCTGATTACGGTGGTGGGAGCCTCCATATTTGTCAACTTCCTTTGATAAATAGCTTGTACACTTCTCCAAAAAAAGGTATAATAGAGCATATGAAAGCTGCCGGAGAGCGGGGGGTACGAAATGACGCTTCCGGCGGAGAAAAATCGGAGAAGGGTGGTAAAAAAGATGAAGAGAATTGGACTTTTGACCAGCGGCGGAGACTGCCAGGCATTGAACGCTACTATGCGGGGCGTAGTAAAGGGACTGTCCAGCAACCTGAGCGAGCTGGAAGTGTACGGCTTTATGAACGGCTACAAGGGCCTGATTTACGGCGATTACAGACTGCTGACCTCCAGCGATTTTTCCGGTATCCTGACCAAGGGCGGAACGATCCTGGGCTCCTCCAGGCAGCCCTTTAAGCTGATGCGGGTACCGGATGAGAAGGGCCTTGACAAAGTGGATGCCATGAAGCAGAACTATTACAAGCTGCGTCTGGACTGCCTGGTGATCCTGGGCGGAAACGGCACCCAGAAGACAGCCAACCTGCTGAGAGAAGAAGGACTGAACATTATCCATCTTCCCAAGACGATTGACAATGACATTTGGGGAACCGATATGACCTTCGGCTTCTACAGCGCTGTGAATGTGGCTACAGACGCCATTGACCGGATTCATACCACAGCTTCTTCCCACAACCGGGTATTCATTGTAGAGATTATGGGACATAAGGTAGGATGGCTGACGCTGTACGCGGGAATTGCCGGCGGCGCCGATATTATCCTGATTCCGGAGATCCCCTATCACATCGACAAGGTGATCGAGGCCATTGACAAGAGAACAAAGGCAGGAAAGGGCTTTACCGTGCTGGCAGTTGCGGAGGGGGCCATCTCGGCGGACGATGCCAAGCTGAGCAAGAAGGAACTGAAGAAAAAGATGGAGGAGAAAAAGCATCATCCTTCCGTTGCCTATGAACTGGCAGAGCAGATCCTGGAGAGGAGCGGCACTGAGGTTCGCATTACCGTGCCGGGACATATTCAGAGAGGCGGAAGCCCCTGTCCCTACGACAGAGTTCTCTCCACCAGACTGGGCGTGGCGGCAGCCAAGCTGATTATGGAAGAGCAGTACGGCTACATGGTAGGTATCGTAAACGGAAAGGTGAAGAAAGTTCCTCTGGCAGAATGCGCAGGCAAACTGAAGATGGTATCGCCGGATGATCAGATTGTAAAGGAAGCCAAACTTCTGGGACTGAGCTTCGGCGACTGATAAAACAGCAAAATAAAACAGGCTGCATGAAAAACCATTGCCGTCCCAGGGCAAATTATGAGACGGCATTGGTTTTTTTATGGGAAGCGGGAGTGACCTCATGAGTTATACAGCATTATACCGGAAGTTCCGGCCGACTACCTTTGAGGAGGTAAAAGGGCAGGATGCGATTGTCACCACATTAAAAAATCAGATTATGATGGACCGGATCGGCCATGCCTATCTGTTCTGCGGAACCAGGGGGACCGGAAAAACGTCGGTGGCCAAGATTTTTGCCAAAGCGGTAAACTGTGAACATCCGGTGGACGGGAATCCCTGCAACGAATGCAGAACGTGCCGGGCTATTGGGGCCGGCTCATCCATGAATGTGATCGAGATTGACGCGGCCTCCAACAACGGCGTGGACAATATACGGGAGATCCGGGATGAGGTGGCCTATTCACCGGCAGAGGGCAGGTATAAGGTCTATATCATCGACGAGGTGCATATGCTGTCCATAGGAGCCTTCAATGCGCTTTTAAAAACCCTGGAAGAGCCTCCTTCCTATGTGATTTTTATCCTGGCTACCACGGAAGCCCATAAAATTCCGGTTACGATTCTTTCCCGGTGCCAGCGGTATGATTTTAAACGGATCAGCCAGGACGAGATCGCGGGGAGACTGCGGGAGCTTCTGGACAGGGAACAGGTTGAGGCGGAAGAAAAGGCCATCCGCTACATTGCCAGAAAAGCGGACGGCGGCATGCGGGATGCCCTGAGTCTGGCAGACCAGTGCATCTCCTTTTATCTGGGCCAGACCCTGACCTATGAGAAGGTTCTGGAGGTACTGGGAGCGGTGGATACGGAGGTGTTCAGCCGGCTTCTGCGCCGGGTCCTGGAAAACGATGTGGCCGCCGTGTTCGCGCAGGTGGAGGATTTGATTATGCAGGGAAGGGACCTGACCCAGCTGGTCAACGATTTCACCTGGTACCTGCGAAATCTGATGCTGTTAAAAGCTTCGGAGGAGATGGAAGACAGCCTGGATATGTCGGCGGAAAACCTGGCGGCTCTGAAGGAAGAGGCGGCCATGATCCGGGAAGATACCCTGATGCGCTTTATCCGGATTTTTTCTGAACTGGCCAATCAGATGCGGTATGCGGTAAATAAACGGGTGCTGCTGGAGGTGGCGCTGATCAAACTCTGCCGCCCCCAGATGGAGCGGGATGAGCTTTCCATGGGAGAACGGGTGCGCCGTCTGGAAAAAATGCTGGAGGAAGGGACGGTCGCCGTGGCTTCCGGCAGCCCGGCGCTTTCCGGCGGACAGCCTGACAGGAAACC
This sequence comes from Candidatus Merdiplasma excrementigallinarum, assembly GCA_018713435.1. Lineage (GTDB taxonomy): Bacteria > Bacillota > Clostridia > Lachnospirales > Lachnospiraceae > Merdiplasma > Merdiplasma excrementigallinarum. The sequence goes on from DVOS01000042.1 coordinate 43,812, forward strand.
GGACGCGGGAGGCGGCAGGGAACTTCCCTCCGGGGAGGAAGAGAGCGGCCCCCGGTATGCCAAGGCCGCGCCGGAGGATCTGCAGCAGATTAAAACCATGTGGAGCAGCATCATAGCGGGAACTTCACAGCGGTTTCGGATTGTGCTTTCATCCGCCCAGCTGAAATTCAACACCGCGCCGGGAGCGGAAAACCAGCTGTATGTGGTGTTCTCTGATTTCCTGGGAGAAACGTATCTGAATAATCCCCAGTATAAGGAGCAGCTGGAGGAACTGATCGCCGAGAAGACGGGCAGGCAGGCGGATGTGAGATTTGTTCTGGCGGCGGATGAGCATGTTCAGAATGCCAGACTGAGCGCCATTGAGATAGAAAAGGCAGTGAAGGACTTTGTCCATATGGATATTGAAATAGAAGAATAGGAGGATGCAGATATGGCAAGACGAGGAGGATTTCCGGGAGGTATGCCCGGCAACATGAATAACCTGATGAAGCAGGCGCAGAAAATGCAGAAGCAGATGGAGGAAAACCAGAAGGCGCTGGAGGAGAAAGAGTTTACCGCGTCTGCGGGAGGCGGAGCCGTGGAGGTGACGGTTTCCGGAAAACGTCTGGTTACCGGCGTGAAGCTGGCTGAGGAAGTGGTGGATCCGGATGATATCGAGATGCTGGAGGACCTGATTGTGGCGGCCACAAACGAGGCGCTGCGGAAGGTGGAGGAAGAAGCCACTTCCGCCATGAGCAAGCTGACCGGCGGCCTGGGCGGTCTGGGCGGCGGCTTCGGATTCTGAGAAACGGGGCAGATAAACGATGGAATATTACGGAAGTCAGATTACAAAGCTGATTGAGCAGCTTTCCTCCCTGCCGGGCATCGGAGGAAAGACAGCCCAGAGACTGGCTTTTCACATTGTGAATATGCCGGTTGAGCAGGTGCGCCAGCTCTCGGAGGCTCTTGTCAGCGCCCGGGAGCATATCTGCTACTGCAAAGAGTGCTGTACGCTGACGGACCAGGAGCTGTGCCCCATCTGCAGCAATCCGGCCAGAGACAAAAAGACCATCATGGTGGTGGAGACATCCCGGGATCTGGCCGCCTATGAAAAAACAGGAAAATATGAGGGGGTTTACCATGTGCTCCAGGGGGCGATCTCACCTCTCCTGGGCATAGGACCCGGCGATATCCGCCTGAAGGAGCTGATGCAGCGGCTTCAGGGGGATGTAAACGAGGTGATTATCGCCACCAACTCCAGCCTGGAGGGGGAAACCACAGCCATGTACCTGAGCAAGCTGATCAAACCCACAGGCATTAAAGTCAGCAGGATTGCCAGCGGCGTTCCTGTGGGAGGAGATCTGGAATATATTGATGAGATGACGCTGCTGCGGGCTCTGGAAGGCCGGGTGGAACTGTAGCGCAGGCTTCCAGGATTCCCCGGGCAATACAGCAGGCCAGTCTGGCCACAGGGGCCAGCCGGGTGTTCTGCAGGGTCAGCTGGCCGCCCCAGGACGCCGTGTTGATGATCCCTGTGATAAAGAGGTCTCCCACAGGATCCAGGCTTTTTTGAACGCCGGCTCCGGGGGAGAGGCTTCCTTTTCCCAGCGTGATATAGCCTACATGGCGCCTGGCGCCAAGCGAAGCATCCACCGCAAGAATCGGACTGCGGGGATGCTTATTTTTTATGCGCCGCATGACCCGGCTCAGATTCAGGGCGTGGACCGGGGCGTCCAGGGTGCCGTAGACGGTCAGCGGATGATAAGCGCCGTATGCCTCAAGAAAGCTGCCGGCTAGAGGCCCCAGACTGTCACCGGTTACCCGGTCGGTCCCGATGCAGAGGATCACGGGGCAATGGGGGGCGTCCAGTTCTGCCAGCATTGCCTGCAGCTGCAGTGCCAGGCGCATATCCGCGTCGGGGTATTTCCCGTTGATATAGTAAACAGACTCCTGCTGTATCATAATAAAATACTCCGTTCCTGCCCGCGGCCCGCGCGGGCGAGTCTTGAATCAGTATATCCCCGGGAAAATAAAAATATTCAAAAAGGGTGCCGCTTCATCATGAGTTTCATGATGAGCAGCACCCTTAAGGAAGATGGAACTATATTTGGTTTACTCCAGAACCAGCATAGAATAAGGCGCAATCGTCACAGTGCTTCCATCCAGCTGGCTTCCGGTATCCTGAGAGGACTGGAAGAGAACCCGGCTGAAGCTGCCGTAATTGGGATCTTCCGGAAGATCCTGGGTCAGAGTTTCTCCGGTCAGGTTTACCAGTACCAGAACGCGCTGATCCTTGGTCATGCGGATATAGGAGAGAAGCTGCTGAGAGTCCAGAACGTACTCGTCAATGTCTCCGTTCATCAGAGCAGGGATCTGCTTGCGCACGCCAATCAGCTCCTTGTAGTGGGCGTACAATGAATCAGGATCATCAATCTGAGCTTCAACGGAAGCCTCGCCGCCCAGACTGTACAGAGTTTCTTCGCCGTAGGCCGCAAGCCCTTCCTTGGGAGTGCCGTCTTCAGCGAAAGGCTCCTCAAACCAGGGCATACATTCGCGGATGCTGCTGTCCGGTTTCATACCGTCCATACCCACCTCTTCACCATAGTAAAGGAAAGGCTTTCCAGGCATGGTCAGAAGGATAGAAGAAGCTACTTTTACATGATCGACAGCTTTTTCGGCGTCTTCTCTCAGAACAGGCTGCTCGTTTTCGTCCCGCACTACCTCGGCTGTTACAAGTTCGGAGGCCTCGGGATCGAACTGGTATTTCATCAGGCTCATAATCCGGTTCTGATCATGGTTGGTGCTGAAAGGACAATCAATGAAATTGTAGCCGGATGCCTCGCCGAATTTATCATAGAAGCTGATCAGATCGCTGACAAGTTCCAGATCGTCCGTCTCGGAAAGCTGGCTCTCGGGAGCTACACTTTCAGGATCGTAAGCGGTGGTCTCATTGGAGGCTGCCTCGTAGATTTTGCTGGCCAGATTAAAGTCAAAGGTGCTGTCCAGCGCGCCCTCGGAAATAAAGGGAACCATGTTGTCGGTATTTCTTTCCCATACCTCTCCCACCAGGAAGGCGTTGGGGTATTCATCTACCATGGCGGAACGGAAGTCCTCCCAGAAAGCCTGATTCTCGCCGGAAATGTAATCGCTGTAGATATTGGAATAGTAATCTCCGTAAACGTGGCGGGCCGCATCCAGACGGAAGCCGTCAACGCCCTGATCCAGCCAGAACCGGCCTACATTTTTGATGTCTTCCCGAAGCGTTTCGCTGGAGAAATTCAGATCCGGCATACCGCCGCCGAAAATGCCCACATATTTGTAGCCGGGCAGGGTTTCTGCTTCTCTCCATACCGTTTCGGTGGGACCGTAGGTGGCGTTGTCGTAGAGAGGATACTGGGGCTCCCAGCCTTCCAGGCTGCCGTTTTCCTCTTCGTAAGCGATCTCCTCCTCATGGATTTCTTCGGCTGTTTTATCCACAAAGTTGGCGTCATCCGGTACAAAGGTGAAGTAGTCCCAGTAAGGATTTTCGCTTCCGTCCTCCAGAGTGGGCCCCTTTAGGGCTTCCTGGAACCATACGTTGTCGTAGCCGCAGTGATTGACAACCAGATCCATGATAACCTTAATGCCGTGCTTGTGGCAGGTATCAAGCATACTCTGGAAGTCTTCCATTGTGCCGTAATCGCTGTTTACCTCGTAATAGTTTCGTACATCATAGCAGTGTTCGCTGCCGGAATCGGTGATGGGCATAAGCCAGATGCCGGTAATCCCCAGATCTGCCAGATAGGGAACCATCTCCTCCACACCTTTGAAATCTCCGATAGAATCACCGTTGGAATCCCGAAATGCCCGTACGAAGATTTCATAAAAAACATCTCCGGGCTGCTCGTCGATGACTCCATCCTTGGCGGTAAACCGAGCGGCAGAATCATCCGCAAAGGCAGCAATGGAATTTCCAAGCAGCATAGATGCGGCCATTCCCATTGCCAGGAATCTGCTTAAAACTTTTCTTTTCATATCAGATACCCTCCTGTATTATGATAGTAGATTGTCGGACTGACCGGTGGCACCGGTATTTCCTTAATGAAGATTATAGAACGGAAAACCGGTAAACTTCTATGGGCGGATTTGCCGGGTGAAAAAAACAAAAGGAAATAAAATAGAAAAATGTTTGAAAATGAGAGAACATTTCTAAAAAGAGAAAATAAAAACGAATGTGGTAAGATGAATACAAATGAGAGGAAAGAGGAAAAGGGCAGTGAAGAAAAGAAATTCCATTAAGAAAAAACTCTTTCAGATTATTATGGTCAGCACACTGACCTGCGTGCTGGTGAGCGTTGTCATTTCACTGGTGGCGGTTTACTCTGTAGAACAGCAGCAGATCCAGAGTTCCATGCGCTTTGGACTAAGCCAGATCAGGTCCAGTATTGATCAGGAGTATCTGGGACTGATGAATGTGATGCGAGGGCTGGAAGCAGGCGGAGATACGGGCAGCGCAGCGGAAAATTTTCTGGAAGAAAAAGACGGCTATCAGAAAGCTGTAAAAAAGCAGATACTGGATGAGCAGATTTCCGATGTTCTGTTTTTGAACCTGAACGTACGGGCTGTTTCCTATGCCGCTTCTGAAACCGGAGAACTGCTTTTTGGAAGCGGTACGGTCTCAGAAATCCGGGAAGAGCAAAACCGGAGAAAAGAAATTTGGCAGGTGGGAGACCGGATATTTTACACCATTGAGCAGGCGAGAGGACAGGGAGAGGGATATCTGATTTCCATGCTGAGCAAAAACCAGAATTTTGGAGAATACTGCCTGGATATTTTTCTGGAAAAGAGAGTGGAACCCTTTGAGAAAAGCGATTACCGTCTTCTTTTGCTGGATCAAAACGGCAGGGTCTGCTATACGGAATCGGAAGACTTTACGATGGACGAGGAGATACCGCTGAAAGAAAACGGGGAGGATTACAGCGGCTTTGAGCAAAACGGAAACTATCTGATGACGGCAGAAAGCGGAATGGGATTTACCTATGGCCTGGCAGTGCCCCTGTCCGTTTATTATAAAGAATCAAATATGTGGCGGATGCGGATGGCAGTGGTTATGGTCGGCTGCTTCTGCCTGTTTTATCTGATCGTGCTGGCTATTTATCAGATGATCGGGAAACCCATTCAAAAACTGAAGCTGGAGATTGCGGAAACCGGAAAAGGAAATCTGGGGGCGGTGAAAGAAGACACCGGCATTGAAGAGTTTAATCAGGTGCTGGACGGGATCAACAGGATGCGGCGGGATCTGCGGGCGACGCAGGAGAAGGAAAAGCAGGAGGAGGAGCTTCGCAAAAAGGCGGAAGCGGAAAAACTGATGTATCAGATCAACCCTCATTTTGTCCTGAATACACTTTATTCGGTCCAGTGGATGGCTCAGCAGGCAGGCAATACCCGCATCCGGGAATTTATCCATAATTTTATGGCCATTTTATCCTACAATCTGGGAAAAGAAAACGCGGTAAGCTCTTTGAGAACGGAAGTGGAAATTGCCAGAAAATATATTGAGATTCAGAAAGAGAGATATGATTTTGAAGTCCGACTGGAGGTGGAAGAAGGCGACTATCTGGATACGCCTGCTATCCGAATGTTGCTGCAGCCGCTGATTGAAAATGCGCTTCAGCACGGACTTGGCACCAGCGGGCGGCTGGAAATCTGGATTTTTGAGGATCCCCGGAGACAGTATGGCGTAATCATTGTGCGGGACTATGGGGAAGGACTGAGCCGGGAAAAACTGGAGGAACTGAACCGGCCGCTGGGGGCGGAAGATTCGAAAAAGACAAGAAACGGTATTGGGCTGCGCTATGTCCGGTCCATGCTGGAGACGGTCTATGGCAGCGAAGCTATACTGGATGTAAACAGTACGCGGGGAAGAGGAACAAAGGTGACTATTTTACTTCCGCTTGTCCGGGACGATGGAAAGGAAGGCGAAATTTTTGATTAAAGTGCTGATTGTGGATGATGATAAACTGGCCCGGAAGGGAATTATCTCTCTGCTGAACTGGGAGAAGCACCAGATGCAGGTAGTGGGGGACGTGCAGAACGGAAGGGCTGCCCTGGACTTTGTGCGGGAACATGAGGTGAATTTGGTTTTTGTGGATATAGACATGCCGGAGATGGACGGGATTGAGTTTATGGAAAAATGCAGCCAGGAGAAACCGGATATCCGGTTTGTAGTACTGACTTTCTATGAGGAATTTTCTTACGCCCAGTCGGTTATCCGCCTGGGTGGGCTGGAATATATTTCAAAGGCATCCCTGGAATTTACAGACGGAGATGCGCTGCTGGAACGGATAGAGAAAAAGTATGAGGAGAGAAGCAGGGGAACCCGGGGCATAAAAGATGAGACGGAAGGGGAATGGGAAAAGCTGAAGAAGGAATGGGACAGCCTGTACTGGGTGTTTGACACCATTTTTTATGAAGAACTGAAAGAACGTACCCTGACCTATGAACCGGATGTACGGCGCATGGAGCGGCAGCTGATACGGTGCGTAGGGAAAATGGATGAACTTCTGGAGAGAAAAGATACGGATATTCCCTGGTTTGACACGGTTTTGGAAGAGCTTGAATGGATCGGGAGAATGAGGGAAGAATGGCGGAATGCAGAGTCGGACAGGGGAAATGAAGCAGTAAGTATCATGAAAGCTGTAAAAATCGGGGAGCAGGATTTCGCGGGGCGTATCCATGTGTCGGAAGTGGCCGCCAGGGTGGGAATCAGCAGGAGTTACTTCAGCGTGCGGTTTAAAAAATACGTAGGGCTTACATTTGGAGATTTTATTCAGAATTTAAGAATCCGCAGAGCAAAAGAACTTTTGCGGCAGACTGACTTGAGCGTTTTGGATGTGGCGGAAAAAAGCGGGTACGAGGATGTTTACTATTTTAACCGGGTCTTCAGAGAAAAAGTGTGCTGCAGTCCGGGAGAATACAGGAAAAAAGAGGCAGGGAAACTATGAAGAAAGCATGGATGGCCGCCGCGCTGCTCTTTGTTTTGACGGCTGCAGGGATGGGGATCGGGCTGGCGGCGCAGAAAAATGGTCAAAAGGACGAAAAAGAGTGGAGGGAGATTCACCTGGGGATGTTCCTGGAGAATCCTGTCAGTTTTTCGGAAGGAGAAACCATGGAAGACAACCGGTTCCTGGACTGGATCCGTCGGGATCTGGGCATCCGGGTGACGTATGACTGGATTTATTCCAAAGATGAATTTCAGCGCAATATTGATTTGTATATCGCCTGCGATATGCTTCCGGACGCCCTTCTGGTGGAAGAAAAGCAGTATCGTCAGATGCTGGAATATGATCTGCTGCAGCCGGTGACGGAAGTTTACCGGGATATGGCCTCGGATCAGCTGAAAGCCTATGTGGACAGTATGGGAGAACAAGGGATGGAAGCAGTAACGGAAGAAGGGGAAATGATGGCGATTCCCTTCCCCAGCCTTACCGCCAGCGGTATCAATCTTATGTGGATCCGACAGGACTGGCTGGATGAGCTGGGACTGGAAGCACCGTCTACAGTGGAGCAGATCGGAGCGGTAGCCCGGGCGTTTGTAGAGAACAACATGGGCGGAGAGGATACCATCGGAATTCTGGGCCCGGGGCTGGATGGGAACATGACGGGTGTCGGGAAATGCAGCATGGGATTTCAGCCTATTTTTAACGCTTTTGGGGCATATCCTCAATATTGGCTTTTGGACGAGGCAGGCAGGCCCTGCTATGGATCGGTGCAGAAGCAGGCGGGAGAGGCGCTTTCTGTTTTGACAGACTGGTATGAGGAAGGAATTCTGGATCCTCAGTTTTTTTCCAGGGAAGATACGCAGGAGGTGCTGAATCAGGGAAAAGTGGGGATTTTCTTTGGACCCTGGTGGTCTGCGGAAAAGCTGGAACAGGATATAGCCCAAAACGGGAGCGAGTGGAAAGCGTACGCTTCGCCGAGGAATGGGGAGGGAGAGTATGTCTGTACCATGCCGGCCCCGGTGAACCAATATCTGGTTATCCATAAAAGCTGCAGGGACCCGGAGGCCGTAGTGGAAATTCTGAATTACGGCATCGCCCATCAGGAACAGTGGATGCTGGATGGGCAAATGGAAGGGATTGAGATGAAGGCTTATCCTCTGGGCTGGGAATGCGATTTTGCGGATGAACTGGAATATACCTACCGGGTACTGCAAGAAGCAATGGAAGGCCAGGAAACGCAGGTGGATTTTACCGGGCACAAGGTTCTGAAACGGGATCTGGAGGCTCTGCATACGCTGAACAGACCTCCGCTGGATGAATTTGGTTTGGAGGACTGGACCCCGGAAAAGGACGGAGGTTTTATCAGGCTGTACGGGATCATCAACGGCGTGGGAGCGATAGCCAAGGAGGAATACTTGCCGGTATACAGTGCGTTTACCGGTGAGACAAAAACCATGAAACATAAATGGAGAGAACTGGAACGGCTGGAGAGAGAAACATACGCAAAAATTATCATGGGACAGGAGCCGGACCGGGCCTTCGATACGTTTGTCCGAAGCTGGATGGAAAAAGGAGGAGATGAAATTACCAAAGAGGTGGAGGGGGCGCTGAAAAAATAAAATCAAAGCAGCAGTGGAAGGGCCTTGGGTCCTTCCGCTTTTTTTTAATAAAAAGTCGAAAAATTTTCTTTCTCATCATTCATAAAACACTAAATTTCGCAGGACAAAGCTAATAAGATGTACGGTAGAAGTTTCGATGCGGCTTTCCCGGGTGTCCGCAAAACAGGATGGGCGCCTGGCTGCTGTGGGAAATGAAGGAGAGTGCAGTATGAATCATGAGACGGTATTGCCAAAGAATGTTCGGCAGATAGGGGAGATACAGCAGGATAAAAAAGTCTATCTGGAAGATTATGTGATAACTTTTATCAGAAGAATGGAAAAAGAGACGCAAGAAAAGTGCTGTCTGGGGATACTGGTGGGGAGCGTGGAGCAGGAAGAAGAGGGAAGCCTGGTTTTTGTCAGGGGAGCGCTGCTGCTGGAGGAAGGAGAAGGGGCGGATAAAACCTGGAAGCTGACAGAGGAGGAAAAGGAGAAGAATTTCCCGGATACCCGGGTGGTGGGCTGTTTTATGACCGGAGAGCCGGATGATGCCGGCGCAGAGGAAATGATAAGCCTCCTTCCGGAGCAGCCCCTTTTGATTTTCCACTTGCAGGAGGGGGAGGAGACCGTTTACTGGTTTGAGGAAAAGCAGTATCAGAAGCTGAAGGGATATTTTATTTTTTACGAGAGAAATCCCCAGATGCAGAAGTACATGGCGGACCACTGCAGCCCCCGGAAGGTGGAAAAAGAGGACGGGAAAGAGGACGGCGCCATCGCCAGCTTCCGAAAGAAGGTGGCACAGAAAGACAGAATCGGGAAAGCGGGCGGGACGCGCTACCTGGCCAGCTCTTTTTTGGTGCTGACAATTTTTGTGCTGGGAATGACCATCCTGAACAATTATGATAAAATGAAACAGATTGAAGAGGCTATGTCCCGGATGACGGTGGAGATGAGTGAGCCGTCCCAGGCGGTGCCGGCGGAAACGGACGGGGCGGAGCCTGTTTCGGCTCAGACCGTATCGGCATCAGCTGAAAGCCCGGAAGAAACAGAAGCAAACATAGAAGTGGGGGGACAGGAAGAAGCGACGGAAGCGGCGGCGGAAGCGGCGGCCCGGGAAGAATGGGAGACGGAATGGGAGGAGACGCAGGAGACAGAGGGGGAGACAGACAGCGAGGTTTCGGCTGAAGCGGACCTGACGGACGCGTCCTCGTCCCATATTCTCCAGGAAAGAAATTATTCTCTGGAAGATCCGGGGCAGGTTTTGGATCCGGAAACTTTGGGAAAAACAGATGAGATTCTGGAGGCGGCCAGCCGGCAGAGTCAGCCGGTCTATACAATACGCTACGGCGATACGCTGGCGGACATCAGCGCCAGGTATTACGGAAGCCTGGATAAAGTGGAGGAAATATGTGAATTAAACGGCATTGCGGACGCGGATTTAATTGTACCTGGAGAAAAAATAGTTCTTCCTTGAAGAAAAGTGTGCTATACTTAGGGGCAAACGCAGAAAATACAGAAGGAATAATTGGTAATGAATAAAGAAAAGTGGAAAGAAAGAATGGCGGTTTTAAAGGAAAAACTGGCATTTTTGAAACCCTGGGACATGGATGAGGACCCGGAAGATGACCTGGAAATACAGGAACTTCATACACAGCCGGATTCTGCCGGGCGCCCTGATGAGGGGAAAACGGATACGGGACGGTGGTTCCGGTCCAAAAAGATCTATCTGCGGGGCGGTTTGGCAGTGCTGGCGGTACTGGTGGTAGGCGGCTTCTATTTCTATAACCGCAGTCATACGTTTACGGAATACGTAGTAACCTCCACTGACGAGTGCCTGGACATTGACGGTACGGAGTATGTGATGCTGGGCAAATCGGTGATGAAATACAGCCCGGACGGCGTATTCTGCGTGAACACCCATAATGAGGCCAACTGGAGCATTGCCTACAGTATGCAGACCCCGGTTGCCAGCGTCTGCGAAAAAACAATGGCTATAGTGGAACAGCAGGGCAATCAGGTGTACGTGCTGAATGAAGAGGGCCTTCTGGGAAATTTTGAAACGGATTGGCCTATTTTGAAAGCCCGGGTATCGGCTCAGGGCGTGGTGGCGCTGGTGCTTGACGAGGAGGACGCTACCGTGATAGAACTGCGAAGCAGCACGGGGGAGGCCATTGCGGCGGTGAAAACCACTGTAGCGGATTATGGTTATCCGCTGGATATCGCCATTACGTCCAATGCATCCAGGATGGCAGTTTCTTTTCTGGGCGTATCCGGAGGAAGCCTGAACAGCAAAATCGCGTTCTTTGATTTTTCCTCCGCCTCTGTCTCAGACGACAGCCATCTGGCAGGAACGCTGGATTATCCCGGAAGAGTATTTCCGCAGATTTATTATGCCGACTCCTCCACGGCGGTAGCTCTGGGGGATACGGGGTTTGTAGTGCTCCGGGACGGGAGCGCGCCCCAGGAGAGGGCTTCGGTGGAGTTTGAGGATGAGATTATCAGTACATTCTGGGACGAAGATTATGTAGGATTTGTTTTTCCCAATGATGCGTCTGACAGCAAATACAGAATGGAGCTTTATACATATCAGGGACGGCGCAGGCTGCAGGAAGAATTTGACACGGACTTTGAGCAGGTGAAAATGGAGCGGGGAGAGATTCTGCTGTACGATGCGAAAAACTGTACAGTGTATACCGCGTGGGGAACAAAACGGTTTTCATCCGATTATGAGAAACAGGTTAACTATTTTACAAAACTGCCGGGATTCCGTTCGTACCTGATCATTTCAAATGACAGCATGGATCATATCCGGATTAGTTAGGAGAAAAACAGATGAATATATTGACGATTGTGATACTGGCGATTTTTCTGCTGTTTGCATGGAGCGGTTTTCAAAAAGGTCTGATCCGAAAGCTGGCGGGGATTGTTTCTCTGGCATTGTCGGTGATCCTGGTTTCGGTGGCGCTTCCTTATATTACAGATTTTTTGAAATCGGAGACGCCGGTATATGAACTTCTTGTGGACCGCTGTGAAGAGGTGGTGGGAGACCAGGCGATTTCTTCCCTGCTGGGCGGTGAGAGCAAGGATGGGGGGATTGACCGGGACCAGATTAAGAGTCTGATGGATCAGTACGGAATGGACAGTTCGGTCGTGGACGCCATGAGCGATGAACAGCTGGAAGAACTGGCCGGCCAGTACTTTCAGGAATATCTGAACCAGAGCGGGGAACAGGAGAGCGGCGCTGTCTCTTCCCTGTCAAAGATCGAGCAGACAAAACTGATTCAGAACCTGCCGATTCCCTCATTCCTGAAGGAAATGATGATCAATTACAATAACAGCGAAGGATACGAAAGACTGCAGGTCAGCGATTTTGGCAGCTATGTGGTACACTTTTTTGCCAATATCATACTGAATATTCTGGCGTTCGTAGTGACGCTTCTGGTTGTGCAGCTGGTTCTCTGGACCGGGCTGACGGCGCTGGATCTGTTTTCCAGACTGCCTCTTTTAAATTTCCTCAACAGGATCGGCGGACTTGCCATAGGAGCCGTGCAGGGACTTTTGGTGGTATGGGTGATTTTTCTTATCATATCCGCCCTGTCAGCCACCGATACGGGCATGATGCTGATGGAGATGATCGATCAGAGTACGATCCTCCGGCCCATGTATGACGGCAACCTGTTTATGAAGATCGCCGTACAGGCCCTCTCCGGAATTATGTAAAGGGATCTGTGGGCAGAGGAACTGCACTGTGAGAAAAAAGTAAATTTTTTCCTGAAAAAGCTTGACATATAAAAGATGAAGTGCTAATATAAAAGTCCACCGTTGAGAGAGACGTGCTGCGGTGGGCTTTTTCTTTGGCCTTTGTAAAAGAAAGGTAAAAGAAAATGAAAAAAAGATAAAAAACCTGTTGACAAAAACCTGGAAGCGTGATAGTATATCAGAGTTGCGCCGAACGGTAGCAACAGGGAAGCACCTTGATAACTGAACAGTGAAACAACCTTGAAAGTTCTGAAAAGTTTTATTTTAAGGAACTGTAACCTTTAAAACAGTAAAAGGGTAAGAGATAGCCAAGTGGTTATTTTGAACCA
>DVOS01000043.1 GCA_018713435.1 Candidatus Merdiplasma excrementigallinarum
GCTTCAGTATGACGGAGGAGGAAAACTGTGCGACATCCTTTTTCTGGACGGCGATCCAAACAGGGAAACCGCCGCTTCCTCCGAAACCGGTTCGGCACCGAAAACGGAGGTTTCCGTCTCTGTTCCGGAAAAATCTTCTCTTTCCCGGGAGCAGAAAAAAGCGCTGGCAGGCCAGGAGGAGATCCGCCAGCTGATTTTTATCGCGGAGCAGTATTTTTCCCGTCCGCTGACGTCCACCGAGCAGTCCAATCTGCTTTATTTTTATGACGTCCTGCATTTTTCGGCGGATCTGATTGAATATCTGATCGAATACTGCGTCTCCAAGGGCTGTACGGGCCCCCGGTATATGGAAAAGGTGGCGCAGGAATGGTACAAGTCCGGAATCACCACCGTAGCCCAGGCAAAGGCTGATTCCAGCCTGTTTAACAAAAACTACTTTACCATTTTTCACGCGCTGGGAATCAAAGGGCGCAATCCCGCCCCTGTGGAAATGGAATATATGGACCGCTGGCTGGACGAATACGGTTTCACCATCGAAATTATCCTGGAAGCCTGCTGCCGTACGATCCGGCAGACGCACCAGCCCAATTTTCAGTACGCGGATAAAATTCTGGAACAGTGGCACAGGCAGGGCGTCCGTCAGCTGTCGGACATTGACCGTCTGGACGCGGCTCATTCCGCCAAAACGACCAGGATGAAAGAGGCCGGAGCCAGACCTGCCCCCAAAGCCGCTTCCAACCGCTTTAACAACTTTCCCCAGCGGGAATATGACTGGAAGGCCCTGGAGCAGCAGCTTTTAAACGCCCGGGGCGGCACAACCCACAGAAAAGAGGTTCAAAATCTTGGGACTGAATAATTCACAATATGACGCGATTATGCGGCAATACAGCAAGCGGCAGCTGGAAGCCGCCCGTCTTCTGGAAGAGCACAGACGGAAAGCCTATGGAAAAATCCCTCAGCTGTCCCAGATAGACAGCCAGGTTTCCTCGGAAAGCCTGGGCTATGCCAGGCTGCTTCTTCAGGAAGAAGGGAGGCAAACCGATCTCTCCGGCCTGAAAAAACGGCTGGAAGAGTTATCCCGCCTGCGTTCCCGTATTCTGACGGAAAACGGTTTTCCCGCCGACTATCTGGAAATGCAGTATGCCTGCCCGGACTGCCGGGATACAGGCTACATAGACGGAAAAAAATGCCACTGCTTCAGGCAGGCCGCCATTGATCTGCTGTACACCCAGTCCGGTCTGCGCCGGATCCTGGAGGAAGAAAATTTCCATACCTTTTCTTTTGACTATTATCCGGAGGATCTGATCCATCCCGCTACCGGTCTGAGCGCCCGGCAGATGATGCAGGATACGGTTGCCGCCTGCCTGCGCTTTATTGATGAGTTCGACACCCGGTTTTCCAATCTGTTCTTTTACGGCGGGACCGGCCTGGGAAAGACCTTTCTCTCCCACTGCATTGCCAGAGAGCTGATTGAACGAACCCACTCGGTGATCTATTACTCTGCCTTTGAATTATTCGAGCAGACCGCCCGGAGTACCTTTGGCAAAGACCGGGAAGCCGGGGAAACCCGGGACTATATTTTTGACTGTGATCTGCTGATTATAGACGATCTGGGGACGGAGCTGACCAACGCTTTCGTCTCCTCCCAGCTCTTTTTGATTTTAAATGAACGGATACAGGCGGAAAAAAGCACCATTATCTCCACGAATCTGTCTCTTCCGGCTTTTTCGGAGACTTATTCCGAGCGGGTATTTTCCAGGATCACCAGCAGCTTCCAGATCTTTCAGCTTTTTGGAAATGATATCCGTCTTCAAAAAAAGCTGCAGGGCTCTTGACCCGGCAGGAAACTATGTTACAATGATGCTAAGAGTTACGTATGACGCCGGGGCAGCCAAGCCTGCCCCTCTAAAGCCAAGGAGGACTATCTATGCAGCCTGCTGAAGAACGGAACCAGGAAGCCCTGCCTGTAGGAGCTCTAGGGATTATTGCCCTGGACAGCTGCCGGGAACTGGGAGAAAAAATCAACCGCTATATTGTAAAATGGCGAACTGACCGGCAGCACGCCCATCAGGAAAGCCCTCAGCTGATGGAATACGCCCGGGATAATTATCTTCTGAAAACCAGTGTTCCCCGTTTCGGCACCGGGGAAGCAAAGGGCGTTATCTACGACTCTGTCCGGGGCGACGATCTGTATATTCTGGTGGATGTATGCAATTACAGCATTACCTATACCATGAACGGCATTGTCAACCACATGTCCCCGGATGACCACTTTAATGATTTAAAAAGGATTATCGCGGCCATTGGCGGAAAAGCCCGCCGGATTTCCGTCATTATGCCGTTCCTGTATGAAAGCCGGCAGCACAAACGCAGCCAGCGGGAATCCCTGGACTGTGCCATTGCGCTTCAGGAACTGGTCAATATGGGCGTGGAAAACATTATCACTTTTGACGCCCATGATCCACGGGTTCAGAATTCTATTCCCCTCCATGGCTTTGAGACCATCCAGCCGGTTTACCAGTTCATCAAGGGACTGTTCAGAGCCGCGCCGGATTTCTGTATCAGCCCGGACAGGCTGATGATTATCAGCCCGGATGAGGGCGCCGCAGGCAGAGCGGTCTATATGGCCAATGTGCTGGGCGTAGATATGGGCATGTTCTATAAGAGAAGGGATTATACCCGCATTGTCAACGGCCGGAATCCCATTGTGGCCCATGAATTTCTGGGCGCCAACGTGGCAGGCAAGGATGTGGTCATCATTGACGATATGATTTCCTCCGGCGACAGCGTGCTGGAGGTTGCCCGGGAGTTAAAGAGACTGAACGCAAACCGCATTTTCATCTGCTCCACTTTCGGTCTGTTTACAAATGGTCTGGAAAAATTTGATAAGGCTTACGAGGAAGGGCTGTTCTATGCTCTCCTCACCACAAATCTGGTCTACCAGACTCCCCAGCTGCTCTCCAAGCCCTATTATACCGGCTGCGACCTGAGCAAGTTCCTGGCCCTGATCATTGATACGCTCAACCACGACGGCTCCATGAGCGACCTGCTCTCTCCCATGGACCGGATCACCCGGTTTTTGGCGAAGAAGGGGATTGTGGTAAAGGAATAAAAAACTTCCTGGCATCCAGGTGTTCACTTTGTCCTTTCGGCATGTGTACACCTGGATGCGCAGGAAGTTTTTTCACTTTAGTTTTCTGCGCTATCTGCTTTCTGTCTGCTCTGCCGTCTCTTTCCCGGAAAACAGCTGCAGACAATCCAGAAGCCTGGAATACGCGGAATTGATCTCCACATCTGTCAGGTCCGGCTCTGCCAAAATCTGCTCCACTTCAGCGATCGTATCTTCCAGTTCATCGGTCCATGCGCTGGGATACGCATAAATATCAATGGATTCCGCTTTCTGAAGCAGCCGCTCCAGCCCGTCCCGGCTGACAGCGCTGCCTGTTTCAACAGTTTTGCGGTTCAGCCCGATTATCAGCGCCCCCACGATGACCGCCAGGCAAATGATCATTATGCCGCCTGCCAGCAGCATCCGCCTGCGAAGCTGCGCCTCCCGGCGCTTTCTGGCAAGCCTCGCCATCCTTCTGCCGTCGTGTTCGTTTATTCTATATCCATCCTTCATATACACTACCTGTAAACACAGAAGATGCTGCTCCATCATGAATCTCATGATTTTGCAGCATCCTCTCTATTTTATAAGTTTATTCAACCTATCTCTGGGCTCTTCTTACCTTTGCAAGAACACCGATGATCACGGCAGCTGCCAGTACCATAATGGAAGCGTACAGGCCAAGAGGCGTCTCATCGCCGGTCTTCACGGAACCGTCGGCAGATGCTTCCGCAGCGTCTGCGGCAGCTTTCGTCTCAGACTCATTGGTCTCAGTTCCGGCAGCCTGGGTTTCTTCCTCTTCTCCATCGTCCCAGCCGTCATCTGTCGGCTCATCTACCGTTGTTTCCGGCTCGGAAACAGGCGTCTCGGATTCTTCCGGTACAGTAGACTCGGGCTCAGTGGGCACTGTGCTCTCCGGCTCTGTAGCAGGCGTAGTCTCGGGCTCAGTGGGCGCTGTGCTCTCCGGCTCTGTCTCTGCCGGCGCAAACTGCGCGGTCAGAACCAGCGTTCCATTTGCGGCACCTTCCATATAAGTTCCCATGCCGGGCACTACTTCAAAGGTGGTCTTCGCGGCATCCCACAGGATCGCCCCGGTGCTGTCTTTCCATCCGATAAATACATAGCCTTCCGCCGCTTTCACAGCCGGAATACCGTACTGGGTACCGGTGGATGCTTCCAGGTCTGTAAAGGAAACTGTGGTCATGCCGGCGTATGCTGTGTCAGCAAAACTTCCCATGCTGGAATCGGCAATCACGAAATCCACATCCAGTTTCTTCGCTCTGATTTCCACCACAACGGTGTCGTTTTCAATAGGCAGATCGCCGGTCCATACCAGCTCATAGCCGTTGGGAACATCCTTGAGAATGCTGGTGTTGATATACGTAGCATCCTTATCCGCTTTCACAGACTGTCCATCGATAGTTCTGTCTTCCGCTTCGATATAGTATTTCACTGCCACTTCTTTTGTGGTCTCTATCGCGCGGATTTCCACTGTCACAACGCCGTCCCGGATCGGCTCGTCTCCAAGCCATACAATCTCATATCCTTCCGGCACATCGGTCAGCGTGGTGGTATTGATATAAGTGGTATCTTTCGATACGGTCAGAGGTGCGCCATCAATATATTTATCTTCTGCCTCTATGTAGTATCTTACGTTTACAGTCATCACGGCTTTTCGCACTTCCGCAAATACCCAGCCGTCCATAATCTGCAGGTCACCGGTCCATACCAGCTCATAGCCCTCCGGCACATCCGTCAGCAGACTGGTGTTTACATGAACCGCGTCCGCGTCTACCGTCACACTGCTCTCCGCAATCTGGCGGTCTTCCTCAAAGCTGTAGTAGTTTACACCTACGGTCTTTGTGGTAACCTTGCGGACCTCAGCGTAAATCCAGCCGTCCATAATCTCAAGATCACCGGTCCATACCAGCTCATAGCCCTCCGGCACATCCGTCAGGAGACTGGTATTTACATGAATGGCATCCGCCTCTACTGTCACGGTGCTCTCTTTAACCTGCACATTGTTTTCACTGTCGTAGTAGTTTACGCCAACCACCTTGGTATCCGCCACCTTGCGGACCTCAGCGTAAATCCAGCCGTCCATAATCTCAAGGTCACCGGTCCATACCAGCTCATAACCGGCCGGTACATCCGTCAGCAGGCTGGTATTTACATGAATAGCATCCGCCTCTACTGTCACGGTGCTCTCTTTAACCTGCACGTTGTTTTCGCTGTCGTAGTAGTTTACGCCTACCACCTTGGTGGCTGCTTCTTTGCGAACCTCAGCGTAGGCCCGGCCGTCCATAATCTGCAGATCGCCGTTCCATACCAGTTCATAGCCTTCCGGAATATTGGTCAGCACAGAGGTATTGACATTGTTCTCCTGTGCATCTACCATAACGGTTTCGGTACCTACCAGCTGGTTATCGTTTTCAATGTCCACATATTCAACTGTTACTTCAACCTGAGAAGGCGCCTCCACCTTTCTCACATGGAATGTATACCATGTATCCTCTTCCTCAAGGTACACATAGGGCCAATATGCTTCCGCATACTCATATCCGTCCGGAATGTCCAGTTCTCTCACATCGATTCTGTTAGAATCAGCAGGAATATAAATTGTTACGGTATCTCCAACCTGTTTCTCCGTTTCAACATCGAAGTAAGTGATTTCAATAGGTCTGGTATTCTGCGGAACAGGGCGTACCACAACCGTTATTTTATCAAGTCCGGAAACATTAATATCACCGGTTTCAGCCAGTTCGTAACCCTCCGGTACCTGCAGTTCGCTGCTGCTCAGATTATAAAGGTCTGCTTCTATCGTAATTGTCTGGGTACCTAAAGACTGTCCGTCTTCTGTCTCATAGCAAACTGTTATATCCCGTGTTGTAGACGGTGTCTCAATGGGAGTTACAAAAATTATAAGATATCCTGATTCATCGTACGGGATAAGTCCATCGTCTGTGGCATCGGCAGTTGTATAACCTTCCATCATAGGTAAATCGTCTGCATCTACATACTTAGCTTCATCCCGCTCTATTACATTTACCTCTACGGTTACACCGTCACAGTACACCACGCTAAGATCATTTGCGTCGTACATCCATACGTTTATAGATGTTGTTGCCGACTGAATAGGGCGCACCACGACTGTTATCTTATCAAGTCCGGATACATTAATATCACCGGCCTCGGCCAAATTATACCCTTCGGGCACCTGCAGTTCGCTGCTGCTCAGATTATAAAGGTCTGCTGCTATCGTAATTGTCTGGGTACCTAAAGACTGTCCGTCTTCTGTCTCATAGAAAACCGTTATATCCCGTGTTGCAGGGGGCGTCTCTACCGGAAGTACCTCAAGGTAAAGATAATCATACTCTAAATATGCCAGTCCATCATCCGTTACATTAACGGCCTGATAACCATCCATGATCGATAAGGTATTTACGTCTACATACTCCTCCCCATTCCAGGCAACTACAGTTACACTTACCTCTCCTGCATAATATCGGTCATAATCTTTTGCGTCAAACAACTCTACATATACTGTTCTGGTTTCCGGTGCCCCTTTCTCATCCAAGGTCTCCACACCGTATTCCGCTGTCTCCACAGCCGCAGGCGTCTCACTGACTGCCTCCGTCTCAGCTTCTGTGGCAGCCTCATCAGACGCTTCTGTCGTCTCTTCCGTGGCTGCTTCCGTATCCACCTCAGAAACCGCTTCTGTCGTCGGTTCTGTGCCGGGCTCCTCAGTAGCCAGTGCACCGGATACTGAACTGAGGGCAAACGTAGCCGCCAGTCCCACTGCCAGGAGCTTTTTAAATAAAGCTTTTCTTCTCATCTCTCTCCCGCATTTAAGGTTTCCCTTAAATCTTCCTCCTTTTTTAAATTTTTGAAAATTACAGGTATAAAAATCTAGCCTTGTGGCTATTATAAGTCTTAATTTTTAAGACGTCAAGATTAAAAGTCAATATTTTTAAGACTTATGGCAATATCCAAATCAGCATATGCTATGATGACGCCATGGAGGAAAGTTTATTGATAACTAATATTGGAGAAATTTTAAAAAATGCCCGTGAAGACAAGGGATTAACCCAGGCCGAGGTGATGCGGATTACAGGTATCAACCGTAAATCTCTTTCCGGATATGAAAATAATGTGGCAGAACCGGATCTGCATACCTTTGCTGAACTGGCCAAACTTTACAGCCTGTCCGCTGATCACATTCTTGGTATAAGATCTGACTCTCCCACCTATGTCCCAACCCGTACCGAACAGCAGTATATTCTTAAGATCAAAAAGCTGGATCAGCAGCATCTGGAAGAATTGGATGCCCTGCTGGATATTTTAGTCAGCTTTTCAAAAAAAAAGATGAGCAGGAAGAGATAATCGCTTCTCTCCTGCTCATGCTGTGAGTGGATTCCTTTTTTCGAATGATTGCCGGAAGTTTCCTTATTGTCTTATTTTCTCAGACCTGTTTCTATGCCACGCTGTAAACCACAATAGCCGCGAACAGGGCCACTGTCACCAGCGTGTATACGGACAGGGAGGTGGAGACGTACTCGCCGTCCTCCCCGGCCTCCGCGAAAATAGGAAGGATAAAGGGGGCCGGAAGGGAGTACAGCACCATCAGAGCTACTTCCAGTTCTTTATCAAAGGGGAAGAGGCTAAAGACAATCAGGTTGCTGAACAGCAGCAGAACGCCGGATACCAGCAGACGCAGCAGTATCGTTTTTGTCACCGGCACCAGCAGATCCCGCTTCAGGTTAATGTCATATCCTACCGTCAGCAGCACCACCGCGCTGATAGGCGCTGTAAACATGCCGATCACAGAGCTGACAATCCCGCCGGCCGCGGAGCCCGTCACCAGATTTCCAAGCCCCAGCACTCCCGTCACAATTCCCAGCGCCATTCCCAGGAAACACTTATTGGAAAACATATTTTTCACCAGCGATTTCACATCTGCTTTTCCCCCGTCCACAGATCGTAAAATCCCCAGCCAGACAGTAAAGGCGAATACCGTCTGACCCAGATCCACTACGGCGAAGCCGGTCTGGGAGCCTGCGATAAGGCCATACAGGGCATATCCCAGCATTCCCCCCTCTCCTCCCGCCAGCAGGAAGGGAAGAAATTTCCCGTAGGGTTTTACGAACCGGCGCAGGCCAAATCCAAGAACCAGCGCAATCCCAAAGCCCAGAAAAACCGCCAGGAAGATCACGACTACCCGAAGGCTGTAGCTGGCTGTAAAAAACGCGTTAAACAGCATGACGGGAAGAAGTATCTCTCCCAGAAGAGATTTAAGTCCTCTCAGCCCCTCCGCGCTGATAATCTGTGTTCTCTTGCACAGGTATCCCACGCCGATCATAATCAGCACGGGAAGCACCATCTGTATGACCTGAAGCTGCATAGTAGTTCCCTCTCTTTCCTTTTTGGGTCCGTCTTCCGGAAAAATATCAGTCCGGATCCCGGACCATCTGACGCAGCGTCCGGATCTCCGCCGCGTACCCCGGAAGCTCATTGGGCGTCTCCAGATAAAACGGGAGATCTTTCAGCAGCGGATGGTTGACAATCCGCCGGAAGGTTTCCAGTCCCAGGGAGCCTTCTCCGATTTTTTCATGTCGGTCCTTATGGCTGGCAAAGGGGTTCTTAGAATCATTCAAGTGAACCGCTTTCAGATGGGACAGACCGATCACCCGGTCAAATTCCCGCAGAACGCCGTCAAGGTCTCCCACAATATCGTATCCCCCGTCGTATACATGGCAGGTATCCAGACAGATCCCCACTTTTTCCTTTCTCTCCACCCTCTCCCGGATGGACGCCAGTTCCTCAAACCGGCCCCCCACCTCGGTTCCCTTTCCCGCCATGGTTTCCAGCAGCAGCGTGGTATGCCAGTCCTCCAGCTCCAGGATCCGGTTCAGCGTATCGGCAATCATCCGGATCCCGGTTTCCGCGCCCTGTCCCACATGGCTGCCGGGATGAAAATTGTAGCAGCTGCCCGGCACATACTCCATGCGTCTTAAGTCGTCTTCCATGGTCTCCAGAGCAAATTCCCGGGTATGCTCATCTTTGGAGCAGGGGTTTAAGGTGTAGGGAGCGTGAGCCAGAATCCGCTTAATTCCCTGTTCCTGCCCATAGGCAAGAAACCGGTCCACGTCCGCCTCATCCAGCGCCTTTGCCCTGCTGCCCCTGGGATTTCTGGTAAAAAACTGAAAGGTATTGGCTCCAATCGACACCGCTTCCTTTCCCATATGGTAAAATCCTTTTGCCGCCGACAGGTGGCATCCGATCTCCAGCATGTTTCTCCTCCTCTACCTTCTGTTTCCCGGATACATCCGGGTGTCCTGCCGGATCTGATCCCAGATTTCCTTTTCCCGCCGCTGGCAGGTAAACAGAATAACCTGCCTGCCGCTGTCATGCAGCCAGCGCAGCGCCGCCTCCAGCCGTTCATCGTCATACATGGCAAAAGGTTCATCCAGAATAATCGGCAGTTCTTCTCCTCCCGCCATCATCTCTCCCGCCGCCATGCGAAGCGCAAAATAAATCTGATTCATGGTGCCGAAGCTGACCTGATTCAGATCCAGCAGCCGGGAGGGCGTATTGATCTTAACCTGCATCCGATCATCCAGCGCAATACGGTTATACCGCCCTTCTGTCAGCTGCTCCAGGATCTCTGATACCCGCTCCGCGAAATCCGTGCCTGTCTCCCTGTATATCAGCCGGGATACCTCCCGGATCCGCATCATCGCCAGCTCCACTGCCTCCATCTGCCGATCATAGGCGCCAAGCGTTTCTCTCTCCTTAAACAGAGCCTCCTGCTCCTCCCGAAGCGCTTCTTCCCGAAGAGACTGCTCCTGGAGACGGTTTTCCCGCTCCTGAAGCTGCCAGCGCCTGCGTTCCTTTTCCAGGAGAGCCCTGCTTCTTTTCTTCTGCTCCAGCTGTGCCTCACGCCGAAGGCCCTTGTCCTGTTCTTCATCCCGTTTTTGGGAAAAGATCCGATCCCGCTCCCGCCAGGTATAGCGGAAGGTCATCCCGAAAAGAACCAGCAGCAAAATTCCCAGGGCAGACAGCAGTATTTTTCCCGGCAGGCCCGCCGCCAGTATTCCGCAGGCCGCTCCGAGAACGCCTCCCAGAAACAGCAGCAGATTCAAAAGCAGCAGAAACGTGGGATAAAAGTCTTTTTCACGTTCCGGCAGGTCTTCCCATTCCGGAACAGAGAGAGCAGATGCTTCCTCCCCGTCGGAAGTTTCCGGAATTTCATCCTCTTTTCTGTCCGCATGTGTCTGCGATGCCTTCTCCCGATTCAGAAGTTCTCTTTCCATATCTTTCCGGGCGATCTTTTCATCCAGCATTTCCTGTTTCTGCTTCTTTTTCTTTTCCAGTTCTTTTTTCTGCTCTTTCAGACGGCCAAGCGCCTTCTCCACATCCAGATTCTGATCCCTGGATTCCTGGAAATTGATGATAAAATTCTGCAGTTCCCCCGCAAACTCCGGACTGGTCCGGCTTCCCGCCTGAGAAATAAAAACCGTGCTGTCAAATGCCGTCTCGCTTAAACCGGCCGTAAAAGAAAGGATTTCTTTGTCCGGATCTTCCGACTGCCTGCCGGAGTCTTCGCACACCACCGCTGTCTTTCTATCATTTTTATAAAAGTTCCTCTCAATCCGGTATCGCTTTCCTTCATGCTCCAGGCGCAGAATGCCTGCGAAATAAGCGGGATTATCCCAGGGCTGACGGAGAAGATATTCTTCCCCCCGTTTTCCCCTGCCGGTCTCCAGTCCGTAAAGCATGGCCCGGATAAACGCGTGCATCGTGGTTTTTCCCGTCTCATTGCCCCCATAGATAATATTCATTCCGGGAAGCAGCCGGATTTTATGATCCAGAAACTTGCCGAAATGCTTCATATTCAGTTCCAGGATTTTCATGCTCTTCCTCCCCGGCCTCTATTTCTTTCTCCCATCCTGTCCCAGCAGCGCTTCCAGACCATACTGCAGCGCCAGCTCCTCGATTTTGCTGCGCTCATGGCCCTCAAAGCTTTCGATATATCGGCCCACCAGCTGGCCCGCGTATCTGCGCTTCAGCTCCTCCAGGTGAAAGGCGGGAACGGTCTGGTCTTCCACCTCCAGCACCATCCCGTACTCTGTCAGCTTTTCTGTATCAAAGTGAGTCTCCGGATCCCGTTTTCCCTGAAGCACCACCCGGTAGATATGCTGCCAGCCTTTCTGCTCAATCAGCCGCTCCAGCCGGTCCCGCAGAGAATAGGTGGTATCCTCCTCCCCCACCTTCAGCACAAGGCCGGCATACTCCCTTTTTGCCCGGGGCACAAATTCCACGGTCACCTTTCCCCTCTCCCAGGTGCCCAGCACATAGCCGTGGGGACCGGTATCCCCGCAGTCAATGGGAGAGAGCGCCCCTGCGTACACCACCCGGTTTTCTGCCAGTTCCTGAGGCTTATGGATGTGTCCCAGAGCCACATAGTCAAATCCGCTTCGGGCCAGCTTTTCTTTCCGGAAGGGAATATGGAGGGCGTCTCCCCCGTGGGCCAGCAGCACCTGAAAGCAGTCGCTGTCCACCGGGTGAAGGCCGTCATACAAAGATTCCGGGATTTCCTGCCGGTAGTAGCTGAGGCCGTACACCTCCGTGCCGATCTCCGGAAACCGGACGCATTCGCACTCTCTGGAAAAAAGGCAGGCCACATTCCTGCTCCAGGCTGTGCTCAGATAGGCAGAATCCGGACGCAGATAGTCGTGATTGCCCGCCATCAGCACCACCCGGGTCTGGGGAATCGTAGAAAACAGATAGCTGACCTCCTTCAGTTCCTGGGGAAGAGGCTGTCTGTGAAACAGATCCCCCGCGATTAAAAGCAGGTCCACCTGTTCCTTTCTCGCATCCGCAATGCTGTCGCGGAACGTGTCCCAGATTTCTTTTTTTCGAGTCTCGCTCCAGTCCGCCCGGCCATCCGGACACGCTCCCAGATGCACGTCCGCCATATGCATGAAACGCATGTGCTTCCTCCTTCCCGGCTTTAAAATCACCGTTTAAAAACGGCGGCCCCGCAGCGGGAAATCACTCCCGGCCGACCGCCGCTTCTTATTCCGGTCTCAGGCCTGCTCCAGAGCCTGGCTCAGATCCGCAATAATATCCTCAATATGCTCAATTCCTACCGAAAGCCGGATCATCCCCGGAGAGATGCCCGCCGCTTTCAGCTGTTCATCGTTCAGCTGCCGATGGGTATGGCTGGCCGGATGAAGCACGCTGGTTCTGGCATCCGCCACGTGGGTGACAATGGCCGCCATTTTCAGGCCGTCCATAAAGCGCACTGCCGGCTCCCGGCCTCCCTTCAGTTCAAAAGAGATAACGCCGCAGGTTCCCTTTGGCATATATTTCTTTGCCAGCTCATGGTATTTGTCTCCCGGCAGTCCCGCATAGTTTACCGACGCCACCTTGGGATGGCTGTTTAAAAACTCCGCCGCCTTTCCCGCGTTATAGCAGTGGCGCTCCACCCGCAGAGGCAGACTCTCCAGTCCCAAATTCAGCAGAAAGCTGTTCATAGGGGACGGAACCGCCCCCAGGTCCCGCTGCAGCTGGGAAGTAATCTTGGTGATATAGGCTTTCTTTCCGAATTTCTGCGTATAGACAATGCCGTGATACGACTCATCCGGTGTGGTCAGACCCGGAAATTTCTCCCGGTGGGCCTCCCAATCAAAGTTCCCGCTGTCCACAATCGCGCCGCCCACCTGCACCGCATGGCCGTCCATATATTTTGTGGTGGAATGGGTGACAATATCCGCCCCCCATTCAAAGGGCCGGCAGTTTACCGGCGTGGCAAAGGTATTGTCCACCAGCAGCGGCACGCCGTGACGGTGAGCCAGCCGGGCAAATTTTTCTATATCCAGCACCACCAGAGCGGGATTGGAGATCGACTCCGCGAACACCGCCTTGGTGTTGGGCAAAAACGCCTTTTCCAGTTCTTCCTCGCTGGCATCCGCATCCACAAAGGTGCACTGGATTCCCAGCTTCTTTAAGGTTACACCCAGCAGATTCAGGGTTCCCCCGTAAATGGCGGACGTACAGATCACATGGTCTCCCGCCTCGCAGATATTGAATACCGCGTAGAAGGTAGCTGCCTGGCCGGAGGACGTAAGGATTCCTGCCACGCCTCCCTCCAGATCCGCAATCTTCGCAGCCACCGCGTCGTTGGTGGGATTCTGCAGCCTGGTATAGAAATAGCCTTCCTCCTCCAGGTCAAACAGCCTCCCCATCTCTTCTGTGGATCCATATTTAAAAGTGGTGCTCTGATAAATGGGAAGCACCCTGGATTCTCCGTTTCCCGGATGCCACCCGGACTGAATACATTTTGTCTCGATTCTGTAGTCGCTCATACACTGTCTCCTCTTCTGTCAGCGGTTCCTCCCCGCTTATGTCCTGCCTGGCTCCGTCAGCTGCGGAACACAATCTCTCCTGTCTGGTCATCCATACTCTCAATAATAGCCAGCGACTCCAGCCGGATTCCCTTATTCCGGATAATATCGCCGCCCCGCTGAAATCCTTTTTCCACCGCGATTCCCACGCCTTCAATAACAGCGCCCGCGCTGCGGATCAGGTCAATCAGCCCGTCTACCGCGCAGCCGTTCGCCAGGAAATCATCAATAATCAGGATGTGATCCTCCGGGCTTAAAAATTTCTTTGCCACAATCACATCGTAAATCTTTTTGTGGGTGAAGGACTGAATCTTGGTACAGTACATTTCTCCGTCCAGATTGATGCTTTTCGCTTTCTTGGCAAATACCACCGGCACATGGAAATGCTGCGCTACGATGCAGGCAATTCCGATGCCGGACGCTTCTATGGTTAAAATCTTGTTAATGGGACAGCCCGCAAACCGCCTCTTAAACTCTTTTCCCATCTCATTAAACAAATCCACGTCCATCTGATGATTCAGAAAGCTGTCTACCTTCAGCACATTGCCGGGTTTCACAACTCCGTCTCTGCGTATTCTCTCTTCCAAAAGCTCCATAACGGCATCCTCCTCGTTCGTTCTTTCACGCCTTCTTTCGCTCCAGTATATCCCATTTTCCCAAAGAAAAAAAGAGGTTTTTGTCACTTTCCGGCGCCCGCCGCGATTTCCTCCAGCTCCAGCGGACTGTCCGCCAGGTAATCCGGCGAAAAGCTCCGCAGAAACTCTCTGTCCCGAAAGCCCCAGCTTACCAGCGCGCAGGCGATCCCCGCCCGCTTTGCCGTCTCATAATCCACTTCCGAATCGCCTACATAGAGAGCCTTCTCTCCGGGAACTCCCAGTATCCGCAGCGCCTCCAGCACGGAATCCGGCCAGGGTTTTCTTCGGATACCCGGACGTTCTCCCACCGCGGTGCCGATGGCCTCTCCAAAATAGTACCGGTTCAGCTCCTGCACCGCTCCGTCCCCCTTATTGGAAACAATCGCCAGCTTTACCCCTCTCTTCTTCAGCTTTTCCAGAACTTCCGGCACGCCCTCATAGGGACAGGTCCTGATCTGGCAGTGAGACTGGTAGTAGGCTCCGTATTCCTCCAGTATCTGCCCAAACAGAGGATTTTCCTTTCCTCCCGGCACCATACGGCTCATCAGATACGCGGCTCCGTTCCCCAGCGCTTTCCTTACCTCATCCTCTGACTTTTCCGGATATCCGTATTTTCGCAGCATATGGTTCACACTGTCCTCCAGGTCCCCCAGGGTGTTCAGCAGCGTGCCGTCCATATCAAAAATCACCGCTGTGTATCTCATGTTCTCTCCTCCAGTTCTTGATCCGCTCCAGTCTCTCTTTCCAGGCCGCCTCCTGCCCCTGCTCCGTAGGCTGATAATACTCTTTCCCCAGCAGGGAATCCGGCAGGCACTGAATCGTGGTCAGTTTATCTTTTGTATCGTGGGCATACTGATACCCCCGTCCATACCCCAGCTCCTCCATCAGCCCGGTGGGCGCGTTGCGGATCACCAGAGGCACCGGCTCGGCCAGATGCTTTAAGGCGTCCGCCTTCGCCTGCTCATACGCCCGGTAAAGGGCGTTGGATTTGGGAGCCAGGGACATATACACCACGGCTTCTGTCAGGTGGACGCTGCATTCCGGCATCCCGATAAAGTGGCAGGCCTGGTAGGCAGCCACGGCTGTCTGCAGCGCCCCTGGATCCGCCAGTCCCACGTCCTCGCTGGCAAACCGGATCACCCGCCTTGCCACATACAGAGGATCCTCTCCCGCTTCCAGCATCCGGGCCAGCCAGTAAACCGCCGCGTCCGGGTCGGAATTGCGCATGGACTTATGCAGAGCGGAAATCAGGTTATAATGTTCTTCTCCTTTTTTATCATAGAGCAGGGATTTTCTGGATACGCACTGTTCCAGTGTTTCCCGTGTTACGGTCAGAACCCCGTCGGATCCCAGATCTCCGTTTAATACCACCATCTCCAGCGTAGACAGGGCGGTTCTGGCGTCCCCGTTGGCAAACGCAGCGATCAGATCCAGCATGTCATCCTCCATGCGGATCTGCTGGTTCCCGAACCCTCTGGCATCCTTCAGGGCCCGCTCAAGTAGCTGCTTCAGTTCCTCCGGTTTCAAAGCCTGCAGCACAAACACCTTGCACCGGGACAGCAGAGCGCTGTTGATCTCAAAGGAGGGATTCTCCGTGGTGGCTCCGATGAGGATAATGCTTCCCTTTTCTACAAAGGGAAGAAAGGCATCCTGCTGGGCTTTATTGAACCGGTGAATCTCATCCACAAATACAATGGTTTTCTCCCCGTATCTGCGGTTGTCCTCCGCCTGCTGCATCACGGTCCGGATCTCCTTAATCCCGCTGGTGACAGCGGAAAAGTCGATAAAGGCAGCCCTGGTACGGCCCGCAATGATTTTTGCCAGGGTGGTTTTTCCCACTCCGGGCGGTCCCCAGAAAATCATGGAGGAAACCTGATCGCTCTCAATCAGCCGGCGCAGAACTTTTCCCTTCCCCAGCAGGTGGGTCTGCCCCACAAACTCGTCCAGGTCCCTGGGTCTGAGCCTGGCTGCCAGCGGCTGGGATACCACCTGGTCAAACAATGTCATCTGTTCCATTTATCCGCCTTCTTTCTCATACAGCCGCTCTCTTTTTTCCGGCAAACATCCGCTGCGGCAGCTCAAACACCAGCAGAATACTCAGTACAATCGCTACTGCGATTTTCAGCGTCTGAAACCCTCTCTGCCCCGCCAGGTCCAGTTCATTTGTCACCATATAGTAAGCCGTCCAGTAGATCCCCGCTCCCGGCACCAGCGGAAAAATTCCGGAAACCAGAAACAGGGTGACCGGACACTGTTTGCGCACCGCGAAAAACCGGGACAGCAGCACCACCACCGTGTTGGCAAAAAAAGTGGCGACCGGCGCCGAGCAGACGTTCAGCAAAATCTCATAGCACACCCAGCCGCAGCCTCCGATCAGGCCGCAGAAGGGATAATATTTTTTCGGCACATGAAACAGCAGGGCAAAGGCCATCGTGCCGGTGGCCGCCGCGAAAAACTCCCACAGGATCCGTATACTCAAAGCACCAGACCTCCCACAAAATGATGATAGGCAATCATAACCACGCCCACGCCCATGGCAATGCAGAAAGTCACCAGCAGGGCGTCCAGCATTCTCACTGCCCCGGCGATATAATCCTCATCCGCGATGTCCCGGATGGCCGTGGTAAAGGCTACTCCCGGCACCAGCGGAATGATGGAACCGATAATCATTTCTCCCAGATGATGGCCTATTCCCCACTGGTACAGCATAATGCACGCCAGCGTTACCAGCGCCCCGCCCGAGATGTTGGAGGCGATCTTGGACAGTCTTCCCTTTACCAGATATAGCAGATACAAATACAGGAGCAGTCCCGCTCCCAGAGCCGCCAGGCTGTCCAGCCAGTCGCCGCCAAAGAGAAAGCAGAAGCAGGCGCTCCCCACTCCGGAAGCCAGCACCTGATGGATCCTTGCCTTAGGCGGCATTTTCTGTATTTCCAGCAGCCTGTCCCTGGCCTCCCCGGGCGTATGTTTTCCAGCTACGATTTCTCTGGAAAGCTGATTGACCGCCGCCACCCGGTCCAATCTGGCCGCGCACAGGGGAATATGCCGCACTCTGGCAAAATCCTTTTCCTGTTCGCTTCCGGCAGTGAGAAATATGCCGCTGCTGAGCACAAACGTGTCACTGGATGTAACCCCGTACGCTTTTGCAATCCGGGCCATGGTCTCCTCCACCCGGAAAATCTCCGCCCCGCTGGCCAGAAGGATGTCTCCCGCCAGGGCCGCCGCGTCCAGGGCTTCTCTGTTATCCCGCTTTTCCACCGCTGTTCCTCCATTCTGAAAAAGTATGCGCTGTCTGTTTTGTCTTTAGTAAGACGGAGACACCGTATGATCCTGCAGCTGTCTGTGGCATTTCTTTCTCACAAACCAGAAGCACACGGCCTGCATGATAATAGTGGCAATCCAGGATCCCGGATAGGAGATGAACAGGAAATACAGAGAGCGGTACTGTGGGAAAAAACCATAAATCCACAGAATTCTCACTCCCACCGTCCCGATAATGGACAGCACCATGGGAACCGCGGAGTGCCCCATTCCCCGCAGGGCGCCGGGCAGCAGGTCCATAATGCCGCACAGGAAATAAGGAACCGTGGTGATAGACAGAATTTCCAGTCCGCACTGTATCACTTCCCCGTCCGTGGTATAAATCCGCAGTACCTGGGAGCCAAACACCCAGGCGCCCACGCCGATGAGCAGAGATACGCCCACAGACAGAACGGCGCAGTCCGCCAGCACCCGGTCCATCCGCTTGGGCTTTCCCACGCTGTAGTTCTGGCTGGTAAAACTCATACAGGCCTGGGTCACCGCATTGACCGCCGCATACAGAAATCCCAGAATATTATTGGCAGCCGTATAGCCTGCCATGGCGGTGGAACCAAAGGAATTTACAGAGGACTGAAGCATGGCATTGGAAAAATTAATGACCGTACTCTGTATACCGGCGGGAATTCCCACCTGAAAAATTCTCTTCAGATAAACCCATCTGATTTTCAGTTTTGAAAATCTCAGCTGATAGCTTCCCTCTGAGCGGTAAAGGCAGCGCAGCACCAGGATGCTGGACACAAACTGGGAGGCCACCGTACCGATTGCCACGCCCGCCACGCCCAGCGGGACTACAATCACCAGCAGCAGATCCAGGATGACATTCGCCATTCCCGCGAAAGCCAGAAAAAGCAGAGGCCGCTTTGTGTCCCCTACTGCCCGTAGAATCGCCGCTCCGTAATTATACAGCATAAAAAAGGGCATTCCCATAAAATAGATCCGCAGATAGACAGTGGCCTGCTCAATTACGTCTCCCGGCGTGTCCATCAGCTCCAGGGCAAACCGGGAAGCAGCCAGCCCTACGAAAACCATAGCCACGCCGCTGACAAGAGCCAGGGCAATGGCCGTATGTACCGCTTCTGACATCTCCCGGTCATGCCGGACCGCAAAATAGCGGGCCGCCAGCACATTGGCTCCCAGAGAAAGTCCGATAAACAGATTGGTAAAAATATTAATCAGCGCCGTGGTGGACCCTACCGCCGCCAGCGCCTGGCTTCCGGTAAAGTGGCCTACCACAATAATGTCCACTGCGTTGAACATCAGCTGCAGAATGCTGGTCAGCATCAGCGGAAGGGAAAAAGATATCAGTTTATCCATAATGGATCCGTTACACATGTCTATTTCATATTTGCTGCTTTTCAATGTTTTTCCCTCCATATGCGAAATTTTCCTTTCACATATTACTGCGCTGCAAAAGAGAAGTCAATATCTTAATGCGGCAAACCAGGGCAGTCAGAATTGCCGGGATCCGGAAAAGATTGGAATGGGCCATGAAAACATAAAAGATCTGCCGGTTAATCCAGCAGATCATAGAGTTTATACAGTGACAGAATGTTCTGATACTGCAGCTTATTGCCCATAAGCTGACGGTATGTGGCTGTTTTTTCTTTTCCTTCCCCCTTCAGCTGCTTCATCTTTGCATCGGCTGTCTCATACTGCTCTTTTACCGACAGCAGCATCTTTTCAAAAGCTTCCAGCCGTTTTTCATGATCAGAAATCATCTTTACCCTCCTGCAAATCTATACTTCTTCTTTCCAGAACAGCCTTTCGTTTTCGAGCGAAAAAGGAGGCGCTGCTCCCCAGATGAACAGACTCATCTTTTTTTGCAGCGCCCCGCTTTGTATCTGTTTTCTAAAATAATTATTTTCTCTCTTTGATCTTCGCGAAGATACTCTGCAGCAGAATGAAGAAGCAGAGCAGGATCGCCGTCACAATGTTGGACCAGGAGCTGATCAGTTTACCGTTCATCTGCACCAGACTGGAGATGGTACCGTTGATCAGCACACCGAACAGGGAGCCGATTACGTTTCCCACACCTCCTGTCAGCAGCGTGCCGCCGATAACGGCTGAGGAGATGGCGTTCATCTCCAGGCCCGTTGCCTGGCTGGTGGTTCCCGACATGGTGTTCAGGCAGTAGCAGATGCCGCCGATGGAAGTCAGGAAGCTGGAAAGCATATACGCTTTCAGCTGAGTCTTCTTCACATCCAGTCCCATCAGGGTCGCGGACTGCTGGTTGCCGCCCACTGCGTACAGGCTCCGGCCGAACCGGGTATAGCGCAGCATCAGGAAAATCAAAATAACCACCAGGATGGCCACCACTACCGTGATACGGATGTAAGGCAGCTGCAGGATTCCCTTCCGGTTCAGATAACCGCCGAAGGGGAACTGAATCCGGAAGCCGGACAGCCAGGTGAAGAATTTGTCAGAGACAATACTCACCTGATCCGTGCTGATCACTGCCGTCATACCACGGGCAAAGAACATGCCCGCCATGGTCACAATGAATGGCTGTATCTCCAGATAGGCGATCAGGTATCCCTGTACCAGGCCGAAGATCACGCCTACCACCAGCACCAGAAGCATCAGGGCCTGGCTGGGCCAGTGCCAGATCTCCATGCCGGCCGCCAGGATCATACAGTCCAGGGCCACCAGGGAACCTACTGAAATATCAATACCGCCGGTAAGCATCACGCAGGTCATACCGCAGGTAATGCAGATCAGGCCGGCGTTGTTGATCAGGATATTTAAGAATGTCTGCATACGGGTAAAGCCCTTGGAGGCATATACGCCGCAGCCTGCCGCATACATGACGATAAACAGAGCAATCGTAATCAGAAGCAGCAGATTATTTCCGTTAATCTTTGTCTTTTTTCCGTTCTTCATGCCTGTGTCGCCCCCTTTGCAGCAATTTTCTTCGCGTTGCGCCGCTTAAAGTAAGCTTTCACCGGCTCAGACTGGATAACTACGATCAGGATAACCACGATCGCCTTGAATACCGGCGCCTGAGCGGAAGATACGCCCAGGGAGTACAGGGTGGTGGTGATAGCCTGGATGGTATAAGCGCCGATGATGGAGCCTGCCAGGTTAAATCTGCCGCCGCCCAGAGAGTTGCCGCCCAGCGCTACGGACAGGATGGCGTCCAGCTCCATGTTCAGGCCGATGTTGTTGGTATCGGCTGAATAGATACGGGAGGTAGCCACCATGCCGGCCAGACCTGCGCACAGACCGCAGATAGCATAGCACAGCAGAATAATCTTGGCGGAATTAAATCCCGCGATACGGGAAGCTCTCTTGTTGATACCAACGCTCTGGATATAGGTGCCAAGAGCGGTAAACCGCAGCACCAGGGCCGCCACTGCCACGCAGACGGCCGCCACAATAATGGGTGTGGGCATGAATCCCACATAGGAACCCAGTACCTGGAATGATTCCACACGCACATACACGATCTGGCTGTTGCACAGCAGCAGACCGATGGCCCGGCCTGCCGACCATAGGATCAGCGTGGCCACCATGGGCTGTATGTTCATATACGCCACCAGGAAACCGTTGAACAGACCGCAGACTAACGTTACCAGCAGTCCGGCGCCGATGCCCACTAACAGCGGCGTATGGTACTCGGATACGTTGGCGTTTCCAAAGCCGGCCAGCAGCATACAGCATACGCCGGCGTACAGGCTCATCACGGAACCCACGGAAATATCGGTTCCGCCTGATGAGGAAACCACCAGGGTCATGCCGATAGCCAGAATGGCAATCTCACTGCCCCGGTTCAGGATATCGATCAGACGGCCATAAAGCACTTCGTTCCGGATGGTAATCACAAAGAAATTGAAAGGCATGTTCCCGCAGGCGATGTCATACACCACATTGATCAGCATAACCAGGATCATACTGAAGATGGGGAGGAACAAGCGTTTCTGAGTCAACTTTTTCCAACTACTCATTCTTGTCACCTCCTGCGATTGCTTTCATAACACTCATCTGGTTCATATCTCTCTCCTCGATCTCGCCCACCTTCCGGCCGTCCCTGAGAACTGCCATGCGGTTGCAGGTACGGAGCATCTCCTCAATCTCAGAGGAGATAAAGATCAGGCTCTTGCCTTCGTCTGCCAGCTTCACCACCAGCTTCTGGATCTCGGTCTTGGTTCCGATATCAATACCTCTGGTAGGCTCGTCCAGGATCAGGAAATCCGGATTGGTCGCCAGCCACCGGGCCAGAATACATTTCTGCTGATTTCCGCCGGAGAGCTGTTTGATCAGAGTCTCCCGGCTGGCGCATTTAATCTGCAGCAGATCGATATACTTGTCGGCAATCTCACACTGCTTGGCCATAGACAGCTTTTTCATAATGCCCATCTTGGCCTGAACAGCCAGAATAATATTTTCTCTCACGGACAGATCCCCGATGATGCCCTCCGCCTTCCGGTCGTCAGGCAGCAGTCCCATGCCAAGGTGCATGGCGTCGATGGGGTTCTTGATCTTTACTTCCTGCCCTTTTACCTTCAGAGTACCGGTCTGGGCCCTGTCGGCACCGTAAATGGCTCTGGCCAGCTCGCTTCGGCCGCTGCCAAGCAGGCCGGTAAGACCCACCACTTCGCCTTTGTGGATATCCAAGTCGAAGGGCTTGATGGTTCCGGCATGGCTCAGTCCCTTTGCCTCGATTACCAGGGGCTCTTTGCTCTTGTCGCCGCTTCCCTCTTTCTTGATGGAGGCCAGGTCGTCAAAGTCCTTGCCCATCATGGCCGCAACCAGCTTCACTCTGGGAAGTTCCTCAATCTCATACTCACCCACCAGGGTGCCGTTCCGCAGCACGGTAATGCCGTCGCACACCGCGTACACCTGTTCCAGGAAGTGGGTAACAAAGATAATACCCACGCCCTTTGCCTTCAGGTTCCGCATCATGGTAAACAGCTTTTCCACCTCTTTGTCGTCCAGTGATGAGGTGGGCTCGTCCAGAATCAGCACTTTGCTGTCCATATCTACAGCACGGGCTATGGCAACCATCTGCTGCAATGCCAGTGAATAGTCTTCCAGATTCTTGGTAACATCAATATCAAGCTCCAGTTCCTTCATCAGA
Organism: Candidatus Merdiplasma excrementigallinarum; assembly: GCA_018713435.1. Lineage (GTDB taxonomy): Bacteria > Bacillota > Clostridia > Lachnospirales > Lachnospiraceae > Merdiplasma > Merdiplasma excrementigallinarum. The sequence continues at coordinate 22,552 of DVOS01000043.1, forward strand.
GCTGCAGCTTTTCTCACCATTTCTTTTCTGTTAATGGTTCCCAGCTTTGTCAGGGGCTCACGTCCGATATAAAGGTTCTCCGCCACCGACAGGTTGGGACAGAGGTTTACCTCCTGGTACACAGTGGATATACCCTTTTTCTGCGCGTCCATGGTATCTCTGTTTACAATGGGTTTGTCAAACCCTTCCAGATAAATTTCTCCGGCTTCAAATTTGTTTACGCCGGTCAGACATTTGATCAGGGTAGATTTTCCTGCACCGTTTTCCCCCATCAGAGCCCGGATCTCTCCCTTTTTCAGGGTCAGAGTCACGTCATCCAATGCCTTCACACCGGGGAATGTCATGCAGATCCCTTTCGCCTGCAATACTACGCCAGCTTCCAACACTACTCCTCCCTTCTGTTTTGCGTAAATCAGAAAAAAGAGGGAGAAAACCCGTTGGGGATTTTCTCCCTCCTGCTTATTTATCTAGCCTCAATAAGTAAGCGGATTAGTAGGGACGGCCATCCAGGATTTCCTGAGTCATGGTTGTCGCAAACTCACTCTCGATGCCAGGAGCTACAAAAGCACCTTCCTCAACGTAGGTAACTGCCTCGTACTCTTCACCGGCTTCCATAGCGTTGATCACGCCCATAACGGTCTCAGCCTGGATCGGGTTACACTCAACGTTGCAGTGGATCTTTCCGTCCAGAACGTACTGCAGTCCGTCGTGAGTGGTATCGAAGGAGATCAGGATCACGTCGCCGTCAACGCCGTAGGTGATGCCTGCTGCATCCATAGCATCCATAGCGCCGTATGCTTCGTTATCATTCTGGCAAACAACTACGTTGAACTGTCCCTCGTAGGATTTAATGAAGGACTCCATTACTTCCTGGCCGCCGTCCTGGGTGAAGTCACCGGACTGGGAGTCAAGAATGGTCCAGTTATCATGTGTCTCAGCCACAGCATTGAAGCCGTTGGTACGTCCGATTGCTGCGGAAGCGCCTACGCTGCCCTCGATTACCAGGATGTTGGCATCTGCGCCGTCCAGGTACTCAGCCAGCCAGTTTCCGGCGGTCTCACCTTCCTTGGTGGGGTCGGTTCCTACCCATGCGTCATACATGGAAGCATCAGACTCGATCTCACGGTCAGCGATGATTACCGGGATGCCGGCATCCATAGCTTCCTGCAGAACGGTGTCCCATCCAGCGGACTGGATCGGAGCGATGATGATGTAATCCATCTCCTGTGTGATGAAGTTACGAACTGCTTCCAGCTGTGCTGCGTTGTCGTTATCGCAGTCGATCAGGGACAGCTCAAATCCGTTCTCCTCGGTGAACGTGTCCTGATAGTTCTGGGTGTTGGCGGTACGCCAGTCGGACTCATGACCAACCTGCGCGTATCCAACTCTGATCAGTTCGCCATCCTCGGCCATAGCGGTCATACCCATCATAGCGGCTGCCGCGATACCGCATCCAAGAGCTGCAAGAATTTTCTTGTTCATAGCAAATTCCTCCTTTTGTTTGGTTATATTAACCATCTCTTTGCTTGATGAGTTCATTTTACTATACATTATGACGGCGTGCAACCCAATATTTTCTGCAATAAGGGAAGAATTTTACTATTTTCTAAAGGTTTCTCCCGGTTTTTTTGATTTTTTACGGTGAAAAGTTTGTTTTTTTACGGCTTCTTCACCGGAATGGTGATTTCCACCCGGGTGCCCTTTCCGTACTGGCTGTCAATCTCCATGCCGTATTCCTGTCCGTAATACAGCTTGATCCGCTGCTGGATATTATACAGGCCGAAGCCGTCGCCGTCGCCGCTGTCCGTCTCCTTGGACAGGCCCCGGCGCACTGCCTCCAGCCGTTCCTCCGTCATGCCCATGCCGTCGTCCTCCACGGTCAGCAGCAGCAGATTTCCCAGCCGGCGGCCCTTCACCGCTATATGTCCCATGCCCCGCTTGCTTTTAATTCCGTGATACAGGGCGTTTTCCACCACCGGCTGAAGGGTCAGCTTCAGCACCTGGCAGCCGTAAAGCTCCTCCGGAATATCAATGGAATACTCCAGGATATCCCGGTAGCGGAACTGCTGGATTTTCAGGTAGCTCTCAATGTGGGTCTCTTCCTCCCGCACGGTAATAAAATCCCGACCCTTGCTGAGGGTGGTGCGGAAAAAGTCGGAGAGGGCCGACACCATGGTAATGACCTGCTCGGTCTGGCCGGATTCCGCCATCCAGATGATGGCATCCAGCGTATTGTACAGAAAATGGGGATTGATCTGGGCCTGAAGAAGGTTCAGCTCCGCTGCCCGCAGCTTCAGCTGCTCCACCCGGATATCCTCCACCAGATTTCCGATCCGTTCCATCATCTGGTTAAAGCTGACATTCAGTACGGCCAGCTCGTCCTTCTGCCCCGCAAGGGCCGGCACGGCGGCCGTCCCTTCATATTCCGGGGCCCGGACGGCAAAATCTCCCCGGCCGGCCAGCCTTGTAGCTTCCCGCAGTTTCTGCAGAGGTTTGGTGATGCTGGCCGTGATCACGCCGCTCACCAGCAGGTAGAGGGCCAGCAGGGCAGCCAGCACCAGGCCGCTGATCAGAATCACATTTCCCACATCGGCCCGGATGCCCTCCCGGATCACCGCCAGGCTGGCCGCCTCATAGTAAATGTACTCCTGCACCTGCTCCTGGATCAGCTCCGTCATAACCCGGATGTCCAGGTCCAGCCGCTCCATGTTTTTTTCATAGCTTCCGATAACCCTGGCGCTCTTTTCCAGCTCCCCTACCTGCTGCTCCAGGGAATTCAGGCTGGCGATAATGCGCTTCAGCCGGTTCCTGGTATCCTCGTTGCGGGCCGCGGCGTTTAACTGCCGAAAGGTGTCCCTGGCGTCCTCAATCAGACGGTAGGGTTCTTCCCGATCCACCAGCTCGTCCGCCCGTTCGGAATTTGCCACGATGATATACATGGTATAGTCAATGCTCTCTTTAAAATCCGCTGTGTAAACATTGGCCCTGGTGATATTTTCCACGCTGGAATCATACCGCTGGGAAAAGCTGTACACCATCCACAGCAAAAATATAATCATCAGCGTGAAGGGAATAAAGCTGACCATCACCAGTATATTCAGCCGCATTTTAACGGAAAATCCCTTCAGTTCGTTCATGCCCTCACCCTATGCCTTTCCCCTGAATTCCCTGGGGGTGCAGTTCTGCGTCTTTTTAAACAGGTAGCTGAAATAATGGGGGTCCTTATAGCCCACCGCGTAGGCAATCTCCGCGGTTTTCATATTGGTTCCCCGCAGCAGTTCCCTGGCTTTTCCCATGCGCTGGGCCGTCAGATATTCCACAAAGGTCTGGCCCATCTCCTGCCCAAAAACGGTGCTGAAATGATTGGGGCTTAAATTTACGCTGGCCGCCACGCTGTTTAAGGATATATCGGGACTGCAGAAATTTTCCTGTATGTAAGCTACCGCCTTCTCCAGCAGGGAGCTGTACCGCTTGCTGGCGGCCTTTTCCCGCAGTTCAATCACCGTTTCAAATACCTTCTGCAGATAATCCTCCATCTGCTCCAGGCTTTCAAATACCCCCGCCATCTGCTGGAAATCGCCGCACCGCTCCACCAGTTCTCCCGAATCATACCCCAGCTGCTCCAGTACCCCCACAGCGGTAATATACAGATCCATGGTAATATACTGACGGAACATAAGGGAGGCCATATTGTCCCTTCCCAGGCTGTCGATATATTCTGTCAGGAAATGGCGGGTTTCCCCCTTCAGGCCGGTTCGGAGGAAATTTTCCGCGATTTTCCGGTCAATCTGATTCACGTTCAGGGTGCTCAGCTTCAGCTCCTCCTGGGAATTCTCCTCTTCCCGGTCTTCGCTGCGGACAATCTGGTTCCTTTTCCGGATGTAGCGGTAGGCAAACGCCCGGTTGGCTTCCTCATTGCACCGGTTCAGTTCACTGAGCCGGGACACGGTGCTTCCCACACCGCCAAAATAGGACGCCTCCGGATACCGCTCCAGAATTTTCAGCAGTTCCCGGATCAGGCCATCCAGCACTTCCCGCGCGGTATGGCCGGCGGTTCCCCGGATCAAAAACGCCAGCCCCTGGGTGCTCATCTCGATAAGCACCGCCTGCTCCTGGCGGGCGGCCATCTCCCGGATCTCTTCTGTAATCCGGTTGGCCGTCTCGCTGTACTCCTCCTGGTTTTCTCCCGCAAACACCTGGAACAGCAGAATATTGTATTCTTCCGCCGCCATATCCAGCCCCAGCACAGCCCCTTCGCTTAACATGGCGGAGACGGACATCTGTCCGGATATCAGCCTGCGGAAGTATTTCTGCTTCTCCATCTGCTGCCGTTCTTCCTGTTCCTGGTCATAGGTTTCCAGAAAAGATTTCTGTTCCTTTTCCTTTATCACTTCCTCCGCCACTTTTTTGATGGCGGCCAGAAGCCTGGCGCCGGTCACCGGCTTCAGGAGATAATCGGCGATGCCGATATTGATGCCCTCCTGGGCATATTTAAATTCATCGTATCCGCTGAGTATGATGATCTTGACAGCGGGCAGCTCCTTTTTCACCAGCCGGCTCAGCTCCAGTCCGTCCATAAAGGGCATCTTGATATCCGTAATCAGGATATCCGGCCTGGTTTTCTGTATCAGGGGATAGGCCAGTTCCCCGTCGCTGGCCTCCCCCACAAACTGAAACCCTTCCTTCTCCCAGGAGATGGTATTTTTGATCCCCTCCCGCATGACGATCTCATCTTCCACCAAAAACACTTTAATCATTAATAGGTTCTTCCTTCTTTCAGTTTTTCCAGATCCATGGTGTAGTCAAAATAGGTTTCATCTACATACTGGATTTTATCCACGGTCTTTCCCGCCTCCAGTTCCTGGATAATCTCAGCCACCCGGGGCCCGTGAAGGGGATTGCACTCGAAATCCACATGGATGGTTCCCTCGATCATATAGTCGAAGGCCGCTTTCACCGCGTCAAAGGAGATGATGACAATGTCTCCCTTGGGCCCGCAGGTTTTTCCCGCGGCGTGTATGGCGTCTACGGCGCCGAAGGCCATGTTGTCGTTCTGGCAGACCACCACGTCAATATCCTCATAGGCTGCCAGCAGGTCCTCCATCTCTTCTTCCCCTTTGGCCTGGGTGAATTCGCCGTTGCGCATATCCAGCATGTTCCAGTTGTCATGCTCTTCCAGGATATTGGCAAAGCCTTCCGTCCGGCCGATGGCGGCGGAGGCCCCCGGGGTTCCCTGCAGGGTCACAATGTTGATGGTCTCTTCTGATCGGCCCTGCTCCTTTAAATAGTTCTCCAGCCACCGGCCGGCTTCTTCCCCTTCTTTTACAAAGTTGCCTCCCACGTAGCAGGTGTAAAGGCTTTCATCCGCGTCCACCATCCGGTCCGCCAGTATCACCGGTATGCCGGCGTTTTTGGCCTCCTGCAGGGCTGAATCCCAGCCGCTCTCCACAATGGGCGCCACCACAATGTAGTCCACATCCTGGAGCACAAACTTCCGGATGGCTTTCAGCTGATTCTCCTGTTTCTGCTGGGCGTTTTCCAGCAGCAGGTCGTAGCCGTTTTCCCGTGTAAAAGTATTGACAAAAGACTCGCTGTTGGCGATTCTCCAGTCGGACTCGGAGCCCAGCTGGGAAAAGCCCACTGTAATCAGCCTCCCGGCGGCAGAGGTTTCTCCCTGGCCGGCGGCAGACAGCCCTTCTCCCTCCCGGCCGCAGCCTGCCGCTCCCAGGCCTGCCAGAAGCAGGGCGGAAATAAGCAGCCCTTTTTTTACCCGGCTTCTCATACTGTTTCCTCCTCCTTCTCATCCTCCGTCTGGTCCGCGTACCACTTTCCCCGGTGGCGGACTTCCCTGGCCACAAAATAAACCCGCTGGCTCTCCGGCTTCGGCGGCTGAAGCGTGAAGGCATCGTACACCGCCTCCAGCTTCAGCCCCGCCTCCCCGATCAGCTCCTCCACCCGTTCCAGGGAATAGGCCCGCTGATAGTGGGTTTCCTCATATTTCTCATAGAGGTCCTCATCCTCCCGCCTGATAAACAGGGTCAGATCGTACTCATTGATTCCCTCTTCCTCATCGAAATCATTTTCCCAGATAAAGCTGCATTCCTCCCGGTTTTCCGCAATCGTGGCGTCTCCCAGAATGTCCCGGTACTTGTGCACCGTATTCAGGTCAAAAATAAAAATGCCGCCGGGATCCAGATAATTACTCACCAGCCGGAACACCTGCAGCAAATCCTCTTCATCTGTTATGTAATTCATGGAGTCACAGACGCTGACTACGGCTCTCACAGTCCCATACAGTTCAAATTCTCTCATATCCTGCAGCAGATACAGGATATCC
>DVOS01000044.1 GCA_018713435.1 Candidatus Merdiplasma excrementigallinarum
CGGATTTCGTTGTTTACAACGCTTCCAAGGCGAAAGTAGAGAACTACAAGGAGCTGGGCTTCAATTCTGAGACCGCAGTTGTCTTCAATATCACAAGCCGCGAGCAGGTTATCCTGAACACCTGGTACGGCGGAGAGATGAAGAAGGGTATGTTCTCCATGATGAACTACTATCTGCCGCTGAAGGGCATCGCTTCCATGCACTGCTCTGCAAACACAGATATGAACGGCGAGAACACCGCTATTTTCTTCGGACTTTCCGGAACAGGAAAGACCACCCTGTCCACAGACCCGAAGCGTCTGCTGATCGGCGACGACGAGCACGGCTGGGATGACAACGGAGTGTTCAACTTCGAGGGCGGCTGCTACGCGAAGGTTATCAACCTGGACAAGGAGTCCGAGCCGGATATCTACAACGCTATCAAGAGAAACGCTCTGCTGGAGAACGTAACTCTGGATGAGAACGGCAAGATCGATTTCGCGGATAAGAGCGTAACGGAGAACACCCGTGTATCTTACCCCATCGACCACATTGAGAAGATCGTGCGTCCTGTTTCCGCAGGCCCCGCTGCCAAGGAAGTTATCTTCCTGTCCGCAGACGCGTTCGGCGTACTTCCGCCCGTATCCATCCTGACTCCGGAGCAGACCCAGTACTACTTCCTGTCCGGTTTCACAGCAAAACTGGCTGGTACAGAGCGCGGCATCACCGAGCCCACCCCCACCTTCTCCGCATGCTTCGGCCAGGCATTCCTGGAGCTGCATCCCACCAAGTATGCAGAAGAGCTGGTTAAGAGAATGGAGAAGAGCGGAGCCAAGGCTTATCTGGTAAATACCGGATGGAACGGAACCGGCAAGCGTATCTCCATCAAGGATACCCGCGGCATCATCGACGCGATCCTGAACGGCGATATCCTGAAGGCTCCCACCAAGAAGATCCCCTACTTCAACATTGAGGTTCCCACGGAGCTTCCGGGTGTGGACACAGGCATTCTGGATCCCAGAGATACCTATGCTGACGCTTCCGAGTGGGAGACCAAGGCTAAGGATCTGGCTCAGAGATTCGTTAAGAACTTCGCAAAATACGAGAGCAACGAGGCCGGCAAGGCTCTGGTTGCCGCTGGTCCTCAGCTGTAATTTCCGGACCGGAAAAAGAGACAGAACAAAAAACGGGCTGCCGCATCTGCGGCAGCCTTTTTGTTTCTCATCCCGCATACATATAAATATTCGCGCATATCTCCAGAGTATCCCGGTCAAAGGCAGCTCCTGCCGCGTAATTCCCGTTCTCATAGAAATCTACCTGAATCAGCCAGCGCTCTCCCGCTTCCCAGTAGTAGGGTTCGCTCTGCTGAATTTCCAGCTGTTTTCCTGCCGGAATGCCAAGGCTGGCTTTAATGGCTTCCAGCTGTTCCACCGTGAACCCGGATTGGTTTTCATCCGAACCCGGAGAAAAATGAAAGACTGTGGTTCCACTGGCTTTAAACCCATCCTGCACCACTGCGTTTACAATATAATCTGCCCGGATAGACAGGGGAGCTCCCTGGCCATCCAGGATGACCTGCAGACTTGCTTCATCAAATCCCGCCTCAAAACCGTATTCCGGATTTTCCGCCCAGTTGATCTGATAATTTTCATGCAGCACATGCTTCAGGATATGAGCATTTTCCTCCGTGATGGCGGCAGCGTTTAGATCCAGATGGTAGACGGCTGTGCCGTTTTCTGCCGCTTCCTTACTGATTTCCGTGACACAGGCGCTGTCCGGCAGCTCCAGATCCAGATACTCTGTAGGGGATATCTCAAGGCTGGAGGAACCGGGGAAGGGCAGGACGGCGGTGCGCAGAAGCACTCCGTTTTCATATTGGAACTGGCTGGCAAATTCATTTACCTGCGAGCTGCCGTCAGCCTGAAAAATTGTGGTGTCCGTCATATGGCTGTCTCCCCGGACCGTTAAGCCGTCGGTTCCATATTGGCTGACCGCGCGGTTTTCTTCCCAGTTTGAGGAGCTGGCGCTGCCGGTATCTTCTGTTTGGAAAATGTCCAGCTGCCCCTCTATTTCCAGCGTGAAATCATGCAGGCTGTCCGAATAGGCAAGTTCAGCAGGAAGCTCTGCCGCCCGGAACATTTCCGCGGGCCCAGAACCGGCCTGCAGCGATTCCGCGGCCAAAGCCCGGATCTGCCCGGGCAGAACGCCTGCCGCTGTCATCCAGAAAGAGAATAAAACCCATTTTCGCGCAGCTTTCTTTCCGGTCTTTTTCATCATAAGCAAGCCCTCCCTCTTTCCCCATTACACCGGGGTATAAAATATTATAGGGATGAACCATTTAAATTGTCAATCAAAAGGAGAACTGATAGAAAGTTTTGCAGAATACGGATATGCGGCATGAAGAGACGGATACCTGCTTCCCGGGATCCGGAACTGCCGAATCCCGGGCGGCGGAAGCGGTCAGCGAGGCCATCATCCGTGCAGTTGACAGTGCCAGAAGTGCCTTTGGTATTGTATCCCGTCAGGATCTGAAGAAAATGTAAGGGGCAGATGCCTGTTGAAAAAGGATACGATGGGACCCACTGCCAGGGCGGAGATGACTGTGCCGATTCCGATGCCCTGCAGGCCGTGGAAAAAGAGCAGAGAGGAAAGGAAGGAAATGGCAATCAGAGTTACATCGAAACAGATTTTCACCTTTCCGAACTCTCTGCCTGAAACCCGGGATATAGCTCTTACTATACCCTCTCCGGGAACAACGATCACGTCAGGGGCTACTTCCACGCAGATGCCGAAGGCCAGGATCACGCAGCCGATTGCCAGGCTGATAAGCCGCAGCGGGATAGATGAAGGATTCAGCCAGGACAGAGCGGACATGCCTACATCGATAAAGGCGCTGAACAGAAAATTGGCTCCGATCTGCAGAAGCTGAATGAGCTGAAAATTTTTCCGCAGCAGCAGAACCTGAAGCAGAATAAACAGCATATTCATGATAAAGGTAAAGCCTCCAAAGCTGAAACCGTCAAATCTGAGGCTGAACACATAGGGAACGCTGGAAATAGGGGAAGTGCCCAGAGCGCTCTTGGTAATGAAGGCAATGCCGAAAGAATTGATGATCAGTCCCAGTATGAAAAAGAAGTAGCGTTTAATCATATCTTTCATTTTCTTTTTTCCTCCTCAGATATTTTTTCTTCAAACGTATCGGACACAATCTGCAGCAGCCGCAGCAGTTCCTTCTGCTGGGATTCCGTCAGGTTTCTCTGGGCCAGTTCATCGGCCCTGCGGCAGATCCCGGCCACCTGATCCGCATAGACCCGGCCCTGGGGAGTCAGCCAGATGTGTATGGCCCGTCGGTCCTCCCGGTTGTCAGTGCGGGAGACCAGTTTCTGGCGTTCCATTTTTGCCAGAAGGCTGGTCATGGTAGATTTGTCGATACCGCAGAGCGTTCCGATCTCTTTGGGGGAGAGTCCGTCCCGCTCCCGCAGGCATTCCAGAACCTTGGGCTGGCCGGGCAGCAGAGAAATTTTGGATGTTTCCTGCACAATGAATTTGTGGCTGCCGCGGAAACATTTCAGCAGCAGATAATGCAGTTCTCCCTGCATGTCAGTGTGTACCTCCTTATATAGTTTGAAAGCAAACTATATGATAAGGCGAAAGAGAAGGAATGTCAAGCAGAGATTGTGGGCGTACATGTTGTCCAGCTTCCTTTTTTTCGTTATAATGTGCTTAAACACCAAATTTTCGGGCAACCAGGGAGGGTTTTTATGGAGTACAGAAAGCAGACGCCGGAGGAAGGGCAGGAGCGGATCGGCCATACCAAATGGATGGTGAATCATTCTAAAAAGGAGGATCTGGACAAGCTGATGGGCATGGTGCCGGAGAGAACGGCTTCCGTGCCGGACCTGCTTCTTCCCAGGCTGGGGGAGAAAAATATGTCGGTGGAGGTGATGTCAGAGCTGGCAGGGTTTAACCGGGCCACCGGCTACAAGATTATTAACGGAAAACAGCGGGCGGAGCGGGATATGCTTCTGCGCATCGCCTTTGTGCTGGAATTTAGCTATGAGGAAACGGCCCAGCTGTTAAAAAGCGGGCTCCGATCCGCCCTGACCAGCGATTCAAAGCGGGACGTGGCCATTATTTACGGCCTGGTAAACCGGCTGTCCCTGGGAGAGATGGACGCGGTGCTGGAGGGGTACGGACTGCCCCGGCTGGTGCCGATAAAATGAAACGGGTATACTTTCAGACTTGGATGTATGGCTGTCTGTTTACTCTGAGTAGATAAAAAGAGGCTCCCCTCTGGTATGATCAGAGTGAGAAGGAAACTGTCAGAATGTCTGAGAGGAGGGTCTATATGGATATTAGCGGTGTCTATCTATGTTCCCGCTGCATGCGGCCCATAGAAGAAGAGACAGTCTGTCCTTACTGCGGATATGACCATCGGGAACAGGAAAATGAGAATCCGGCGCTGTCCAGGGGAACGCTGTTAAACGGCCGTTACCAGTTGGGAAGTGTGATCGGGGCCGGAGGCTTCGGCATCACCTATGCGGCTTACGATGAGGTGCTGCAGACGCCGGTGGCCATCAAGGAATATTTTCCGCGAGAGTTTGCCAGCAGAGATACGGAGGAGACGGACGACCTGCAGGTGCCGGAGGAGAACAGGAGTCTGTATCAGGTAGGACGGGAACATTTTATCCGGGAAGCCCGGGTGCTGGGAATGATGAAGAACATCCGGGGCGTGGTGACGGTGCAGGACTATTTTGAGGAAAACGAGACGGCCTACATCGTGATGGAGTACATCCGGGGCACGCCCCTGGAAGCCTATGCGGGCAAGGTAAAGCCCGGGCAGCTTTTTGCAATGCTGCGGGAGCCCATTGACGCTTTGGTCGTTCTACATAAACAGGGCATCCTGCACCGGGACATTACGCCCTCCAATCTGCTGGTGCAGGAGGACGGCAGCGTAAAGCTGATTGATTTTGGAGCCGCAGCCCGGATGGACCGGGAGCAGAGCATGATTCTCATCACAAAGCGATATGCGCCTCTGGAGCAGTACGGCACTTCCGGACAAGCTTTGGGCCCCTGGACGGACATCTACGGCCTGTGTGCCACCATCTATCAGGTGCTTACGGGGGAGGCGCCTCCGGACGCCCTGAGCCGGTCCCAGAAGGATGAGCTGATTCCGCTGAAAAAGAGAAGGCTGAAGCTGAAGAACTGGCAGGCGCGGGCGGTGATGAAGGGGCTGGAGGTGAACCCGAAAAAGCGTCCCCAGAGCATGGAGGAATTTAAATCTATTCTGTATAATACCCCCATGCCGGAGGAGATTCGGCTGCGCCGGAAAATCCGGCGGCAGTACGGAGTTGCCACAGCCGGGATTTTGCTGGCGGGAGCCGGCATATTCTGGGCGGTCACCGGAAGCTGGGCGCCTTCCCGCACTCTGCTGGATGTGAATGAGACGGATTTTAAAGATTACAGCCCGTCAGAGGATGACAGGGCGGATGCGGATGTGCTGGGCAATTCCGCCTACCGGCGAAGTCAGATCGGTTCCATTACTTTCCTGGACAGCCGGAAGGAAGCGGGAGAAGATGCCTGGGACGTGTCAGATGAGGGGGACGGCAGCGTGCTGGCCTGGGTGCAGCCGACGGAGGATGATGCGTCCCTGTACGATCTGTATATCGGGGCCGAGGGCGGCGTAAAAGCAAATGAAAACTGCAGCTATGCCTTCGCGGGATTTGAAAATGCCAGTCAGATTACCTTCGCCGGTCATTTTGATACCGGAGAGGCTGTCAGCATGACCGGGATGTTCCAGGGCTGCGTCGGCCTGACCGGGATTGATCTGACGGGCTTTCGGACGGAAAAGGTAAGAGAGTTTGACCAGATGTTTTCCAGGTGCTACAGCCTGACTTCTCTGGATGTGAGTATGTTTGATACGGCAGGAGCGGATAACTTTTCCGGCATGTTCCGGTATTGTGAATCCCTGGTCAGTCTGGAACTGGGAGAATTTGACACCAAAGCCGCCAGAGATTTAAACGCCATGTTTGAGGGCTGCGAGGCCCTGACAGAGCTGTTGGCAGACGGTCTGGATACCGCCGGGGCGGAGGATCTGAGCAGTATGTTTGAGGACTGCGCCTCCCTGAAGACGCTGGACGTATCCGGCTTTGATACCTCCCGGGCAACGGATATGAATTCCATGTTTAAGGGCTGCTCTTCCCTGGAAGCGCTGGACGTATCCGGCTTTGATACCTCTCGGGTGAAGAGAATGTCCTCCCTGTTTGAAGACTGCGGGTCTTTGAAAACACTGGATCTCGCCGGATGGGATACCTCCCTGACGGAAAACATGAACAGCCTGTTTCACGGCTGCGCCAGCCTGGAGGAGCTGAACCTGGAGAGCCTGGATACCTCCCGTGTGACCTCCATGTCCTATATGTTCGCGGACTGCGCCAGCCTGACCAGTCTGAATCTGGAGGGCCTGGACGTATCTCAGGTTACCAGCATGGCAGGGATGTTCAGCGGCTGCGGGAATCTTTCCAGTCTGCTGCTTTCCGGATGGGACACATCCGGCGCGGAGAGTATGTCCTATATGTTTGCGGACTGCTTTAATCTGGAGACGGTGGATGTAAGCGGGTTTGATACCTCCGGCGTTAAGGATCTGTCCTCCATGTTTTCAGGATGCAGGAGCCTGCGGGAGCTGAACCTGAAAAACTTCGCCAATCCCCGGGCGGAAGATATGTCCTGGATGTTTCAAGAATGCTACAGTTTGAAAGAACTGGATCTTTCCGGGTTCGGCACATCCCGGGCGGAGGACATGTCCTGGATGTTTTCCGACTGTGTCTCCCTGACCGGTCTGGATCTGACCGGCTGGGATACGAAACATGTTTCGGACATGAGATATATGTTTTCCAACTGCAGAAGCCTGGCAGATCTGGATCTGACAAACCTGGATACCTCTGCTCTGCAGTTTGACAGCGGGATGCTGGACGGCACGGTCTGGGAGGGAAAAGAACTATCCCAGGTGCTTCCCCTTACCGGGATCCTGCTGGAGCCGGAAAAGGTGGATTTTCAGGGGATTGACTGGGAATATGCCGATGGTTCGGATGCGGGGGTGTTTGGAAACAGCGCCATCCGCCGCAGCCAGATCGGATCGATCACCTTTGTGGACACAACTGCGGAGGCGGAAGAAAACGCCTGGGATGTATCCATGGCAGGAGACGGAAGCGTGCTGGCCTGGACGAAACAGAGCGGAGCCCTGTACGATTTATATATCGGCGGGGAAGGGGGCGTGAAAGCAGGGGAAAATGCCAGGGCCCTGTTTGCCTGCTTTGACCATGTCCGGGACATCCGGTTTAACGGAAACTTCCACACGGAAGAGACGGCGGACATGAGTATACTGTTCTATCACTGCCGGGCGCTGGAGGAACTGGATCTGTCCGGTTTTGATACCGCACAGACCGTTACCATGCGGGGAATGTTTGAGGGCTGCGAGAATCTGAAGAAGGTGAACCTGGCCGGGTTCTCCACGGAGAGGGTGACGGATATGGCCTTTCTGTTTTATGGCTGCAGTTCCCTGAAGGAAGCGGATGTATCCGGCTTTGATACCTCCCGGGTGACGGATATGAGCGGTATGTTCTATAATTGCATGGAACTGGAGGAGCTGGATGTGAGCGGTTTTGATACGGGAAACGCCGCGGCCATGTCCTGGATGTTCTACAGCTGCATCCGCCTGGAGGAGCTGGACGTGTCCGGCTTTGACACATCCAAAACCACAGCCATGCGCAGCATGTTTTATGACTGCAGGCAGCTGACGTCTCTGGATGTGAGGGGTTTTGATACCGGGAATGTAACAGATATGGGCTATATGTTTTATGGCTGCTCCAGCCTGCGGGAGCTGGATGTGAGCGGTTTTGAAACCGGCCTGGCGCAGGATATGAGCTATATGTTTTATGGCTGCCTGGACCTTGCGGAATTGGATCTGTCCGGTTTTGACATGGAACGGGTCAGGTTTACGGAAGGGATGCTGACAGGAACCGTTCTGGAGAGTGAATAATCAAAGAGGGTGCTGCAAAATCATGAAATTCATGATAGACAGCATCCTCTTTCTGCTATAAATGTGAGGGAGAGTTACAAAAAAGAGTACATTTGCTTCCGGTACATCCAGGTGTACACATGTCCGAGACAGATGTTCCGCAGCAGGCGGATTATTCCGCTTGCTGCGGGCAGATGTCGATAGGACAAGGTGAACACCGGATGTACCGGAAGCAATGAAATCTTTTTGCAACATCCCCTTTCCGTTACTGCAGCCTCTCATACACCTCCATCTGCCGGCGCAGCCGGGCCGCCAGCCCATCATCCCAGGAGCCGGGAAGAGCCCGCCACTGCCAGTTGCCGCCCAGGGTGGAGGGGGTATTCATCCTGGCCTCTGTTCCCAGTCCCAGCACGTCCTGCATCTGTACGATCACCCAGTCCGCCGGACTGCCCCAGAGGGCGGCCATCATACCCCAGTTTTCTTCTTTTCCTTTTTCCAGCCGGAGGTATTCCCTGGCCAGGGCCACATCCTCCGGATCCGCCGTCTCCAGCCAGCCAAGGGCCGTGTCATTATCATGGGTACCCACGTAAGCCGCACAGTTTCGCGGATAATTGTGGGGCTGATAGACCCTTCCGCCTCCGTCTCTCCGGTCAAACCCGAACTGCAGCAGCTTCATCCCGGGAAAACCCGTATCTTCCAGAAGCCGGCGAACCGGAGGGGTGATAAATCCCAGATCCTCCGCAATGATCTGCTTTCTCCCCACCGCTTCCTCCAGCCGCCGGAAAAACTCCAGGCCGGGGCCCTGCTCCCAGCTTCCGCCGCTGGCGTCCTCCGCCCCGTAGGGGATGGCATAATAGGATTCAAATCCCCGGAAATGATCGATGCGGAGAATGTCATAAAACCGGAACTGAAAGGAGATGCGCTCGATCCACCACCGGTATCCGTCCTCCCCCATCTTTTCCCAGTCAAACAGCGGATTGCCCCACAGCTGGCCTGTGGCGGAAAATCCGTCAGGGGGACAGCCCGCCACCTTCCGGGGCCGCAGCTCCTCATCCATCTGAAACTGTTCCGGATGGGCCCACACATCGGCGCTGTCCTCCGCCACATAGATGGGAATATCGCCGATGATGGAGATACCTTTTTCCCGGGTCAGGTCTTTTAACGCCTCCCACTGTCTGAAAAACAGGAACTGGACTCCCTTCCAGAAACGGATCTCATTCGCCAGTTCTCCCCTGGCCCTTAAAACGGCCTCCTCCTCTCTGACCCGCAAAGGTCTGGGCCAGCGGCTCCAGGGATCTCCCTGAAATTTCTCTTTCAACGCCATAAACAGAGCGTAATCGTTCAGCCAGTCCTTTTCTTTTTCACAGAACTCTTCCAGTTCTTCCGGCCATTTTCGCTCCATACGCTTCACTGCTTTTTCCAGAACCTGAAAGCGGTGCTGGTAGAGCAGGCCGTAATCCGTTCGGGCCGGATCCTCCCCCCAGGAAATATGGCGGTACTCTTCCGGGCTCAGCAGCCCCTCTTCCGAAAGGTCATCCAGATCAATCAGATAGGGGTTTCCCGCAAAGGATGAGAAGGACTGATAGGGCGAATCCCCGTATCCGGTGGGACCGATGGGAAGAACCTGCCAGCAGGACTGTCCGGCCTTTTTCAGAAAATCCACAAACTCCCGGGCGGTTTCTCCCAGAGTTCCCACCCCCCAGGGTGAAGGCAAAGATGTGATGGGCATCAAAATCCCCGCTTTTCTCATACATACTCACGCTCCTTCCCCTTTCGCATCAAATTTATCTTTCCGTTTTATCTTTCCGCGTCCGCCGGCAGCCTGCGGACGCTCTCTCTGCTCACCAGCTCAAACGGAACCCGCTCATGCACCGGCGGCATCTCGTAGTGGATGGCCTGCAGAAGGGTCCGCACGCCCTTATCCGCCAGCTGCTCCGGATTCTGTCTGACGGTGCTGAGCCTGGGAATGCTGTATTCGGAAGAGGGAATCCCGTCATAGCCCACCACGGAAATATCTTCCGGTATGCGCAGCCCCAGATCTGCCATGGCCCGCATGGCTCCCAGGGCAATCACGTCTCCCAGGGCAAACACCGCCGTCAGGGACGGTTCCCGTTCCAGAAGCCGTCTGGCGGCCTGATAGCCGTCCGCCATGGAATAACGGCAGGGTTCATACTGCCGTCCGGTATCAAACAGGATCCCTTTCTTTCTGGCGGACCGGCAGACTCCTTTGATACGCCGGTAACTGATCTGGTCAATGGAAAGATTGCCTCCCAGCACGCCGATCTTCCGGTGGCCGCAGTCATAAAGGTAATCCATGACCTGTTCGGACGCTGTCATATCGTCCGTGGAAAAGCTGGAGAGATTATCGTACCCCAGATCGCCTCCGAAGTTGGTCAGAAGTACGCAGGGCACGGTCAGGTGTTTAAAATCCTTCCGGAAAAATTCCATGTCTCCCCCCAGGAACAGAAACCCCTTGGGCCGCCTCTGCCTGGCCAGGGAAAGCGCGTACTGCACCTCGTTGGCGTCCTCGTCCAGGTAGGCCACATAAACCTCTTCCCCTCTGGCCTCAAACTTGGCCTGTATCCGCTCCAGAATGTCCGAAAACAGCATATTGTGGGAGCCTTTTACCAGAACCGCTATGGAGGTTCTGGTCCTCATCTTCAGGTGTTTGGCGTTGGCATTGGGCTCAAATCCGTGTTCCTCCACCACCGCCATCACTTTTTTCCTGGCCTGTTCGCTCACGTCAGGATGATGATTCAGCACCCTGGAAACCGTTCCCAGGCTGTAGCCGGACAATCTGGCAATGTCTTTTATCGTCATGTTTCCATCACTCTCCCAGTGGGCGTATCCGTCAGCCTTTTACCGCTCCGGCCACCACGCCTTTGATAATGTATTTCTGTCCCACCAGGTAGATGATAATAATGGGAAGAATGGCAAGCATGATGCAGGCCATCATGGGTCCCATTTCCACCCGGCCGTAGCTTCCTCTGAAGTACTGGATCAGCATGGAGATGGTTTTATATTTATTGATATCCAGAATCAGGGTGGGCAGCAGATAATCATTCCAGATCCACATGGCTTCCAGAATCGCCACGGAAACCATGGTGGGCCGCAGAATGGGAATCACCACATGAAAATAAGTCTGGATGGGGCTGCACCCGTCAATCAGGGAAGCTTCCTCAATATCGATGGGCACGCTGCGCATAAAGCCGCAGAACATAAACACCGCCAGCCCGGCTCCGAATCCCAGATAGATAATCCACAGCACCCAGGGCGTATTCAGCTTCAGCGTGTCCGCCATGGAAGAAAGGGTGAACATCACCATCTGGAAAGGCACTACCATGGAAAAGGCGCACAGCAGGTACAGGGCTTTTGTAATCTTCGTATTAACCCGGGTGATATACCAGGCAAACATGGAGCAGAACAGCAGAATAGCCGCCACTGATGTAACCGTGATAAAAGCCGTATAAAAAAGGCTGCTCAAAAAACCCTGGCTGTTGATGGCGTTTTCATAGTTGTCAAGCCCTGCAAACGTATCAGCACCAGGCAGCGCAAATGCGGTTCCCGTGCTGATGGCGCTCTCCACCTTCAGGGAATTAATCAGAACCATAAAGATGGGATAGACGTAGAGCAGGGATACCACCGCCATCACAATGCTGAGAATTTTATTGGAACGGCGCGCTTCCTTTGTCATTGCTGCACCTCCTTTTTACGGGTAACCCGAAGCTGAATCAGGGAGATCGCCACCACGATCAGGCAGAAAATCACGGCCTTTGCCTGGCCGATGCCCCTCCACTGAGGACCGCTCCGTCCGTAGAATGTGTAGTAAATGTTGTAGGCCAGCAGCTCGCTCTGATGGGCCGGCTGCCCTCCCGTCAGCGCCATGTTCTGGTCAAACAGCTTGAAGCTGTTGGTGATGGTCAGGAACAGGCAGATGGTAATGGAGGGCATCAGCATGGGCAGCTTCACCCGTATCAGCGTCTGCCAGGGGGTAGCCCCGTCAATTTCAGCCGCCTCCGTCAGGGTATCCGGTATGCTCTGCAGCCCCGCGATGTAGATAATCATCATATAGCCGATCTGCTGCCAGCACATCAGAATCACCAGGCCCCAGAAGCCTGCCGTGGCATCCAGCGCCAGCAGCGGTTTCTTCATCAGGCTCAGGGCACAGTTTAACAGGATCTGCCAGATATAGCCCAGCACAATGCCTCCGATCAGGTTAGGCATAAAAAATACGGTGCGGTAGGCATTTCTGCCCTTCAGCTCTCTGGTCAGGATCAGGGCCACACACAATCCCCCCAGGTTGATGGCCAGGGTGCTCACCACCACAAACGCGCAGTTATACCAGAACGCATGGCTGAAGGTGGTGTCGGCAAGCGCCCGGGTGAAATTTGAAAATCCGATAAATGAGGCGTCTCTGACCGTGGTAAACTGGCAGAAGGACAGATACACGCCCTGTATAAAGGGAATGATAAAGCCGATCACAAACGCCGCCAGCGTAGGCAGCAGAAAGACGGGCCAGTATCGCTTGATCGCTTTTTCCAAATCCCGCAGCCTCCTTTCTTTCCTTTCGCGTCTTATAACATAATTCGGGCAGGCCGCGCATAAAAGCGGCAGCCTGCCCGGACAATTTCACACTATACGGATTAAATCCATTCTGTTTCCGTTTTTATCAGCCGTTTGCAAGAGCATACTCAGCAGCCCAGTTGTCAACAAAGGCGGATACTACGCCGGCCCAGTTGTCATCGGTCTGATCCGCGGCATACTGAGACAGAGCGGAACCCAGCACATTCTTCCACTCCTCGGAAGGCATGGTGGTAAAGTTCCAGCTTACCGGAGTCTTGCCGTCTGCGGTCATCTGAGCATCCAGCGCCACAAACAGGTTGGTGGATTCGGGAGCCTGCTTGAAGGGGATGGCAAATGCCATACCGGGCTCGCCGGAAGGCATGGCGCCTTCGCCGCCGGTCATAGCCTTCAGGGCCGTTTCATCGGTTACGCACCAGGCCATGAAATCAAGGGTAGCCTGAATATCTTCTTCGCTGGCGTTCTTGTTTACGCACCAGTAGTTCTCACTTCCTGTACACAGGCCCTGGTTGGCCTCGTCGCCTGCTCCGATATAAACGGGGATCATGGTCACGTCGTCATCCGTGAACTTGCCCTCGCCTACCACGTTGGCATACTCCCAGGAACCGTTCTGGTAGAATACGGCCTCGCTGTTCACGAACTCATTCAGAGAGTCGTTGGCAGTCTTGGCGGTCAGCTCCGCAGGATCACAGGTGGAATTGTTGATGTACAGATCCCAGATATTTCTGTAGTTGTCCAGATAGGTTCCCTCAATGGCATCTGTAGAAGTGATGCCCTTGTCCTGGTACTCAAAATAGATGGGAAGGTTTGCCAGGTGGGTCTTAAATCTCCAGTCGGAGGAGCTGTCCATGCCGGCAGATGTAAAGGCCGCAAAGCCCAGTTCATCCTTGCGGGCGGTAATGTCCTCCGCCACAGCCTTCAGATCCTCAAAGGACTGAATGTCCTCCACCGTATAGCCTGCCTGCTCCAGAAGCGTCTTGTTGGTGATAATGCCGTAGGACTCAATTACATAGGCAATGCCGTACACGGCTCCGTCCTCGCTCAAAGCGTAATCATCGCTGGTCAGTTCGCCGTACAGGGCGCTGCCGCTCAGATCGTAGCAGTAATCCTTCCAGTTCTTCAGTCCTACCGGGCCGTTTACCTGGAACATGGTGGGCGCGTCGCTGGAACCCATCTCGCTGGTCAGCATGGTCTCATACTGTCCGGAAGCGGCGGTGGTCACGGTTACAGGCACACCTGTCTGCTCCGTATAATACGCGGCCAGCTCCTGCCACTGGGCATCCTGCTCCGGCTTGAAGTTCAGATAGTAAACGGAACCGGTCGCTCCGTCAGCCGCTTCCTCCGCGTAAACCGGCATCGCGGAAACCATGGTGGCTGCGGCCAGACCTAAAGCCAGTAATCTTTTTTTCATCATACATACCCTCCTTACAAATGGAAATCAAACGATTGTTTCGGTCTTCTGGAAATGTTTCCGGAAACGTTTCCAGTTCTGATGATTTTATTTTATCGCCTTTATACAAAATTGTCAATTTAAATTCTTCTTATCGAATCATTTTTGACATTTTATACAAAAACTGTTTTTCTGTTTTGTGAATTATTTTAGTCGTCCAGCAGTCTCCTCACCAGCGCCTCATCCGCGCCATGATACACCTGTCCGTCAAAGCGCAGATTAGGTCCCTTCTGACACTGACGCATGCAGGGAATGGCCTTTACCTGCAGGCCGGGATGTCCCTGACAGTTCTGCCGGACAAAATCGGCCAGCTTCCTGCATTTGCCGCAGTTTGGCCCTGTGCACAGTTCCAGGAGATGTTCATCTCCCAGGCGCAGATCCGGTATTCTCCTGATCAGTGCCAGTAAAAGCGTTTCCTTTATTCCAAGGGCCGCAGCAATCCGGCCCGTCTGGCCGGGCGATAGTATTCCTTTGCTCTCCCTCTGTACTTCCCTCAGCAGTTCGATCAGCATTCCCTGATCCTGGGGAGCGCCCTGCTGTCTGTAATAGGCAATGGCTTCTTCTATACTCCATGACATCTTTTTATTCCTTTCCCATTTCATCTCTAAAAAAGTATACGCATCCTCCCGTCAGTGTACCATCGCCGCCCTTCTCTGTAAAGGCTCCCGGCAGAACAGAAGACTGCTCCCTTATTTCAAAAATTCCACACCCCCGGCAAAAGCATCGTCATCCACATCCGCCTTCCTGATCCAGTCCTCCTGACTGCCCCGGTATATCATATGAGGCGTAGGACCCATGCCAAATATGGTTTCTTCCATGTAAGAAATACTGCGGGGCAGCACCATTTTCTTCAAACCGCAGCCGGAAAAGGCGTTGCAGCCAATACAGGACAGCCCTTCCGGCAGATCAATCTTTGTCAGACTTTTGCAGCCCGCAAATCCATACCGGCTGATCTTCTTGAGACTTTTGGGCAGCAGCGCCGTCTGCAGGCTTTCGCACATCATAAAAGCTCCCTTCCCAAACTCTCTCATGCCTTCCGGTAAAACCACTTTCTTCAGGGACACGCATTGGCAGAAGGCTTCTTCCCCGATTTCCTTTATACTGCCCGGAAAATGAATTTCCTCCAGGGATCTGCATGACTTAAAAGCGCCTTCGCCAATCTTTTCCAGCCCTTCCGGCAGATGGATTTCCCTTAAGTCTTCGCACCCTGCGAAGGCGTAATCTCCAATACACTGGACTTCCTTTGGAATTCTGCAGAAAGTTCTTCCTCTTCTCGGGAAAAAGCGAAACTCCGTTTTGCTTTCATCAAACAGAAGTCCTTCTTTTTGTACAAAATGATGATTTTCTGCCGATACATGTATCTTCTCCAGGGGACATCCCGTAAAAACAGTCAGATCCAGCTTCCATATATGATCCGGTATCCAGACCTCTCTCAGGGACGCACAGTCCTCAAAGGAGTGTTTGTTTAATCCGTACAGGCCGCCCGGCAGGCGAATTTCCTCCAGACTTTGGCAGTTTCGGAAAGCAAACGGATAGATTTCCGCCATCGTGCCCGGAAACCCCACCCGCTTCAGATACCTATTATAGGAAAAGGCATCACCGATGATCCGCTCTGTCCCCTCAGGAATCGAATACTCTTCCTCCCTTCTCCCGGCAGGATACTGCCACAGTTCTATGCCGTCCGGGGAAAATAAAACGCCGTCTGATACCCGGCATACCCGGCAGCCCGGATCCGCCTCTATAGCCATCAGGGAAGTACAGCCGGCGAACATGCCGCCCTGGCGATAGCCCATACCCAGTTTTTTCAGGCTCCCCGGCAGACGGACACTTTTCAGATTCCTGCATCCCTCGAAAGCGCGGCATTCCATCGTTTCAAGATTTTTCGGCAGATGGATCTCCTCCAGCATTCTGCAGCCTGCAAAAGCTCTCTCTCCGATGGTTTGAAGTGTCTCCGGCAGCCTGATCCTGCAAAGGCTGCTGTTCCCGGAAAATGCCCTGTCATCTATGGACATCACGGTAAGGCCCTCCACCTTGTCCGGAATTGTCAGCATTTCTGCCTGCCCTTCATAAGACAGGACTGAAAGGTATCTTCCCGTATCGTCCCTCTGCATCCAGAGAATCCCCTCTGTTTCCGGCAGTCGGACACGGAATTTTTCTCCCCGGCTTCGCTTTCTTTTTTTCTCTTTTTTTCCCCGGAGAATCCCCCATTCTTTCAGCAGCTTCCAGAGACTCCCGGGCGCTTCCAGAAGGTCTCTGCACCAGATCCCGTAGGCCAGATCATAGCCTCCCCCGCAGTAAGCGCCGTCCACACTGCCTGGAAGTTCTCCTGCCCAGAGATAAAGGGCGTGCCAGCTGTCGTACTGTCTGTCCCCGCTGTCAAAAGTAGGAATATCCAGGAAAAATCCCACCGCTGTCTTTCCGTTTTCCATCCGGTACAAAACCGCGTCTCCCCCTCTAAAGGCCTTGGGCAGCTCCGCTGTTTTCTCCCCCAAAACCAAACGGGGGTCTTCTCCCTCCTGCGCTTTCTCGTATCCCTCAAAGCGGATGGTCTCCCGGAAATCATTTTTCAGTCTCCGTTCCGTATTTACGGGATCCGCAGGCTTCCTGCATTCCGCAGAAGCCGAAGAATCCAGAAATGTTTTCCCCGCTTCCTCTATCATATCCAGCCATTTTCTCATACTCATCCCATTTCCTCCCCTCTGATTCTCAGACACTGAAATAGCGGTCATCCGGCTCTTTCCTGCATTCCATTTCCATATCCAGAACTTTTAATAAAATCCCCTGTTTTCCCAGTATATTCACAAGTGAATCCACAATCTTTTCCTTATAGTGGTTCAGACACAGCACTGCCAGTTCGTCCTTCGTATCCTGGGGAAGTGTCTTTAATCCGGCTTTTACTGCCTTCACGGGGAATCCTTTTGTCCTTGACAGAATACCGGCCAGCAGGGAATTTTCTGTCTTTTCTGACAGATACTCCGCCAGCACCGGATATAACGTTTCCAGGGCTCCCTCATAGTCTACTTCATCAATGGCGATTTTTATCTCGATCATAATTGCCTGCCTCCTGGTGTATCCTATACTCCATCACATTTATTCACAGCAATAGTACCCTCTGGGATAGCGAAGCCCCGTATGTACGGACCGTGCGCAAAGCTCCAGTCTCCCCTCACCGCCTTCCGGAAGCAGCAGCTCCCAGTATACGCCGTCAACCCAGTCCCCCGGGATCAGGCTTTCTGCCCATCCCGTCCGTTTCTCCGCTTTCATCCCAGTTGGACATACGCTTCCGTCATTCAGGTAGAGCTGCCGGGACTTCTCCTCATATTCCACACATCCTTCAGATATGTTGGGCGACAGATGAGTATGGCCGCTGATAAACAGGATTTGTTTCTGGCCCTCCAGAATTTTCTCCAGTTCCCCATCCCGGCTCAGATAAGGCTCATCCCCCGGTTTTCTCTGGGGATTGTGGGTCAGAAGGGGCGCATGGCAGAGGATCAGCCGCCAGACCCGGGTATTTTTCGTCTCTTCTAGACGTTTCTCCAAAAACCGAAGCTGTCTTCCCTTCAGAGCCGTAAATCTGCGGTAATGAGTCACGGCATTCAGCCCTATGATTTCCACCGGCCCCAGATTTACTGAATATGCCCCGCTGTCATCCTGCCTCCATCCAAGTCTCTGAAGATCGGCTCTCTGGTTAAGCCACTGCAGAAAATCCCCATAGTCTGTCTCCTGCCCCGTTCGGGGCACAGGCTTTAAAGGAAGGTCATGGTTTCCGTTTACCGCCAGCACCGGCAGGTCGGCCGGCAGCTCCTCCAGACACCTTTGCAGCAGCCGGTACTGTTCCGGCAGTCCATCATTTACCAGGTCTCCTGCCAGCAGAAGGGCATCGGAATCCTCCCCTCTTTTCAGGGCCCGCCTGATCCTTCCCGGATCCTTTGCCAGATGCAGATCGCTCATAATCGTAAGTTTCCGTCTCTTTCGGTTATCCTCACGGTTTCCGGCATATCCAAAAGGCAGAGAGAAAAGCGCTTCTTCCCATGTACAGAAATCCGGGCGGACAGCCCGCGCCAGAATATGGGTTGCTTCCGGAGGAAGGGCCCGGTTTCCCTGAAAGCAAAATGTCCCCTGGCCGCCGGGAGCAAGAGGAATATAGGCAAAGGAAGACCATTCCGCCAGAGCCCCCTCTTCATCCGCCCAGTACAGGACAGCGGCTATGCACCCTTTCGCTTTCAGCATGTATGTGCCCTCCGCTTTCCCAGTTTTCTGCAATACCGCTGTTAATTTCATAATTGTCACCCCTCCCCGGACGCGCCCCGTCTTTTTTTCTGTAGAGCAAGTATAGCATTTGTTTTTCCTTGGGGTGTCGCCTGGGAGTCTACTTTTCTTTATCGTTTTCTTTCCCTCCATCCATTTTCCGAACTTCTCCAATCTCCATTGACACTATACTTCTTTAGGAGTATAGTGATTGTAAAACATGGAGAGGATGTATCTATGATCAAAAAGCTCTATCACGGTTCCTCAAATATCATTGAGAAACCTTTATTTGGATTGCGAAACGCTTTGAAACCGGCGATTTCACTGTTATTGTCGGTATGTCCGGTGTAGAGCTTGCTTATGAGGTGCTTGAGCAATCCGGCGTGAAAAGTGAACGCACCAAACCGAACTACACCGCCTCACGAAGCGAGGAATTTTGGACGGGCTGGGCATTAGCATATTATCAGTGGGAAACCTCATTGACCTTTGCGGAGATCGTGCGGTATGTTCCCATCAAAGATATGATGGCTCTTTACATGCCATATCATGAAATGGATATTCGGCAATTCGCCGATAAGGTAAATGCAATGTACAAAGCAGCAAAACCAGAAACAAATCTTAAACTTCTGCGGCAAAAGGTCGATTTAAGTCAACGCGAGCTTGCAGACTTGTCCGGTGTTCCGGTTCGCACAATCCAGCAATATGAGCAACGGCAGAAAAACATCAACAAGGCTCAGGCGGAGTATCTTGTCATGCTGGCAAAGGTGTTGTACTGTGAGGCAGGGGATTTGATGGAGAAAGCAGAATAAACCAGAAACCGTATGCGAAACTAAGCTCACCGGTTCTTCCTTCTCCTAAGCAACAAAGCCCACCCCATTACAGCGCAGGCAAAAATCCCGGCCAGAGGGACTGCATTTCTAAGTCCCGCTCCCGTTTCGCTCATGAAACGAAATCCCCAGAAAGCCGGAAAAATCTTTCCTGCCTCCTGCAGAAACTCCGGCAGCAGGTTGGCGGGAAACAAGATTCCGGACAGCAGAATGGAGGGGAGAAAGGCGATCTGGCAGACCATGGTCAGTTTTGCCTGTTCTTTTACCAGCAGCCCCAGCACTCCCGCCACCCCCAGGGACGCCAGAATCAGCAGAGCCGTTTTTCCGGCGTATGCCGGCAGATGTTCCGGCAGGGACGCCCCAAAGGCAATCGGCGCCGCAGCCAGAATCACGGCGCTCATAATCATCAGATGGCAGAAGGCGGATACCCCCAGACTCAGCAGGCCGAAATGCAGCGGTGCGCCGTTGGCCTGATACACCTTCTGAATGTCCGTGCCGTACAGCTCGCAGACAGTGGGCGGCACTCCGATCAGGGATCCCATGGATACCCCCATCACGGTCATGGACTGTATCAGCGTCTCCTTTGTCTCCGGCATCAGGGCCGTGAAGATGCTGCCCATCACGGCAAAGAACAGCAGGGGCACCAGATA
Organism: Candidatus Merdiplasma excrementigallinarum; assembly: GCA_018713435.1. Lineage (GTDB taxonomy): Bacteria > Bacillota > Clostridia > Lachnospirales > Lachnospiraceae > Merdiplasma > Merdiplasma excrementigallinarum. The sequence continues at coordinate 19,750 of DVOS01000044.1, forward strand.
GCAGGTAAGCAGAAGGTTTTTGCTTCGAATGTCCAGCCGAAACTGAAGCCCGATCCCGTAGGCATAAGCTCTCATCTTCATGGGCTCACCTCCCCCGCCAGGGACAGAAAATGTTCTTCCAGCGTCCCTCTGTCAACCTGGATGTCCTGGATTCTGATTCCTTTTCTTTTGTATTCCTCCAGGGCAGCCAGCAGTTCCTCCCCGATTTCTCTCATAAAGCGCACTTCCTCCCCTTCTTTTGTCACAATCTTTACCCGGCAGCGCCCATCCGTCCTGGCCGCCAGCTCCTTAGCCGTCCCCTGAAAAATAAGGCTGCCCTCCCGGAGAATGGCAATCCGGTCGCAAAGCTGCTCCACCTCCCCCATGTCGTGACTGGTAAGGATAATGGCGGTTCCTTCCTTTTTAAGTTCCAGTATGGCCCGATGCAGTTTCTGCCTGGCCTCCACATCCAGGCCTGCGGCCGGCTCATCCAGAAACAGGATTTCCGGGCTGCCGATCAGCGCCAGGGCCAGCTGAAGCCGCCTCTTCTGTCCGGTGGACAGCTGACCGTACCTCTTTCCCCTTATGTCCTCCAGTTCCAGGGCAGGCCGGCTCTGCCTGTCCTTCTTTGTCCCCTTCCATCCGGAAAACAGTTTCATGGCCTCCTCCGGCCGTATATAGGCCGGCAGGGCGGCGTTCTGCAGCTGCACGCCGCAGGTTCCCCCGATCCATACCTTTCCTTCCTCATACCGCCTGAAGCCTTCCAGACATTCCAGCAGCGTGGTCTTGCCGGCTCCGTTCACCCCCAGAACGCCGAAAATTTCTCCCCTGCTGACCTGGAAAGATACGCCTTTTAGTACCTGACGGTCCCCATAGCTTTTTTTCAGGTTTTCTACTTTTACTGCTTCCCTTCTCTTTTCCTTTCTTTCCATCAGCTGTCCTTCTCCTGTTCTGTCTCTTCGCCCGGCATCTGCAGATTGATCCTCTGCAGATAAAGCCCCAGGGCCGGTTCTATATAGGCGTTGGCCATGGCCTGCCGCTTGGCCCAGCCCGGATCATTTTCATCCTCCCGGAAATTGCCCAGTTCCATCAGCTTGGGCAGCAGGCTCATGTCTCCGCCGGTAAATTCCATCACCATATTCCAGAATTTTTCCGCCGCCTCCTGCACCTTGGGATCCTCCGGCAACAGCTCTTCCTGCCGCAGCCTGAGTATTTCCTCATTTAACCGGTTAAACCGATCCATAAACGCCATCCCGCTGTCTTTGTCAAACCGGCTGCGAATGTGATCCAGCATATCCTCGTCAAAATGCTTGATCAGCCAGTAATATTCGTTGTGCATCTGGAGATTGACAATAATATCCGCATATTTTTTAAAATCCACGGTTTTGATCCGCAGCACTTCCTCCCGCAGCGTCTCCACCGCCCCCAGGGCCTCCTGAAGCCCTTCTATCTTCTCCCGGATGGCCGCTGCCTGATCGGCCAGGGCCTGGGCCACCTCCTTCGGCGTCTCCAGAGAAACCAGCCGGTTTTTAATCGTGTCCAGAGAAAATCCCAGGGATTTCAAAGACTGGATCTGGTGCAGCCGGATCATATCTTTATAGGTATAGAGCCTTCGTCCCCCTTCGCTCTGGGCGGAGGGCGTCAGCAGCCCTTCTCTGTCATAATACTGCAGGGTACGGACCGTGGTGCCCATCTTTTGGGCCAGCTGTCCCACTGTCATAAAGTCCTCCGGTATCATCCTTTTCTTTTCCATCGCACACCTCCTGCTTTCCGGCAAAAGCCGGTTCTGCTTCTGATTGTATAATACTTCATGACGCTGCGTCACAAGCAAGACCCAAAAATTTTTTCTTGACTGCGCACCCCTGACAGAGTTTATAATCTTCTCAGACATTTCAGCAAGAGAGGAAGCATCATCATGGAAAGAAACCTTACCACCGGCAGCGTACTGAAAAATATCCTGTTTTTTTCACTGCCCTACCTTCTGTCCTATTTTCTTCAGACCCTGTACGGCATGGCGGATCTGTTCATCATCGGCCAGTTTGAGGGGGTGTCCAGCACCACCGCCGTGTCCATCGGCTCCCAGGTCATGCACATGCTGACTGTGATGATCGTGGGGCTGGCCATGGGTTCCACCGTATCCATCGGGCAGGCTGTCGGAGGGAACAATACCAAAAAGGCAGCCCGCAGCATCGGCAACACCGTCACCCTGTTTATGGTTTTGTCCCTGGTGCTGATGG
>DVOS01000045.1 GCA_018713435.1 Candidatus Merdiplasma excrementigallinarum
AAATGGTATGCTGGATCATATACCTGAAGTTCCGGAAGAAATATATTATGCTCGTTTAAGCAAACTAAAAAAATGCCTATTTGAAAAAAATATTGATGTGGCAGTTGTTTATGCTGACAGGGAGCATATGCAGAATTTTGAATATATATTTGGGATCGATATTTGGTTTGAAGAAGCGCTGGGAGTAATTCACACAAATGGGGACTGCTATTTGATTTTGGGAAACGAGTGTATGCCGTTGGCGGTATATTCAAAAGTTCCTGCCCAGCCAATCCATTGCCCGATATTTTCTCTTCCGGGGCAACCCCAAATTGGTGATGATCTAAAAAGTGCATTAGAAAAAGCTAACATTGGCCCCAAAAGCAGAATTGGCTGTATAGGTTGGAAATTATTTTCTGAAGAAAATAAATTTGATTTTCCTAACTACATATTAAATACATTAATTGAGGTAACGGGTAATGAAAAGTATCTTAAAAATGTAACCTATATTATGAATAATCCGCAAGATGGACTCCGGAATTTTGTAGAGGCAGAACAAGCAGCAGTTTATGAATTCGCGGCAACGAATGTTTCTAATGGTATGCTGGATGCGATGGATTCAATTGATGAAAATAAAACAGAACTATCAATCGCAGCATATATGAATTCAAGGGGATTGCCGTTAAGCTGTCATACTAATGTATCGTCAGGAATACGAACACGCACAGGATTGATCAGTCCTTCAAGTAAACGTATTAAAAAGGGAGAACCAATTACTTTGTGCTGGGCCATGCGAGGGGCATTATCCTGCAGAAGCGGGTATGTAGCGCATTCATCTGAGGACTTGCCCAGTAACGTCCGAGATTATATGGACAAGCTTGTAAAGCCATATTTTTTGACAGCTGTGGAATGGTACCAAAAAATAGGGATAAATGTTACGGGGGGCGAAATGTATGATCTAATACAAACAGTTTTTCCTAAAGAAAAGTATGGATGGATTTTGAATCCGGGCCATAATCTGGCAGCAGAAGAGTGGTTAAATTCTTCTATATTTGAAGGCTCAACAATACCATTTCGAAGTGGACAGATGGTACAATTAGATATTATCCCGGCAGCCAAAGATGGATATGCGTCATCTAATATAGAAGACGGAATATTGATTGCAGATGCTGATCTGCAAAATGAAATATCGAAAAAATATCCGGATATGTGGAAGCGAATTATGAAAAGAAAAAGTTTTATGAAGGATGTTTTAGGCATATCCTTAAAAAAAGAAATTTTGCCTTTGTATGATACGCAGGGCGTCTTAAATCCATTTATGTTAAATAAAAATTATGCGTTAGTAATGGAATAGCATATAAAATGCCGCAGTGAATTTTCGTATATAACTTTTTATGTACACGAAAATTTTCTGCGGCAATATTTTTGAAGGCGGTTTTGATTGACAAACAGGTGAATTGGTGATATGGTTAATTACATAAGCAATGAACCAATGGGGGGGGGGTAAAACTCCAACTAAAGGAGTGAGAGGAAGTGATTGTTTGAATGAAATCCTGTCACAGGAGAAATCGATTTATATCCAGATCAGGGAAATGATCGAGAATGACATTCTGCGGGACATTCTGCTGGAGGAGGAGCGGGTGCCCAGCACCAATGAACTGGCGAAGGCCTACGCCATCAACCCGGCAACTGCGGCCAAGGGAGTTAATCTGCTGGTGGACGAGGGGATTTTGTATAAGAAGAGAGGAATCGGCATGTTTGTGGCTGCAGGCGCCAAGGAAAAGATTGCGGCCAGAAGGAGAGAACGGTTTTTTGACGATTACGTAAAAAGTCTGCTGCGGGAGGCTAAAAGCCTGGGGATCACCCGGGAGGAGCTGATTGAGATGCTTCGGCGGGCGGACGAGGGAGGTAAGACAGATGAGTAAATTGACAGCTTCCGGGGTAACAAAAGTATATGGGGGAAAAGAAGCGCTCAGCCAGGTCAGCCTGGAACTGGAGCAGGGGAAAATATACGGCCTGATCGGCAGGAACGGAGCGGGAAAGACCACCCTGCTTTCTGTCCTCACCGCTCAGAATCCGGCCGCGTCAGGAGAGGTGCTGCTGGATGGGCAGAAGGTCTGGGAGAATCCAAAGGCCCTGTCTCAGCTGTGCTTTTCCCGGGAACTGAATCAGATGTCCGGCAACACATCCAACGCCCTGAAGGTAAAGGAGTATCTGCGGATAGCCTCCGTCTATCTGCCCTGCTGGGACCAGGAGATGGCGGACCGGCTGGTGAAAAAATTCGGGCTGGATGTGAAAAAGAGGATCAGCAGGCTGTCCAAGGGCATGATGTCCATGGTGACCATTATTGTGGCGCTGGCCAGCAAGGCTCCTTTTACCTTTCTGGATGAGCCGGCGGCAGGACTGGACGTGGTGTCCAGAGAACAGTTTTACCAGCTGCTGCTGGATGAGTACGCCGAGTCAGGGAGAACCTTTGTGATCTCCACCCACATCATTGAAGAGGCGGCCGATATTTTTGAGGAAGTGATCATACTGGACCAGGGCAAGGTGCTTTTGAAAGAGAACACCCAGGAGCTGCTGGAGCGCAGTATCTTTGTCAGCGGCCATGAGCAGGAGGTGGATAAGGCCACTGCCGGCCTTAAAGTCCATCATCCGGAGCGGCTGGGCAGAAGCAAAGGGGTGACGGTTCTGCTGGAACCGGGAGAGAGCCTGCCGGACGGGTATGATGTGAGCGTCCAGAAGCCCAGCCTGCAGAAAGTATTTGTGGCCCTGTGCGGAGAGGAGGCAGGCCATGAAAATGAGAGGGATTAAGTACTGGGGAAAAATCTGGGGGGAGACGGAAGGCACCATCCTGCTGCTGACTCTGTTTTTGTATCTGTTTACGGGAATGGATTTTGAATTTCTGGGGAAGGGCGGGGTGACAGAGAGTATTTTTTCTCTGCTGGCCTGGTACCTGGTCATATCCGGCGCTTTTGTAGTGTTTATCATTACGGCAAGCTGCTTTCAGCAGTACCTGCCTATGGCGGTGGCCTTTGGGGCTACCAGGAAAAACGCGGCAGCCGGCGCCCTGCTTCTTGGGCCCGCCTCCTGCGCTGTCACCCTGGCAGCCGCGGCGCTGCTTTGGATCCTGGCGGGGGACGATGTGGCCCAGGCGGGGCTTCATCTGCTGGGCGCTCTGGCGGGAGGATTGCTGGCGGTAAACGGCATCGGCGTTCTCTTCGGCGTAGCGGTGCTGCGATTTAAAAGAGCGGCGTTTGTACTGATGTTCATGGGCCTGCTGGTAGGAGCGGGCGGAGGTATCGCCTGGTCCATCCTGGTGGGCGGAAAGCTGGAAGGGCGGGTGACAGACCTGGCGCAGAGCCTGGTCAGGACAGGGAACCCGGCCGCCGGCCTTATGTTTGCGGCGGCAGGAGCCGGGATCTATCTGCTGTTTTCTCTGCTGGCCCTGGGACTTACCAGAAAGATAGAAGTCCGGCTGTAGGGCAGAAAGGGAGTGGACTATGTGGAACGCGATACAGAAACAATTTAAAATCCAGTGGCGGGACGGCCTGTGGATGAAGCTGGTGATGGCGGGCATGGCCCTGTTCGGCATGGCGCTGATGTATATTCTGGCTGTAACCACGAAGGAAGAAAAAAGCTGGTTTGCCATGGGCACTTTTTTGGCCGGGTTTGCGGCGGCCGTGGCCTGCCTTGTAGGGACAGGGCTGAACTTTTATACCAGCTTTCAGATAGAAGTGGGATTTGGCTGTACCAGAAAGCATTTTTTCGCTTCCTTTTACCTCTATTCCCTGGCGACAGCCCTGATGAATGTGGTGGTGCTGTGGCTGATCTGGCTGATAGAGAATGGAATTGGCACCCGGCTGTATGAAATGGAAACAGAGGTGGCCATGATGCCCACCCTGCTCTGGCTGGGGCCGTTTATGGCGCTGCTGCTGTCCATGATCGGGATGACGGCGGCGGTGCTGGTGATGCGGTTTGGAAAAGTGGCTTTCTGGACGCTGTGGGTACTGTGGATGGTAGGATTTATCGGGATTCCCCGATTCCTGGGAGCCTCCAGAGAGCATCCCGGATCCGTTTACGGCATGCTGGGAAAGGGGCTGCTGGGGTTTGCCGGGGCCCTTCCTCTGCAGATCTGGCTGGCGGTGATCTTCGCGGTCGGCGTGTTTCTGATGGCGGTCAGCTACCGGATTGTGATGAGACAACAGGTGGCAGCGTAAAAAAATGAAGGATAAGGAGAAAGAGCATGAGTCTGGTAGTATCTGAATTGTATAAGAAATATGGAAACAAGGTGGTGGTGGATCACCTGAGTTTTGAGATGAAAGAGCCGGGAGTGTACGCTCTTCTGGGAACCAATGGAGCGGGAAAAACCACCTCCATCCGCATGATGCTGGGAATGCTGGCAAAGGACGGGGGAGAAACCCTGTGGAACGGGAAGCCTCTGGATACGGAAACCTGCAACGTAGGGTATCTGGCGGAGGAGAGAGGCCTGTATCCCAAGTATTCCCTGATGGATCAGCTGCTGTACTTTGCTTCCCTTCGGGGCGTGCCGAAAAGCGAGGCGAAAAAGAGGATCAAATACTGGGCAAAACGGCTGGAGGCGGAAGAATATCTGTATCCCGGCCAGACAGGCCCGGAGAAAGTACAGCCCATGATGGGGACGAAGAAGAGTTTTGGCCTTTCCGGCGGACGCAAAAAGCGGCAGAAGCCAAAGCTGGCGGATCAGCTTTCCAAGGGAAACCAGCAGAAAATTCAGTTTATGACAGCCCTGCTCTCAGACCCTGAGCTGCTGATTCTGGATGAGCCTCTCTCTGGCTTGGACCCGGTGAACACAGACCTGTTCCGGGACGTGATTCGGGAACAGATTGCCAAAGGTAAATATCTGATTATGTCCAGCCACCAGATGGCTACGGTGGAGGAATTCTGTACGGACATTACGATTCTGGACCGGTCAAAGCCGGTGGTGCAGGGAAATCTGAATGAGATCAAAAAGAGCTACGGGAGAGTCAACCTTCACCTGAAAACAGAGCGGGACGCAGCCCCTCTGATTGAGGCGGCGGGCGTGCGCACGGTCAGCATCAAGGAATTTGAGTACCAGCTGAAGGTGACGGGGGAGGAGCAGGCCAACCGGCTGCTGGCCATGCTGATCCGGGAACAGATTCCGGTGATTACCTTTGATTTGCGGGAGCCCTCCCTGCATGAAATTTTTGTGGAAAAGGTGGGACATGGAAATGAGATGGAGTAGAGAAGCGCTGAGAGGAACCATGAAGGTATTCCGGTTTTCTCTGTCTCAGCAGCTGAAAAGCCGGGCCAATATCATTACATTTGTGATCCTGTTTCTGCTGGCTGCCGGGGCCATTCCTTTTATGGCCCTCACATCCGGAAAGGGCTCGGTGAGCGCCTCGGATATTCAGGCCGTCTACGTGGAAAATGAGACGGGGTATGAACTGGATTTCGGGGAAGCGGCCCAGTTGGACGAGACTTTCCGGGAGACTGCCTTTGAGACGGCGGATTTTGGAACAGAGGATTATCAGGACAGGCTGGAGAAAGACCAGGTCTTTGTCCGGATGGAAGAGGGAACTGCCGGGTACGGGATCGACCTGTATACTAGGGAGGATTCGTCGCTGGACCAGGAGGATCTGTCCCCTCTGGAGAAGGTTTTGCAGACCATGTTTGAAAACGCCAGGCTGCGGGCAGCCGGCGCGTCCGCCGGGGAACTGGAGCAGCTGGGCACAGCCCGGGTGGAGGTGGTTTCAGCGGAGGAATTTTTAAATCCCCAGGAGACAGACTGGGAGACCGGATTTACCGTCCAGTACGCCTATGCCATTGTAGTGCTGATGCTCTGCCTCTTCTCCTCCGCCTATGTGGTGCGGGCCATTGCGGAGGAAAAATCTTCCCGTCTGGTGGAGCTTCTGATGGTAAGTGTCAGACCCCTGGCCCTGCTGCTGGGAAAGGTGCTGGCCATGATGAGCCTCATCCTGATCCTGATAGCGGTTCTCCTGCTGGGGGCGGGCGTATCCTACGGAGTAACGGGAAGATTTCTGGACGTGTCGGGAATCAGCCTGACGGGAATGCTGGGAGCGGGAGCGGAAAGCCTGCGGCTGGGGCCAGGGCTGGCAGCCGTGGCGGTGATCTCCCTTCTGCTGGGGTATCTGACCTTTTCCCTGCTGGCCGGTCTGGCCGGCTGCTGCTGTGACTCCATGGATGACGTGGAGGGCGCCAATATGAAGGTGGTGCTGGCGGTGATGGCCGGCTATCTGGTTTCCTGCATTGCCGGAACTATGTCCGGCACCGGGATCAGCCTGTTTGTGAGCCTGTTCCCCCTGGTGTCCATATTCTGTGCTCCGGTGCAGTTTGCGCTGGGCAATATCGGCCTGGGGATCCTGATCCTGTCCTGGCTGCTGCAGGTGCTGGTGATTGCGGGGATGGCGGTATTTTCCGCCAGAGTTTATAATGATCTGATTATATACAGAGGCAGCAGGGTTGGATTTGGAAAACTGCTGGCTATGGCCGGAAAGAAAGGAGGACGGAAAGAATGAAAAATAAAGAGGGAAAAAACCGTTACAGCGGGTTCTATAAGATTTTTCAGTTTACTTTCCAGCAGCGGGTGAAAGCCCGGGGCTACCGCAGCGCAGTGATCATCGGCGCCCTGCTGTGCCTTCTGGTTCCCATGGCTATCATGGCCTGCGTGGAGCTGTTCGGAGGGGAGGGAGAGATCCCGCCCAACCCGGTTACCACCGTGCTGGTGGCGGAGACCGCTTCCCAGGAGGAAGCTCCCGACGGGGAGGCTGCTGGGACTGCCGCCGGAGAAGAAGCGGATTATAACCAGTTAAACGGACTGGGGCGGGAGGGCTATACGGACATTTCCTATCAGCGGTATGATACGCCCCAGGAAGCCCTGGAGGCTGCCCGGGGAATGGAAGATACGGTGGTGCTGGCGGTGGAACGAGCCGCCGGAGGCGATCAGATCAGCCTGGTGCTGCCGGAGGATTCCAACCTGACCAAGAGCGATCTGGAAGGATTGGAAAGCTTTATCGGGAGCGTATATCCCTATATCCAGATGCAGCGCACCGGCCTTACGCCCCAGGAGCTCACCAGGCTGACGGCCCCTGTGGCGGTGGAGACTCACCGCAGCGCTGCCGGGGATACGGATCCCTTAAGCGGACTGAAGGAAGCGCTGGCGTATCTTCTGCCCTACCTGAATATCATGGTGCTGTATTTTATGGTGCTTTTCTACGGACAGGGAGTTTCCACCAGCGTGCTGATGGAAAAAACCTCCAAGCTGATGGATACCATGCTGCTGGCAGCCAGACCGGGAGGCATGGTGATCGGAAAAGTGCTGGCCCAGGCACTGGCAGGCATTCTGCAGATTTTTATCTGGCTGGCTGCCCTGGCGGGAGGCTTCTGGGGAGGCTCCCTTCTGGTACGGGCCATCAATCCGGACAGTGAGATGCTTTTGCTGCAGCTGTTTGACCTGCTGGGAGGCATGAGCGGGCTGTTTGCGGTATCGGCGGTGATCGCGGCGCTGCTGCAGGTGGCGGCAGGCTTTCTGCTCTACTGTTCCCTGGCGGCCATCGGCGGCGCCATGGCGGGAAAACAGGAGGATCTGTCCTCTACCAACCTGCTCTTTACCCTGGCTTTAATCGGCAGCTTCCTGGCGGCCCTTTATTCCGGCGGGCTGGGCGTGATGGCCCCGTCTTCTATGTGGCTGAACTGGGTGCCCTTTACCGCTGTCATGATTGTGCCCGGACGGGTGCTGCTGGGGCAGATTCCGCTGTGGCAGGCGTACGGTTCCCTGGCGGTGGTGCTGGCCTCCTTCGTGCTGGTCTGCCTGCTGGCGGGAAAGATTTACAAAAATATGGCCCTCTACAAGGGGCAGGTGCCAGGATTTTCCACAATCTTAAAAATGATAAAGTCATAACAGCCAGAGTATGCTATACTGTGTAAAAGATGCCGGGGTCAAAAGCCTGTCTCCACGCCATGCCTGCATGGAAGTGGAGTAAAGGCTTATTGACCTTGGCATCGCAAGAGACAGGAGCAGAAAATGATGAATGGACAGGCGTATGACAGAAAGGAAGCCCTCTCCCGGACGGAAGCTCTGATCGGGAGCAGGGCTCTTGCTATTTTACAGGAATCCACCGTGGCGGTATTCGGCCTGGGCGGCGTGGGAGGCCATGCGGCGGAGGCCCTGGCCCGCAGCGGGGTGGGGCATTTTGTGCTGGTGGACAGCGACCGGGTGGCCATGAGCAATTTAAACCGCCAGACGGCGGCTCTGCTTTCTACGGTGGGGCAGTATAAAACGGAGGTAATGCGCCGCAGGATCCTGGAGGTGAATCCTCTGGCCCGGGTGGAGGAGCGGCGCTGCTTTTTCCTGCCGGAGACGGCGGCGGAGTTTGATTTTTCCGGCTATTCCTATGTGGTGGATGCGGTGGATACGGTGACAGCCAAGCTGGAGCTGGTGATGAAAGCCAGGGAGGCAGGCGTCCCTATGATCAGCTGTATGGGGGCCGGAAATAAGCTGGATCCCACCCTGTTTCGGGTGGCGGATATCTATGATACGAAGGTTTGCCCACTGGCGAAGGTGATGCGCAAAGAGCTGAAGGCCCGGGGCGTGGAGTCGCTGAAGGTGGTGTATTCGGAGGAACTGCCGGTGCTTCGCCGCCGGGTTCCGGCCAGCATTGCCTTTGTGCCCTCTGTGGCGGGGCTTATCATGGCAGGAGAAGTGATCAAAGACCTAACCGCGGGAGCGAGGTCAGAAGAAGAGGAGGAAAAAAGATGAGAGCTTATGAGAGACTGCTGCATTATGTAAAAATTTATACCACCAGCGATGAGGAGAGCACCTCTGTGCCCTCCACAAACCGCCAGTTTGACCTGGCCATGGCCCTGGTGGAGGAGATGAAGGAGCTGGGGATTGAGGATGCCAGAGTGGATGAGCACTGCTATGTGTACGGGTCTATTCCGGCCACGCCGGGGTATGAGGACAAAACGGCCATCGGTTTTATCGCCCATCTGGATACGGCTCCGGATTATAACGGGGAGGGTGTGAAGCCCCAGGTGCGGGAAAACTATGACGGGGGCGAGATTGCCCTGGGCGAGAGCGGACTGGTTCTCTCGCCGGATATGTTTCCCCATCTGAAGAGCCTGAAGGGCCGCACTCTGATTACTACAGACGGAACCACCCTGCTGGGAGCCGATGACAAGGCGGGCATCGCGGAGATTATGACCCTGGCCCAGGAGCTTCTGAAGGGAGAGACGCCTCACGGAAAAATCTGTATCGGATTTACTCCGGATGAAGAGGTGGGAGGCGGAGCGGAACTTCTGGATATTCCCGCCTTCGGAGCGGAGTTTGCCTACACGGTGGACGGAGGCTGCGAGAATGAGATTGTGTATGAGAATTTCAACGCCTGCGGCGCCGCATTTGAGATCCAGGGCGTGAACATTCATCCGGGGGAGGCCAAGGATAAGATGGTGAATGCCGCTCTGGCAGCAGCGGAGATCTGCGGGATGCTGCCCTGGGCGGAAACACCCCGGCACACGGAGCGGTACGAGGGATTTTTCCATCTGACCCAGATTCAGGGAACGGTGGAGCATGCCAGCCTGCATTTTATTATCCGGGACCACGACGGCGGCCATTTTGAGGCCCGCCAGGAGATGCTGCGCCAGATTGAAAAAGCGGTGAATGAAAAGTACGGGGCAGGAACGGCGAAGCTGACCATCCGCCAGCAGTACCGGAACATGGAAGAGATGGTCAAGCCCTGTATGCACCTGATTGACTACGCCAAAGAATCCATCCGGGAGCTGGGAATGGAACCGGATGTTTCTCCGGTGCGGGGCGGTACGGACGGTGCCCAGCTTTCCTTCCGGGGGCTTCCCTGCCCCAACCTTGGCACCGGCGGCTATGCCTTCCACGGCCCCTATGAGCATATCACGGCAGAGGGGATGGACCGGGCGGTACAGGTGATGCTGGGAATTGTAAAACGGTACGCGAATCGGGAGAAGTAAAAGGATGCGGTATTTTATTTCGGACCTGCATTTTTACCACCAGAATCTGAATGAGCAGATGGACTGCCGGGGCTTTGCCGACGGCAAAGAGATGAATGAGTATATGATCCGGCAGTGGAACCGGCGGGTCGGGCCAAAGGATGAGGTGGTGATCCTGGGAGATCTGTCTGTGGGAAAGGGAAAGGCTACAAACGCCATTGTGGAACAGCTCAATGGAAGGCTGATTCTTCTGGAGGGCAATCATGACCGGTTCCTGGAGGATAAACAGTTCGACAGAAGTCGATTTGAATGGATCGGGCCTTACCTGGAGCTGCAGGACCATAAGCGGAAGCTGGTGCTCTGCCACTATCCCATCCTGTGCTACAACGGCCAGTACCGGAAAATGCGGGACGGCTCGGACCGGACCTTCATGCTCTACGGCCATGTGCACAATACCTGTGACGAGCTGCTGATCCATCAGTTCCAGACTATCACCCGGAATACGCTCCGGCCTCTGCGGGGCCAGGAGGAGCCGGGGCACATTCCCTGCCATATGATCAACTGCTTCTGTATGTTTTCAGACTATACGCCCCTGACGCTGGAGGAATGGATTGAGAAGGACGGGGAGCGCCGGGCCGGCCTGGGAGAGTCCCTGATACAAAACTGATACGAAAAAGATACGGCTGTGATACAGACGCTGTGTATGCTTGCCTGGAAAGACAAATTCCGGCAGGATGCGCAGCGTTTTGCGCTTTATGCCGGCAGGAAAAGCCGCCGTACCGCATGAACAGATCACGGCGGACAGTATGCAGGGGAAAGCGCACGGGAGAAGGAAGAAGGGGATGGAACTGGAAAACTTGCAGAAGATACAGGAGAGGAAAAAAAGCCCGGGAGGAAGGACCGCCAGAGAAAGCTGCGGAAAAAGGAGCAGCCGGAGAAAGGCATGGGCCTGGAAGCAGACCTGCCTGAAGCTGCTGGCGGGAATTTTATGCCTGGCGCTGGCCGGAATATACGCGGTACGTACCACCCGGGAGAGGATTCCGGATAGCCTGCTGGAGCTGAAGGAAAAATATCCCCAGACGGCGGAATTTGTGGACAGCTATCCCCGGAAGAAAAACCGGGAAATTTCCATGGATGTATCCGGGGAAGTGACGCCCGGTGAGATCCCTCTGTTTATTCAGTGGGATGAGCGGTGGGGATACCATAGCTACGGCAATAACTTTTTTGGCGTAAACGGATGCGGCCCCACCTGCCTGTCCATGGTGGTGTGCGGCCTGACAGGGGACACCTTCTGGAACCCCTATGAAGTGGGAAAATTTGCGGAACAGGCGGGATACTATGTGCCGGGGGAAGGAACGGCCTGGGCCCTGCTGACAGAGGGCGCCGGGGCCCTGGGACTGAACTCAGAGCAGGGGGAAGTATCGGAAGGCTATATCCGGGAATGCCTGGAGGCCGGCCTTCCCCTGATCTGCTCCATGTATCCGGGAGACTTTACCTATACCGGACATTTTATTGTGCTGACCGGGCTGGACCCGGAAGGAGACGTGACCGTCCATGATCCCAACAGCCCTGAAAACAGCCAAAAGCACTGGCCCATGGAGGCGCTGCTGCCCCAGATATGCGCGGTGTGGAGATTTTGGGCATTGCAGTAAAATCGGCAAAAATATGTACAAACTTGATACTCTATGATATAATGGTGTCAAGTTACAACGGGGAAGGTGATGCTATGACCAATTTAATTTTCTTGAAAAAACTTGTCAGAGAGAACGGTTATCTATATACGAAAGATGTAACCAGCGCAGGGATTCGCCGGGAACAGCTCAAAAAATATCTGGATGAAGGCAGTCTGATCCGGGAAAGCCGGGGAATCTATTCTTTTGCGGACAGTATTAATGACGAATTTGTATTGCTGCAGAGCAGATGTAAAAAAGGGGTTTTCTCTTATGGAACAGCATTATACTTTCATGGACTGTCCGACCGCTTTCCGCAGATGATTTCTATGACAGTGCCAAAGACCTATAATGTATTTTACTTGAAGGAAGAATTATTCCATGTAGAGTTCCATCGGATCAAGCCGTCTCTATGGAGTATTGGAATGATGGAAATGAATTCACCACAAGGCGGAAAAATTATAGTTTATGACAGAGAGCGCTGTATCTGTGATATGATACGGAGCCGTAAACAAAGTGATCCACAGGTTTTTGCCCAAGCGATAAAAGGTTATTTTGCTTCCAAAGAGCGTGATAACCTGCGTTTGATGGAATATGCCAGGAAATTTCACATTGAGGAAAAAGTACAGGAGTATATGGAGATATTATAATGAAAACACCAGAACAATTAAAAGGAGCCATTCGCAATCTGGCAAAGAAGAAAGGTATTCACGCACAGGAAGTTTTGCAGATTTTCATGTTTGAACGTATCATGGAACGTCTTTCTGTTTCTTCGTACAAAGACAGATTCATTTTGAAAGGCGGACTGTTGATTTCCGCTATCCTTGGCGTAGCGGAACGGACGACAATGGATATGGACACAACCGTAAAAGGCTTGCCAATGGATGAACAGAGTATACGAAAAGCGATCAGCGAAATCCTGGCTCAGCCCGTAGATGACGGGATCGAATTTCGGCTTTTGGACTTAACACCGATCCGCGAGGATGACGAATACGAAAATTTCCGTGCTTCTATTCAAGCCGTTTATGGGAAAATGAAAATACCTATGAAGATTGATATAACAACCGGTGACAAAATTACACCAAAAGAAATCCAATTTTCCTACCCATTCCTGTTTGATGACCGCCGGGTAATGGTAAAAGCCTACACACAGGAAACCATACTGGCGGAAAAATACGAAACGATTATTCGAAGAAATGTAGGAAATACGCGGGCAAGAGATTTTTATGATTTACATCTTCTGTACAGGTTATACAGGGAAAATGCAGACTGGAACCTTTTAAAACAGGCAGTTCTTGCCACGGCGAAGAAAAGAAATTCTATATCCGTTCTGCAGAACACAAGACAGATCTTGCCGGCATTGAAAGAATCAACAGTTCTGCAGGATTTATGGAAAAGGTATCAGGCACAAAACTTATATGCAAAAGAGATTACATATTCTGAAGTCATGGAAACAGTAGATGAGTTTACGTTGCAAATGAATTTTGGGCAGGAGAGATGATAGGGGAGGACTTTTTTCCGGGAGTATAATATTTAGGGAATACTCAATAAATATGCAAAAATTTTCTGAAATATCCTTGACAAATCGAAAATAGAATGATAGGATTGAAAAAAATTTAAAAGCGACCGAAACCGTTGACGCGGAGATAAAGGTGAATATGCTCCTACAGAGAGCCTGGATGGCTGAGAACAGGCAGAACACAGTTCATCAAATGGACCGCCGAGGGCACAGTCAAAGGACGGATGTTCCGTCTGAGTATTCTGTGACGTGAGGGCATACGTCAGTTGCCCGGGGTATGTTGGTACCTGCAGAGTGTGTGGAAGATTCCATAAAACAGGGTGGCACCGCGGATTTGTAATTTGTAGATTCGTCCCTGGCAGAATATATATGATTCTGCCGGGGATTTTTTATTTGACTTTTAAATAAAAAACGCTCCGCAGAATCCGCATTCTTGGTAAAAGGAGGGAACACCATGATACGTCCGGATTTGAAGGAAATAAAAGAACTGATTTCGGAAGGCCGGTACAAATGCGTGCCGGTCAGCACGGAAATCCTGTCGGATATTCGCACGCCTATTGAAGTGCTGCGGATTCTGAAACGGGTATCGGAGCACTGCTACCTGCTGGAGTCGGTAGCGGAAGATGAAAAGTGGGGCCGCTATACTTTTCTGGGATATGATCCGAAACTGGAGATTACCTGCAAAGACGGGCGGATGAAAGCAGGGGACCTGACGTTTGAAACGTGGGAACCGGGGAACTATATCCGGCAGATCCTGGAGGAGCACAAAAGCCCGGCCTTTGACTATCTTCCCTCCTTCACCGGCGGACTGGCAGGGTATTTTGCCTATGATTACCTGAAATACGCAGAGCCGTCCCTCAGACTGGAGGGGGAGGATGCGGAAGGTTTTCAGGATGTGGACCTGATGCTGTTTGACAAGGTGATTGCCTTTGATAACTTCCGGCAGAAAATCATCCTGATCGCCAATATGGATCTGGCCCGGGGAGAAGCCGGGTATCACAGGGCGGTGCTGGAACTGAAGCATATGGAAGAGCTGATCCGGACCGGAGAACCCTGCCGGAGCGAACCGGGCGCGCTGCGGTCCCCGGTAAAGGCTCTGTTTGACAGAGAGCGGTACTGCCGTATGGTGGAGCAGGGGAAGCGCCGTATTAGGGAAGGAGATATTTTCCAGATTGTGCTTTCCAACCGGCTGGAGGCGGAATTTGAAGGAAGTCTGCTGAACGCCTACCGGATGCTGCGCACCTTAAATCCTTCCCCCTATATGTTCTACTTTTCCGGTTCCGATCTGGAGACGGCGGGGGCCTCCCCGGAAACGCTGGTAAAGCTGGAAAAAGGCGTGCTTCATACATTTCCCCTGGCAGGTACCAGGCCTCGGGGAAAGACGGAGGAGGAAGATTTGGCTCTGGAGAGAGAATTACTGGCGGACCCCAAGGAGCTGGCGGAGCACAGTATGCTGGTGGACCTGGGAAGAAATGATCTGGGAAGGGTGAGCCGGTTTGGTTCGGTAGAAGTGGAGCGCTTATACTGTATAGAAAGATTTTCCCATGTTATGCACATCGGTTCTACCGTGAGGGGAGAACTTGCTGCCGGCAAGACGGCGCTGGACGCTATAGACGCGGTGCTGCCGGCAGGAACCCTGTCCGGAGCGCCCAAGATCCGGGCCTGCCAGCTTATCAGTGAACTGGAGAAAAACCGGCGGGGAATTTACGGCGGGGCCATCGGCTATCTGGGATTTAACGGCAGCATGGATACCTGTATTGCCATTCGGATTGCCTACAAAAAGAATGGAAAGGTATTTGTCAGAAGCGGCGCCGGGATTGTGGCGGACTCGGATCCGGAAAAGGAATACCAGGAGTGCATCAACAAAGCGGCGGCAGTGCTTCGGGCACTGGAACTGGCAGAGGAGGCGGAGCCATGTTTGTACTGATTGATAATTATGACAGTTTTTCCTATAACCTGTATCAGATGGCAGGTTCCATAGAGCCCTGCATCCGTGTGATACGAAATGACGCCTGCGGTGTGAAGGAGCTGGAAGGAATGCACCCGGACGGAATTATTTTATCGCCGGGGCCGGGAAAGCCAAAAGAGGCAGGAATATGTGAGGAGGCTGTAAAGAAACTGCGAGGGAAAATTCCGATTTTGGGCATCTGCCTGGGGCATCAGGCCATATGCGAGGCTTTAGGGGGAACCGTATCCTACGCGAAGCAGCTGATGCATGGAAAGCAGTCCCGGGTCAGAACAGACGGCCGGTGTCCTGTTTTTAGGGGACTTCCGGAAGAAATTCTGGCGGCCAGGTATCATTCTCTGGCGGTGCGGGAGGAAAGCCTGCCGGAATGCCTGCAGGTGGCAGCCAGGGCGGAGGACGGAGAAATCATGGGGGTGTGGAACGAGGAGGAACTGCTTTACGGCCTGCAGTTTCACCCGGAATCGATTTTAACGCCCCTGGGAAATGAGATTATGAAAAACTGGTTTGCTATTGTAAAAAATACAGGGAGGGAAAGACAATGATTAAAGAGGCAATCGTAAAAATCGTGGATAAACAGGATCTGACGTATGAGGAAGCCTATCAGGTAATGAATGAGATTATGGGAGGCGAGACCAGCCAGGTACAGAACGCAGCCTTTCTGGCGGCTCTCTCCACCAAGAGCACCCGGGCGGAGACCATCGATGAGATATCCGGCTGCGCGGCGGCCATGCGCAGCCATGCCCTCCGGGTAGAGCACGGCATGGAAGTGATGGAGATTGTGGGGACGGGGGGCGACGGCTCCGGCAGCTTTAATATCTCCACCACCTCGGCCCTGGTGGCGGCGGCTGCCGGGATAAAAATTGCCAAGCACGGGAACCGGGCCGCTTCCTCCCAGTGCGGCACAGCGGACTGCCTGGAGGCGCTGGGAGTCAATATCAGCCTGACGCCCGGACAGTGCGTGGAGCTTCTGGAGCGGGTGGGGATCTGCTTTTTCTTCGCCCAGAAATATCACACCTCCATGAAGTATGTGGGAAGCATCCGGAAAGAACTGGGGATCCGGACCGTATTTAATATTCTGGGGCCCCTGACCAACCCGGCTGCCCCCTCCATGCAGCTTCTGGGGGTCTATGATGAAACGCTGGTGCAGCCGCTGGCCAGGGTGCTGACCAGCCTGGGAGTGAAAAGGGGCATGGTGGTGTACGGACAGGATAAGCTGGATGAGATCAGCATGTGCGCTCCCACAACGGTCTGCGATTTCCGGGACGGAAATTATGTGTCGTATTATCTGACGCCGGAAACCTTCGGCTTTCAATCCTGCAGCCGGGAAGACCTAAAGGGCGGCAGTCCCCGGGAGAACGCAGAGATTACAAGAGCCATCCTGGAGGGCAGGGAGAGAGGGCCCAAGCGGTCCGCGGTGCTGCTGAACGCGGGAGCCGCTCTCTACATCGGCGAAAAGGCCTCTTCCCTGACAGAGGGGATAGAGCGGGCCGGGGAACTGCTGGATACGGGAGCCGCCCTGAAAAAGCTGGAAGAGTTTGCGGGGCTGACCAACCGGCTGGCGGTGCCGGCGTAAAAATAAGAAATGGGGAGGAACTGAGATGGCGGAGACCATACTGCAGACCATTGCGGAATATGCCAGACTCCGGGTAAAGGAGGCAAAAAGGAGCATTCCGCTGGAAGAGATGAAGCAGAAAGCCTTTGCGGAAAGAGACCGGCAGCGGCGCGGCGGCAGGGCAGATTTCAGATTTGAGGAAGCCCTCAAAGGACCGGACATCCGCTTCATCTGCGAGTGCAAAAAGGCGTCCCCTTCCAGGGGTATGATAGCGGAGGAATTTCCCTATGTGGAGATTGCCCGCTCCTATGAGGAGGCGGGAGCCGCATGCATTTCCGTGCTGACGGAACCCCGGTGGTTTCTGGGGGAGAACCGGTATCTGGAGGAGATTGGGCGGGCTGTGACAATCCCCTGTCTTCGGAAAGATTTTACAGTGGACGAATACATGCTCTATGAGGCCAAAGCACTGGGAGCCTCTGCGGCGCTTCTGATCTGCTCCCTGCTGGATCAGGAGACCTTGAAGCGGTACATGGGAATCTGCGGGGAACTGGGCATGTCCGCCCTGGTGGAGGCCCATGATGAGGGAGAGATTGCAATGGCGCTGGCGGCAGGGGCCAGAGTGATAGGCGTCAATAACCGGAACCTGAAGGATTTCACGGTGGATCTGGGAAACTGTGCCAGATTAAGAGAGCTGGTGCCGGAAGAGGTGCTGTTTGTGGCGGAGAGCGGTATCCGCAGCCCGGAGGAAGTGAGGGAGCTGAAAGAGATGGGGGTAAACGGAGTCCTGATCGGAGAGGCTCTGATGCGGGCAAAAGATAAAAAGGCCATGCTGAAAGAACTGCGGAGCGAAAAAAGCGGGGATCCTGCCGGAACCGGCGGCAGGAACAGCGCCGGAGACGAAACGGGAGATGGAGAACATGGGAGTTCAAATTAAAATCTGCGGCCTTATGAGAGAGGCGGATATCCGGTATGTCAACCGTCTGCGGCCGGAGTACGCGGGCTTTGTGTTCGCTCCGGGAAGCCGTCGGTATGTGAGTGATGAGGAGGCCGGATATTTAAGCAGCCTGCTGGAGCCGGGGATTGTGCCGGTGGGCGTATTTGTCAATGAGGACCCGGAGCGGGTGGCGGATCTGCTGAATAGGGGGAGTATCCGCATGGCCCAGCTTCACGGTCAGGAGGACGAGGGGTATATGGCCAGGCTGAGGAAGCGAACGGCGGCTCCTCTGATAAAAGCCTTTTCCGTCGAAAGCCGGGAGGACGCGAAGAGAGCCGCAGACTCCGGGGCAGACTATATTCTGCTGGATCAGGGAGGCGGAGGCACAGGAAAAAGCTTTGACTGGAGGCTGGCGGCAGGGCTGAAGAGGCCCTGGTTTCTGGCCGGAGGGCTGAACTGTGAAAATATCGGCAGGGCCCTGCAGGCAGCAGCCCCCTGGGGAGTGGATGTAAGCTCCGGGGTGGAGACGGCAGGAAAAAAGGACGGGGAGAAAATCGCCCGTTTTGTGTCGCAGGTAAGACGGGAAAAGAGGATATGAAACGTATTCCCGAAAGCGGTGATTTGGCGTTATAATGAACCATACAGGAGAAACAGAAGGAGGATGGGTATGTCACAGGCAAAAGGACGGTTCGGCATCCACGGCGGTCAGTATATTCCGGAGACCCTGATGAACGCGGTGATCGAACTGGAGGAAGCATACGAGTATTATAAGAAGGATCGGAATTTTCAGAATGAACTGACCGGCCTGCTGAATGATTACGCAGGCCGGCCCAGCCGTCTGTATTTCGCGAAAAAGATGACGGAGGATCTGGGCGGGGCAAAGGTATATTTGAAACGGGAGGATTTAAACCATACCGGCGCCCACAAAATCAACAATGTGCTGGGGCAGGCTCTTCTGGCAAAGAAGATGGGAAAAACCAGGCTGATCGCGGAGACCGGGGCGGGCCAGCACGGCGTAGCCACCGCCACGGCGGCGGCCCTTATGGGCATGGAGTGCGTGGTATTTATGGGCGAGGAGGACACAAAGCGCCAGGCCCTGAATGTATACAAAATGAAACTGCTGGGGGCGCAGGTGGTGCCGGTGACCACCGGCACCGCCACCCTGAAGGATGCGGTCTCCGAGGCCATGCGGGAGTGGACCAGCCGGATTGCCGATACCCATTACTGCCTGGGCTCCGTCATGGGACCCCATCCCTTCCCCACCATTGTCCGGGACTTTCAGGCGGTGATCTCCAGAGAAATCAAAGACCAGATCCTGGAAAAGGAAGGGAGACTGCCGGACGCGGTGATTGCCTGCGTGGGAGGAGGCAGCAATGCCATCGGCACCTTTTACCATTTTATAGAGAATAAGGGAGTGCGCCTCATCGGCTGCGAGGCTGCGGGACGGGGTGTGGATACCTTTGAGACGGCGGCCACCATCGCTACAGGAAAGCTGGGGATTTTTCACGGCATGAAATCCTACTTCTGCCAGGACGAGTACGGACAGATCGCCCCGGTGTATTCCATCTCCGCCGGCCTGGACTATCCGGGGGTAGGGCCGGAGCATGCCTGGCTTCATGACACAGGGCGGGCCGAATATGTGCCGGTGACGGATGAAGAGGCGGTGGAGGCCTTTGAGTACCTGAGCCGGACGGAGGGCATCATTCCGGCCATTGAATCCTCCCACGCGGTGGCGTATGCCAGAAAACTGGTGCCTCAGATGGAGAAAGACCGGATCGTGGTGATTACCGTCTCCGGCCGGGGAGATAAGGACTGCGCGGCCATTGCCAGATACAGAGGGGAGGAGATTGCAGAATGAGCAGAATAGCGGAAGTATTTGCGAAGGGAAAGGCATTCATTCCCTTTATCACCTGCGGGGATCCGGATCTGGAAACCACAGAAGCCGCCGTGCGGGCCATGGCGGAGAACGGGGCAGATCTGATAGAACTGGGGATTCCCTTTTCAGACCCCACCGCGGAGGGTCCGGTGATTCAGGGGGCCAATATCCGGGCTTTGGCGGGAGGCGTAACTACGGACCGGATTTTTGCGCTTGTCCGCAAGCTGCGCCGGGATGTAACGGTTCCTCTGGTATTTATGACTTACGCCAACGTGGTATTTTCCTACGGTACGGAGCGGTTTGTCAGGACCTGTGCCGAAATCGGCCTGGACGGTCTGATCCTGCCGGATGTGCCCTTCGAGGAGAAAGAAGAGTTTGCCGCCGTCTGCCGGGGATACGGGCTGGATTTCATCTCTCTGATAGCCCCTACCTCAAAAAACCGGATTTCCATGATCGCCAGAGAAGCGGAAGGCTTTGTGTATGTGGTCTCCAGCCTGGGAGTTACGGGCGCCCGCCGGGAGATTGCCACAGATGTGGAGAAGATGGTGAAGCTGGTGAAGGAGCAAAAAGAGATTCCCTGCGCCATTGGCTTCGGCATCTCCACGCCGGAGCAGGCCGCCGCCATGGCCGCCGTATCCGACGGGGTGATCGTGGGCTCTGCCATTGTGGACATGATGGCCCGGTACGGAAAAGAAGCGCCGCCTCACGTGGGAGCATTCGTAAAGGAAATGAAAGACAGGATACGAAAAGAAAACGGATCGATGGAATGCCCGGGAAATGAAAGGAGCGGTAAAGATTGATGCGCGAAGAATATATGGAAAAACTGGTACAGTGTATCCGCCAGGCCGGCCTGGACGGCATGCTGATCTGTCCCGGGGAGGAGATGCGGTTCCTCACCGGGTTTTCGCCTATGTTCTGTGAACGGTTTCAGGGGCTGTTTGTAAAGGCGGACGGCACTGCCTTTTATGTCTGCAACCTGCTTTACGGGGAAGAGATGCGGGAACAGCTTCCGCCGGAGGTGCCGGTATATACCTGGTTTGACGGGGATGTGATGCCGGAGAGGGTAAAAGAAGCGCTGAAAGAGCAGGGACTGCTGGGAGGCAGGATCGGTGTAAACCGGGACGCTGTGGCCTTTCAGCTGCTGGAGATAAAAGAAAGGGCGGATATAATCTTCTGTGACGGCAAACCCCTGATAGAAGAGATGCGGATACGCAAAAGCGGAGAAGAACTGGAAAATCTGCGCCGGTCGGCGGCCATTGTGGACCAGGTGTTTTTAAAAGTGCTGGATCGGATCTGCCCCGGCGTGACGGAGGCTTCCCTGCAGGAATTTCTGCTGGAGGAGATGAGCCGTCTGGGGGGAGAAAGCCCGGAATGTATTGTGGGAATAGGGGCCAATTCCAGCTATCCCCATTACTGCGGCAGCAGCGGCAGGGCAAAGCAGCAGGATGTGGTGCTGATGGATTACGGATGTACCTGCGGGGGGATGTATTCGGATATTTCCCGCACCGTATTTGTAGGAGAACCCACAAAACAGCAGCGGGAGGCCTATGAGCTGGTAAAAAGGGCCAATCTGGAAGCGGAGAGCCTGGTGAAGGAGGGAGCCTGGATTCCGGATATTGACCGGAGAGCCAGGGAGGTGCTGGATGAAAAGGGCTATGCCTGGACTATGATCAACCGCCTGGGCCATGGCATCGGCTATACCATTCATGAAGCGCCGGACATTAAGCAGTCCCATCACAGAAACCTGGAGCGGGGCATGGCTTTTTCCATTGAGCCGGGTATTTATCTGGGAGGAGAGTTCGGCATCCGCATTGAGGACGTGGTGATTGTAAATGAAGCGGGAGAGCGGGAAGTTCTGAACCAGGCTTCAAAAGAACTGATCATACTGTGAGGAATGGGATGAGAGGGCCACTGATTACAAAGATACAGAAATACTCCATTCATGACGGGACAGGAATCCGCACCACCGTATTTTTTAAGGGCTGCCCCCTGTCCTGCCGGTGGTGCCATAATCCGGAAACCCAGCGTTTTGAGCCGCAGCTTCTCTTTTACCGGGAGCGGTGCGCAGGCTGCGGTGTCTGCGAAACGCTGTGCCCCAGGAAGGCCGTCCGGATCAGGGAGCAGGATGGCAGGAGGATGGCTTTTACAGACCGGAAGATGTGCGCAGGCTGCGGAACCTGCGTGCAGGAATGCCTGGGAGATGCCAGGGAACTGTGCGGCGTTTTCCGGGAGGTTTCCGATCTGGCAAAGGAGCTTCTGAAGGATCAGCCTTTTTATGAGTCCTCGGGAGGAGGGGTTACTCTATCCGGGGGAGAAGTGATGAGCCAGGATCCGGACTATGTGGAAGCCCTGGCCCGGATGCTGTGGGAGAGAGGCGTGTCTGTGAATGTGGACACCTGCGGCTGCGCTCCCTGGGAGCGTTTTGCCCGCCTTTTCCCTTTCGTGGATACATTTCTGTATGATATAAAGCTGACGGATGAGGACATACACCGGGCATATACCGGGCAGGGAAACCGGCAGATCCTGGCGAATCTGAAGGGCCTTTCCAAACTGGGAGCCAGGATCTGGATTCGAATCCCGGTGATTGGCGGTATGAATGACAGGGAGGAAGAGATGGAGAAGACAGCCCGTTTCCTGAAGGAAGAGGAAATCCGGTATGAACAGATTCATCTTCTTCCCTACCACGATACAGGCAGAGGAAAATATACCCATCTGGGGCGGACATACGAGGGAAGCTCATTTGAGACTCCGCCGAAGGAACGGATGGAGGAACTGAGACAATATCTGGAGTCGCTGGGAGCAGGACCGGTGAAAATAGGAGGATGAGAGCGTGGAAGAGCGGGGAATGAATGAACGGATCCGGAGGCTTAGAAGAGAGAGCGTGGAGACGGTTCCCAGAATTGATATGGAGCGGGCCTGGTGTGTGACGGAAGTTTACAGGGAGTATGAGGGATGCGTCAGCGTCCCTGTGCTGCGGGCTATGGCTCTGAAACGGTATTTTGAGAAAAAGACCATCGGCATACAGGAGGGAGAACTGATTGTGGGGGAGAAGGGGTGCGGTCCGCAGGCATCCCCTACTTTTCCGGATCTCTGCTGCCATACCATGCAGGATCTGCAGGTGATGGACGAGCGGGAGCTGATTCGGTTTTCCGTGACAAAAGAAGACCGGGAATTTCAGGAAAAAGAGATGATTCCCTACTGGGAGAAACGGTGTATGCGCCATCAGATCCTGGAGCGGATGACGCCGGAGTGGAAGGCTGCCTACGGAGCCGGAATTTTTACGGAATTTATGGAGCAGAGAGGCCCCGGCCATACGGTAGGCTCAGAGAATATTTTCAAAAAAGGATTTCTGGAGCACAAAGAGGATATTCGCAGAGCCAGGGAGACTCTGGATTATTTCTCAGATCCGGAGGCACTGCAGAAGGAAGAGGAACTGAAAGGTATGGAGATTGCCTGCGACGCGGTGATGCTGCTGGCAGCCCGGTACGAAAAGCTGGCAGAGAAATTGGCAGAGGGCTGCCGGGATGAAAAGCGGCGGAAGGAACTTTTTCAGATCGCCGAAAACTGCAGGAGAGTGCCGGCTTACCGGCCGGAAACCTACTGGCAGGCCATTCAGATGTACTGGTTTGTTCATCTGGCGGTCACTACGGAGTTAAATCCCTGGGACGCCTACAGCCCCGGCAGGCTGGATCAGCATCTTATCGGATTTTACAGGAAAGATCTGGAGGCGGGAATCCTGGACCGGCAGGGTGCTAAGGAACTGCTGGAGTGTCTGTGGGTGAAATTCAACAATCAGCCGGCGCCTCCCAAGGTGGGGATCACACTGAAGGAGAGCAGCACGTACACAGACTTTGCCAATATCAATACAGGAGGCATTACCCCGGAGGGAAGAGATGGTGTCAATGAGGTGAGCTATCTGATTCTGGAATGTATGGATGAGATGAAGCTGCTGCAGCCTTCCTCCAACGTACAGATCAGCCGGAAGACTCCCCGGGATTTCCTGAAAAAGGCCTGCGCCATTTCCAGAAAAGGCTGGGGACAGCCCGCCTTCTATAATACAGAAGCTATTGTGCAGGAGCTGCTGAATGCGGGGAAATCCCTGGAGGATGCCAGAAAGGGAGGCACCAGCGGCTGTGTGGAGACCGGGGCTTTCGGAAATGAGGCCTATATTCTGACCGGGTATTTCAATATTCCCAAAGTACTGGAACTGGCTCTTTTTAACGGGTATGATTACGTGAGCGGTCAGCAGCTGGGGCCTGCCACCGGCTGGGCCGATGAATTTGTCTCTTATGAGGAGCTTTGGCAGGCTTTCCTGACCCAGATGAAATATTTTGTGGACGTGAAGGTGAGAGGAAGCCTGGTGATCGAAGAACTGTACGCCAAAAAGATGCCGGTTCCCTTCCTGTCTGTGCTGACTAACGACTGCATTGCCAGAGGAAAGGATTACAACGCAGGAGGAGCCCGGTATAACACCAGCTATATACAGGGGGTAGGCATTGGTACAGTAACGGACTGCCTGGCAGCCATCCGCTACCAGGTGTATGACAGGAAGAACTTCTCTATGAAGGAACTGATGGAGGCCCTGCGGGCGGACTTTGACGGATATGACAGGATTTTCCATCTGGTGTCCAGAAGATCCCCCAAGTACGGCAATGATGACGACTACGCGGATGAAATCATGGAGCAGGTATTTGAAGCCTTTCGGGACTGCGTTACAGGGAGGCGGAATAACCGGGGCGGCACCTACCGGGTAAATATGCTGCCCACCACCTGCCATGTCTATTTTGGGGAGGTTATGCTGGCCAGCGCCAACGGCCGCCATGCCCATAAGCCGGTATCGGAGGGAATCTCCCCGGAGAAGGGGGCGGATGTGAACGGCCCCACCAGTGTAATCAAGTCCTGTTCCAAGATGGATCAGCTTTCCACCGGCGGAACTCTGCTGAATCAGAAGTTTCCGCCTTCCGTGGTGGCAGGAGAGGAGGGACTGGAGCAGATGGCCAATCTGATCCGCGCCTACTTTAACCTGGACGGGCACCATATTCAGTTTAATGTGGTAGACCGGCAGACCCTCCGGAACGCCCAGGCTCATCCGGAAGAGTATAAAGATCTCATCGTCCGGGTAGCCGGCTACAGCGATTACTTCCGAAACCTGAGCCGGGAGCTGCAGGATGAAATCATCGCCCGGACAGAACAGAGTTTCTCCCAGGGCTGAAAACGTGCGATCTTCTGAATACTCCGCCGTTGGGAACAGAAAAAGGAGCAGACGCAAATTTCGCAGCGGCTTCCCAGACAGCCGTGTGTACACATGTCTGAGACAGATGTGCCGTGCAGGGCGGATTTATCCGCTCTGTACGGACAGATGTCGGAAAGACAAGGTGAACATAGGCTGCCCGGGAAGCGGTGAAGATTTTTGCTGATGCTTCTTTTTTTGTCATTTTTTACCCAGATTTTACAAACACACGGTTTTAGAATTTACACAGCGGATTTATTGTTATATCTGTAATCTGACAGCGGATGCGGGAACAGCCTTTCCGGAGGAGAACGGCTGGAGGGCCGGACCCCACAGTCAGAAGAACGTTTCCGGATATTTCGTATAATTCCCAGAGGCCGGAGGCGCGGAAGAAAAGGATAATCATAATTCTGGGGAGAAAAGGAGAGAATAAGAATGAAAAAAATTGCAAAAGTTATGACAGCTTTATCACTGAGCGCAGCATGTGTGGCAGGAACTGCTTTCACTGCACTGGCTGAGGAATTCGACAACACCAATACCATCTCTGTACAGTCCAGAGAGGATGGTTCCGGTACAAGAGGCGCTTTCATCGAGCTGTTCGGCATTGAGCAGGAAGATGAAGAGGGCAACAAGGTAGATATGACCACAGCCGAGGCTGCCATCACCAACAGCACTTCCGTTATGATGACCGCTGTAGCAAATGACGTATATGCAATCGGATACATTTCACTGGGATCTCTGGATGACACGGTAAAAGCTGTGAAGATTGACGGAACAGCTCCCTCCGTTGAGGCAGTGGCAGACGGCAGCTATAAGATCGCAAGACCCTTCAACATCGCTGTGATGGAAGATACTCTGACTCCCGTTGACCAGGACTTCATCAACTACATTCTGAGCGCTGACGGACAGGCTGTAATCACCGAGGAAGGCTACATCTCCATCGGCGAGGGCGAGGCTTTTGAGTCCGATATGTCTGAGGGCAAGATCGTAGTGGGCGGTTCCTCTTCCGTATCTCCCGTAATGGAGAAACTGGCTGAGGCTTATCAGGCAATTAACACCAACGCTGAGATCGAGATCCAGACCACAGACAGCACCACCGGCGTATCCAACGCCATCGAGGGAACCTACAACATCGGTATGGCTTCCAGAGCTCTGAAGGATACTGAGACCGAGCAGGGCGTAACCGGCATCACCATTGCCAACGACGGTATCGCTGTGATCGTAAACAACGGCAACCCCACCGAGGAGCTGACCTCTGAGCAGGTACTGGGTATCTACACCGGTGAGATCACCACATGGGATGCTCTGGCAGCAGAATAAGCCGGAAAGCAAAAAAACGGGCGCCTGGCGCTTGAGAAAATAAGGGATGCGGGCCGTTCCTCCACATGTCCGAGGTAAAACCGGAGGTGAAGAGGGAGCCGGCCCATCCCCCAAGATAAGCGGGATGCTGTAAGATAAGCTGCAGCATCCTATATGTATGTACAGAGTTAAGACGGCAGCCGGACAGCATAAGGAGACGCCGCGGAAGGGTTGCCTTTAGAATGGAAGAAATAAAAAGAGGGATAAGGAATGACAGAAAAAAGAGAGAGCAAGGGCGGTATCCTGGCAGCCTGGCATAAGGTGCGGGAGCCGTTTATGAAAGGCGTTTTTCTGGTAGCGGCCTGTGTGTCTATTCTGGCGGTAGCGCTGATCTGCATCTTCCTGTTTGGCAGCGGTGTGCCGGCTATCGCGGAAATCGGTCCCCTGAAGTTCCTGTTTGGAATGGAGTGGAGACCCGGAAACGGAATCTATGGGATTTTCCCCATGATCATCGGAAGTATCTACATCACGGCGGGAGCCATTGTGGTGGGAGTACCCATCGGTTTTCTCACCGCCATTTTCATGGCGAAATTCTGCCCCCGTCACATCTATAAGGTGTTAAAACCCATGATTGACCTGCTGGCAGGCATTCCGTCTGTTGTGTATGGTTTCTTCGGCATGGTAGTGATCGTACCCTTTGTCCGCAGCGTGTTCGGAGGAAACGGAAGCAGCATTCTGACCGCCTCCATTCTGCTGGGAATTATGATTCTTCCCACCATTATCAGCGTGTCGGAAGCGGCGATCCGGGCAGTGCCGGAGAGCTACTATGAGGGATCTCTGGCTCTGGGAGCCACCCATGAGAGAAGCGTGTTCGCGGCGATGCTTCCCGCGGCCAAATCCGGCATCATGGCCGGCATCATTCTGGGAATTGGACGGGCTATCGGCGAGACCATGGCGGTTATCATGGTGGCAGGCAACCAGCCCCGCCTTACCGGCGATCTGCTGAAGGGTATCCGTACCATGACCGCCAACATTGTGCTGGAGATGGGATACGCCACCGATCTGCACCGGGAGGCGCTGATCGCCACCGGCGTGGTACTGTTCGTTTTCATTCTGATTATTAACCTGCTGTTTTCGATTGTGAAAAACAAAGGGGAAAGGAGCTAAGCCATGAAAGAACAAATGTCTGTCAATGTAAGCGGCGAAGGCGTTGTGGTCAGTCCCGGAAAAGTCCGGAACGGAAATAACGGCGTGCCGGATGCCAATAATGGCAAGGAAATGATCAGCGACAGCGAGCTGGCGAAAATCCAGGCCATTAACAAGGTTTCCCTGAAAGACAGAATCAAAAGCTATAAGAGAACTCCCGGCTCCCTGATCCTGTTTCTGCTGGTTGGTCTGGCAGCTCTGTTCACGGCGGCCATGCTGATTTTCCTGGTTGCCTATATTCTGGTGAGAGGCGTTCCCTACCTGACCCCCTCCCTGTTTGCCTGGGAGTATACTTCCGATAACTGTTCCGTAGTGCCGGCTCTGATCAACACGGTGCTGATGGTTTTGCTTGCCCTGCTGATTGCCGTTCCCTTCGGTATTTTCTCCGCTGTTTATCTGGTGGAGTACGCGGGCAAGGGAAATAAGCTGGTGAAGGTGATCCGGGTTACGGCGGAAACTCTGACCGGTATCCCCTCCATTGTATACGGCCTGTTCGGCATGCTGTTTTTTGTAAATGCCCTGAAGTGGAACTTTTCCCTTCTGGCCGGCGCCTTTACCCTGTCCATCATGATCCTTCCGGTAATCTTAAGAACCACGGAGGAAGCGCTGATGTCCGTACCGGATTCCTACAGAGAAGGCAGCTTCGGCCTGGGGGCGGGCAAACTGCGCACCGTATTCCGGATCGTACTGCCCTCCGCGGTGCCCGGCATTCTCTCCGGCGTTATCCTGGCTACCGGACGTATTGTGGGTGAGACGGCGGCGCTGATTTACACAGCCGGTTCGGTGGCAAAGCTTCCCAGCTCCGTGTTCAGCTCCACCAGAACCCTGGCCGTTCATATGTACAACCTGTCCAATGAAGGTCTGCATGTGAACCAGGCCTATGCCACAGCTGTGGTGCTGCTGGTGCTGGTTGTGATTATCAATCTGGTTTCATCCAAGCTGGCCGGTAAGATTTCCAAAGGCTGAGCCGGCAGAGCGGATTAACAGTGTTCAACAGAAGGAAAAAGAGGATTTGCAACGATGAATAAGAGCAAGATTAAAATTGAAAATCTGGAATTGTATTATGGAAATTTTCATGCGCTGAAAAATGTATCCATGGAGATTCCGGAGAAAGAAATTACGGCATTTATCGGCCCCTCCGGCTGCGGAAAGTCCACCCTGCTGAAATCTCTGAACCGGATGAATGATCTGGTGGAAGGATGTAAGATTACGGGAAAGGTACTGCTGGATGATCAGGATATCTACCGGGATATGGATGTGAACCTGCTGAGAAAACGGGTGGGCATGGTGTTCCAGAAACCCAATCCCTTCCCCATGAGCGTGTATGACAATATCGCCTACGGACCCCGCACCCATGGCATCCGCTCCAAGGCGAAGCTGGATGAGATTGTGGAGAAATCCCTGCGGGACGCAGCCATCTGGGATGAGGTAAAGGACCGCCTGAAAAAGAGCGCCCTGGGCCTTTCCGGAGGACAGCAGCAGCGGCTCTGCATCGCCAGAGCCCTGGCGGTGCAGCCGGAAGTACTGCTGATGGATGAGCCCACTTCCGCTCTGGATCCCATCTCCACTTCTAAGATTGAGGATCTGGCCACAGAGCTGAAGAAGGACTATACCATTGTAATGGTTACCCACAACATGCAGCAGGCAGTGCGTATCTCCGACGAGACCGTGTTCTTCCTGCTGGGCGAAGTGGTAGAGGCGGGCAATACGGAGAAAATGTTCTCCATGCCCAAAGATAAGAGAACAGAGGATTACATTACCGGAAGATTCGGCTGATTACAGCGCGTACTCAAACACGTAACCCTCTTCCTGATAATGCTCGTTGCCGGTCCACAGCACGGTTTTATCCGTCAGGTTGTACACCACGCTGTGAACGGTGCAGCCGTTGGCGTCGTCATTGTCCCAGCTGCGGCGGCCTACCTCTGAGAGCAGCACCATGGCCTCCTCTTCATCGGCGAACGTACCGCCGTTTTCCTGGAGCCGGCCCAGGATATGCTCATACCGGTCCAGACCCTTCATATCTTCCTGGTTTTCATAATAATCCGGGGATACGATGAAGTTGGTCACGCACTGGTAATCGGAAGTGCCGGTGGCGGGATCCGCGTCGCTGTAGGTGATTTTAAGCTCCCGCTGGCTGCCGTCATTGTCGGTGGAGTCGGTTCCGTTGATCCACTCCAGAATAGCACTCTTTCCGGTGGAATCCGCGATCATGTAGTGGTAGGAGGTGCCGGCGGAATCGTGCAGGTCGTACTGAGAGATCAGTTCAACCGCCTCGTCCACGCTGTCCGCATAATCCAGCACAAGGCGCAGCATGGTGGTGGAGGTCAGATCCGGTTTCTCCGTGTTCTGATCGGTAGGTACGGTTTCCGCTCCCTGATAGGTCATATAGATGCCGCAGGAAACGCCGGCGTCGTTCATGCCGTCAAGGGGGGCATAGGCGGCGGCCAGGCATTTGATTTTGTCCATGAGAGAAGTCACGTCCTTCTCCTGATCCAGTCCCAAAAACTGCAGGTCTACCGTGGAGACGGAAGCGTGGCGGTCTCCGCCCGGATTGGTAAAGACGATACAGGTGTTGGTTTTGTCAAAGTCGTAGTTCCGGCCGAAAATCCGGTCTCCGTCTTCCAGGGTTCCGGTGAAGGAAGAGCAGCCGATGCTGCTTTCGCTGATTTCCATGTCCAGCAGTCCCTTGGTGATATGGTCGGTGATAAAGTTGATCAGGTCCCCGTCGTTGGAGGCGCCGCCCTGCTCCAGATATTCATCGAAGTAGTAGCCGCCGGAGATATTCATCTGATAGACGGAACCGTCCAGGTGGTCATCGTTGCGGACGCTGATCTGCTTTAAGGACAGAACGGATGAGATCTCGTTGTGCCAGATGGCCCAGATGGTTCCGGCGGCGATCAGCACCAGCCCTGCCAGAACAGCCAGGCAGATGAGCAGAATTTTTTTTGCTTTCCCTTTTTTGGGTGTAACTTCCATTGTCTGATTCATAAATTCCTCCCTGTTTGCATAAGTGTTTAAGTCCGGGGACTAGCATACACCGGATGAAGGGGAGTGTCAATCATTAAAAAATAAGTCAGAAAGGTTTAGAATTATGCGTAATCGGTTTGATGAACAGCTGTCTCAGCTGAATGATGAAATTATTGCCATGGGTACCATGATTGAGCAGGCTATTGAAGCGGCGGTGGACGCTTTGATCCATCAGAACGTGGAAGAAGCCAGACGGGCCATGGAGTGTGATAAGGACATTGACCATCAGGAGAGAGAGATTGAGAATCTCTGCCTGAAGCTGCTGCTGCAGCAGCAGCCGGTAGCCCGGGACCTGCGGGTTATTTCCGCAGCGCTGAAGATGATCACGGATATGGAGCGTATCGGGGACCACGCGGTGGATATCTCCGAACTGACCATTGTAATGTCCGGCAAGCCCTATATGAAGAAGCTGGAGCATATTGAACAGATGGCTAAGGAAACCATGATCATGCTGATCAGCAGCCTGGAAGCGTATGTGAACAAAAATCTGGACCAGGCGAAAGAGGTAATCGATCACGATGATATTGTGGATGATCTGTTTATCAAGGTAAAAACCGAGCTGATCCAGCTGATCAGGGAAAACGCGGAGAACGGCGAACAGGCCGCGGACCTTCTGATGGTGGCCAAATACTTTGAGCGTATCGGCGACCATGCCACCAATATCGCAGAGTGGGTTATTTTCTCCATTACCGGCCAGCACAAGGAAGGCTGACAACGGTACCGGAAAGAAGGAAGAAAAATAGAGAGAATCCTCTTGCCGCCGCCTTCCGCCAGATGTGTTATATTGTCAATAGAAAAGGGAAAGCCAGAGACATACGGCCTACCTCCGAATGATATAAGCTAAATGTTTTTTAACTTCAGCCGCCAACTATTGCAGTAGTTGGCGGCCATTCTTTTGGGAAGCTTTCATCATAAGGCTTCATCATAAGGCGCTCCTCACCTTGCAATTTTCCCCCACCCCTGCTAGAATGGAAAATAGTTCAGAGCAGCAGCCAGTCTTCAAAGAAGACGGTCTGGGGCGTGCTGCTTGTGAGAGATGAGAGAAAGGAGTGCAGCAAATGCAGGTAGAGGAATGGCTGGGTCAGGATAATCAGCTTGGTATGGATATCTGGAAAAACAAGTATCAGAACAACGGGGAGAGTTTTGATCAGTGGCTGGACCGCATCAGCGCCGGAAATGACCAGATACGGGAACTGATTGCCCAGAAGAAATTCCTGTTTGGGGGCAGGATTTTATCTAACAGGGGTTTGGAAAATATGGGGAGGAAGGTGAGCCTCTCCAACTGTTATGTGGTAAATCCGCCGGAAGATAACATTGAGAGTATCTTTGACTGCGCGAAAAAACTGGCCCGCACCTACAGCTACGGAGGCGGTTGCGGTGTGGACATTTCGGGACTGGCGCCCCATGGAGCCAGAATCAACAATGCCGCCAAGGAAACCAGCGGAGCGGTGTCCTTTATGGAACTGTTTTCCCTGGTGACAGAGCTGATCGGCCAGAACGGCCGCAGAGGCGCCCTGATGATTTCCATTGACTGTTCCCATCCGGATGTGGAGGAGTTTGTGGATTTAAAGACCGACCTGAACAAAGTGACAAAGGCGAATATTTCTGTTCGGATTGACCAGGAATTTATGGAAGCCGTAAAAGAAAACAAAACCTACCGCCTTCATTATACCAGGGAGGCAACGGGGCAGGTGATTGAGCGGGAGGTCAACGCCAGGGATCTGTTCCATCACATTGCGGAGGTGAACTGGGACTATGCGGAGCCGGGGGCTCTGTTCTGGGACCGGGTAAAGAGCTGGACCCTGCTGGCCAACACACCGGAATTTTCTTTCGCCGGCGTGAACCCCTGTGCGGAGGAGCCTCTTCCCGCGGGTGGAAGCTGCCTGCTGGGAAGTTTAAACCTGTCCGGTTTTGTAAAACATCCCTTTACGCCCCAGGCCAGCTTTGATTTTGAGAGCTTCAAGAAAGCTGTAACCGTGGCGGTGGGAGCCCTGAACGAAGTGCTGGAGGAAGGGCTTCCCCTTCATCCCCTGCCGGAGCAGCAGGAGAGCGTTACCCGCTGGAGACAGATCGGCCTTGGCATCATGGGCCTGGCGGATATGCTGATCAAGCTGGGGCTGGTTTACGGAGAGCAGGAAGCCCTGGAACTGTGCGATCAGATTGGCTTCATTATGGCGGATACAGCCATCGCCGCCTCCGCCATGCTGGCAAAGGAGCAGGGAGCCTATCCGGGATACGATATGGAACAGGTTATGTCCACCCCCTATTTCCAGGCCAATACTTCCGAGGCCACGGTGGAACTGGTCAAGAAGTACGGACTGCGCAATTCCCAGCTGCTTACCATCGCTCCTACCGGAACCCTCTCCACCATGCTGGGGATTTCCGGGGGCATTGAGCCGGTCTATGCCAATTATTATGAGAGAAAGACGGAATCCCTGCACGGCACGGATGTGTACTACCGGGTATATACCAGAATTGTGGAACAGTATATGCGGGAGTTCCATGTGGAAGATGACAGAGACCTGCCGGAATTTTTCACGACGGCCATGTCTCTGGACTATCACCAGAGAATCGATATGCAGTCCGTATGGCAGAACCATGTGGACGCGTCCATCAGTTCCACGGTAAACGTTCCCAACCATTTCACGGTGGAGGAAACCGAAAGCCTGTATCTGTACGCCTATGAGAAGGGTTTGAAGGGCGTGACTATTTTCAGGGACGGCTGCCAGAGAACCGGCGTGCTCTCCACAGAAACCGCGCCCAAACCGCCTGTGGCGGGAGACGGCTTAAAGCGGGGCGAGATCGTGCTGGTGACTGACGATGTGGTGGGAAAGAAGAGAAAGTTGGTGACAGGCTGCGGAAGCCTGCACTGTATCGCCCTGTTTGATCCCCATACGGGAGCTCTGCTGGAAACGTACCTGAGCAAAGGCTCCACCGGCGGCTGCAATAACTTTATGATCGGCCTCTCCCGCATGATTTCCATCAGCGCAAGAGGCGGAATTGACATTGACACCATTATCGATCAGTTAAATTCCACCGGTTCCTGCCCCTCCTATACGGTGCGGCGGGCTACCCA
This sequence comes from Candidatus Merdiplasma excrementigallinarum, assembly GCA_018713435.1. Taxonomy (GTDB): domain Bacteria; phylum Bacillota; class Clostridia; order Lachnospirales; family Lachnospiraceae; genus Merdiplasma; species Merdiplasma excrementigallinarum. Next base: position 33,313 of record DVOS01000045.1, read on the forward strand.
GAAGGATACCAGCAAGGGAAGCTGCTGTCCCATGGCGGTGGGAAATGCCCTGCGGGATATGTACAATGAGGTGCAGCAGGAGCTGGCAGCCCGCAAAGCCGCAGATCCTGGCGGCCGGAAGATTCCCAAGCCCAAGGCGGTGACCAGGCCCAAAGACCGGATGGTCTGCCCTGAGTGCGGGGAGCCTCTGGTGTTTGAGGGAGGCTGCAACATCTGCAAAAACTGCGGCTGGAGCAAGTGTTTCTGAAAAAACCGGTTATAGAAATAGAAAGAGAATGACAGGATGAAAGCATTGGTTTTGGCGGAAAAGCCGTCCGTTGCCAGAGATATTGCCCGGGTGCTTGGCTGCGGGAAGCAGGAAAACGGAGCCCTGGAGGGACGGGACTATGTGGTTACCTGGGCTCTGGGGCACCTGGTAACCCTGGCTGACCCGGAGGAGTATGACAAAAAGTATACGAAGTGGGAGATGAAAGATCTTCCCATGCTGCCGGAAAAGATGAAGCTGGTGGTGATCCCTCAGACGGGGAAGCAGTACCGGGCGGTAAAAGAGCAGCTTTTCCGGAAAGACATAGGGGAGATCATCATCGCCACAGACGCGGGCCGGGAGGGAGAACTGGTAGCCCGCTGGATCCTGGAAAAATCCGGCTGCGGCAAGCCCGTCCGGCGGCTGTGGATTTCTTCTGTGACCGATAAGGCCATCCGGGAGGGCTTTGCCCATTTGAAGGACGGCCGGGACTACTATAATCTGTACCGGGCGGCCCAGGCCAGAGCCGAGGCGGACTGGTTGGTGGGCATAAACGGAACCAGAGCTCTCACCTGCAAGTACAACGCCCAGCTCTCCTGCGGCCGGGTGCAGACGCCTACCCTGGCCATTATTGCCAAGCGGGAGGAGCAGATCCGCAGTTTTAAACCCCAGGAGTACTATGGCATTACTCTGCAGGCCGGCGGCGTAAACTGGACCTGGCAGGATTCCAAAAGCGGAAGCTGCCGTTCTTTCCAGAAAGAGCGGATGGAAGAAATTTTAAAGCAGGCGCGGCAAAGTTCCCTGGAAATCATGTCGGTTACGGCAAAGCCGAAGAAAGTGGCGCCCCAGGGGCTGTACGACCTGACCACGCTGCAGCGGGAAGCCAACCAGAAATACGGGTTTTCCGCCAAAGAGACCTTAAATATTATGCAGCGGCTCTATGAGAACCATAAGGTGCTCACCTACCCCCGGACCGATTCCCGCCACATCGGCAAAGACGTGGTTCCCACTCTGAAGGAACGGCTTTCGGCCTGCGGGACAGGCCCCTACCGGAAGCTGGCCGGGGCTTTGCTGAACCGTCCTCTGCCGGTAAACGGCAGCTTTGTGGACGATAAGAAGGTGAGCGACCACCACGCCATTATTCCCACGGAGCAGTTTGTGCAGCTGGACCATATGACCAACGAGGAGCGGAAGATTTACGATATGGTGGTGCGCCGGTTTATCAGCGTCTTTTATCCTCCGGCGGTTTATGAGCAGACGGTGATGGAAGCCCGGGCGGGAAAAGAGCTGTTTGCCGCCAGAGGCCGGACGGTGAAAGAAGAAGGCTGGCATGCCGTATACGCCCAGAACGGGGATCTGTCAGGCGGCTGGGAGGAGGAAGATGAGGAGCCGGAGGAGAAAAAGATCCGGGAGCAGCTTTTAAGGCCCCATACCAGGGGAGAACGGCTGCAGATAGACAAAGCGTCCCTCACGGAAGGAAAGACAAAGCCTCCCGCCCGGTTTACCGAAGCAACCCTGCTGGCGGCTATGGAAAACCCAGTGAAATATATGGAGAGCCGGGACGCGGCGGCGGCCAGAACGCTGGGGGAAACCGGCGGGCTGGGAACGGTGGCCACCAGGGCGGATATTATTGAGAAGCTGTTTCACTCTTTTCTGATGGAAAAGAGGGGAAATGAGATTTGCCTGACCTCCAAGGCCAAGCAGCTGCTGGAGCTGGTGCCGGAGGATTTAAGGAAGCCGGAGCTGACGGCGGACTGGGAGATGAAGCTGTCCCGGATCGCGGCCGGCGGACTGAAACAGGAATCTTTCCTGGGCGGCATCCGGGAGTATACCAGACAGATCGTGGAGGAGATCCGGAGGGGCGAGGGAGCCTTTCGCCATGACAATCTCACCAACAAGATCTGTCCCCGCTGCGGAAAGCGTCTGCTGGCGGTAAACGGGAAAAACAGCAAAATGCTGGTATGCCAGGACCGGGAGTGCGGGTACAGGGAGACGGTATCCCGGACCACCAACGCCCGCTGTCCCAAATGCCATAAGAAAATGGAACTGGTCATGAAGGGGGCGGAGGAGACCTTTGTCTGTGTCTGCGGATATAAGGAGAGGCTGTCCGCCTTTATGGCCAGACGGGAAAAAGAGGGAGCCGGCGTGAACAAGCGGGATGTGCAGAATTATCTGCGCCGGCAGCAGAAAGAGGCAAAGGAGCCGGTGAACAATGCCTTTGCGCAGGCTCTGGCCGGCCTTAAGCTGGACGGGGAAAAGAAGGAAGGAAAGTAAAACGGGATAAAACAAACGGGGGTGAGCGTATGATTGGAGAGTTTGAGCAGCTTCTGGAAGAGATACTGGGAAATATTGCCAGTATTGCCATTATCCTGTTTGAATTTATCGGCGTGGGGATCATTATCTGGACCGGCATCACCGGGTTCCTGCGCTGGCTGAAGCACGCGGGGGATACCGGCGTCTATCTGGCCAGAGGGCTGGCCATGGGACTGGAGTTTAAGATGGGCAGCGAGATCCTGCGGACCGTGATCGTGCGGGAGTGGAAGGAGATCGGCATCGTGGCCGGGATCATCGCCCTGCGGGCGGCTCTTACTTTTTTGCTTCACTGGGAGATCAAGGAGGAAGAGCGAAACGGCGGGAAAGAAGAAAAACAGAACTGACGAAAAAAAAGGGGTTGCAAAAAAGATTTCATTGGTTCCGGTACATCCGGTGTTCACCTTGTCCTATCGACATCTGTCCGCAGCAAGCGGAATATTCCGCCTGCTTCGGAACATCTGTCTCGGACATGTGTACACCTGGATGTACCGGAACCATATGTACTCTTTTTTGTAACTTTCCCTCACATTTATGGATAGAACGAGGGTGCTGCATCATCATGAATTACATGATTTTGCAGCACCCTCTTCCATTTTGATGCGAAATTTTACATGGATTTCACGAAAGCAAGATAGTGGATTTTAAAAAGCAGCCATATTATAGAAAGATACAATACGCATATACTGGCATACAGTGCCCTTCGGCCTTAAGAAAGGCCGGAAATGGAGGAAACGGTGGAACAGATTTACAAAAACAGAGAGTTGTCATGGCTGCAGTTTAATGAGAGAGTGCTGGAGGAGGCGGATAATCCCCAGGTGCCCCTCTGCGAGCGCCTTACTTTTGTCTCCATTTTCCAGAGCAATCTGGACGAATTTTTTATGGTGCGGGTAGGTTCCCTGCAGGATCAGATGCTGCTAAAAGAAAAGATTACAGACAACAAGACGGGAATGTCTCCGGCGCAGCAGATTGCCGCTATTGTGGAAGAAGTACAGCGGCTGATTGCGAAGAGAGATGAAATTTATGAGCGCCTGATGAGGCAGATTGAGGAGCAGGGGATCCGGATTGTGGATTTCCATAAAATCGGGAAGGAAGAGGAGAGCCTGCTGGAGCTTTACTTTGACCAGGAGATTGCGCCCCTGATTTCGCCTACTGTGGTGGGCCGCAGACAGCCTTTCCCCTTCCTGCGCAACCGGGAGATTTACGCGGCGGCGGCTTTGGAGACCAAAAATAAAAAGGAACGGATCGGCATCATTCCCTGCACCAATAATGTTTTTGAGCGGCTGATACCGGTTCCTGGCATGAGCGGCTGCTATATTCTCTCTGAGGAGCTGATTCTTCACTTTATCTCCAAGATTTTTAAGGGATATACGATTAAGACAAAATCTCTTCTGCGGGTGACGAGAAACGCGGATATCGATTCGGACGCCCTGTATGATGAGGATCTGGATTACCGGGAGTTTATGTCGGAACTGATGAAGGAGAGAAAGAAACTGGCGCCGGTTCGGATGGAACTGTCCAGAAATATGGATGAAGCGATTGTGCATACCATCCGCAGATACCTGGATCTGGACCGGACCAGGCTTTTCTACGGGAAATCGCCTCTGGATCTGTCCTTCCTGTCCCGGATTCATGATCTTCTGAGGAAGAATCCGGAGCTGTTCTATGAAAAACGGACGCCTCAGAAATCTCCTCTGTTCAGGGACGGGGAGAGCATGATTGCCCAGATTGAGGAAGGGGACAAACTTTTGTCCTATCCCTTTGAGTCCATCCGGCCTTTCCTGAAACTCCTTTCCGAGGCGGCGGAAGATGAGGATGTGGTTTCCATTAAGATGAGCCTTTACCGGGTAGCCCGCCAGAGCAAGGTGGTGGAGACTCTGATCGAGGCGGCGGAGAATGGAAAAGAAGTGGTGGTTCTGGTGGAACTGCGGGCCCGGTTTGATGAGGAGAACAACATTGCCTGGTCCAGAAGGCTGGAGAACGCCGGCTGCCAGGTAATCTACGGCCTGGACGGCTATAAAGTTCATTCCAAACTCTGCCTGATTACCAGAAAGAGTCAGGGCCAGATTCAGTATATTACCCAGATCGGTACCGGCAATTATAATGAAAATACCGCCAGACTGTATACAGACCTGTCCCTGATGACTGCCAGTGAGGAAATCGGCCGGGAGGCGGCCCGGGTATTCCAGGCCCTCTCCAAAGGGGAAACGGTGGAAAAAAGCGATCTTCTGCTGGTGGCGCCTCACTGTCTCCAGAATCGGATTCTGGAATTTCTGGATGAGGAGATTGCATACGCGAAACGGGGAGAGGAAGCCTATGTGGGCCTGAAGCTGAACTCTCTCACGGATAAAACCATTATGGACAAGCTGGTGGAGGCTTCCTGCGCCGGCGTAAAGATTGAGATGATCATCAGGGGAATCTGCTGCCTGATTCCCGGCGTGCCGGGGAAAACGGAACATATCCGGGTGATCAGCATTGTAGGCCGGTTTCTGGAACACTCCCGGATTTATATGTTCGGCGCGGGAGAGCGGAAAAAATACTACATCAGTTCCGCGGATTTTATGACCCGGAACACCATCCGCCGGGTAGAAGTGGCGGCCCCGGTAAAGGCTCCGGCCCTTCGGGAAAGACTGCAGGAAATTTTCGATATCATGCTGGCTGACAATCAGAAATCCAGAGAGTTGAAAGCAAACGGACTGTATGAGCGCATGGCAGCGGAAGGAGAGCCGGTGAACGCTCAGGAGAGACTGTATGACCTGGCATATGAGAGAAAATGAAAAAAGATATGGAAATCACATACGCTTTAATTAAAGAAAATAAAGAAATTAACCTGCTGATCGAGAAGGGAAATCAGGTGCTGCGGGAGCTGGGCTATACGGAACATTCCAGAAAACATGCGGCCAAGACGGCGGAAACGGCAGCCATGATTCTGAAGGAACTGGGCTATGGCAGGCATAAGGTGGAACTGGCTCGTATTGCAGGCTATATGCACGATATCGGCAACAGCGTCAACCGGACCGACCACGCCCACACGGGAGCCATGCTGGCCTACGGGATTCTGAAAGAGATGGGTATGCCCCTGGAGGATGTGCTGACGGTAACCTCCGCCATCGGCCATCACGATGAGGCTACCGGTTCTCCGGTGGACGAGGTATCGGCGTCTCTGATTTTGGCAGACAAGTCGGATGTGCGCAGGAATCGGGTTCAGAATCCGGTTCCGGCTCGGTTTGACGCCCATGACCGGGTGAATTACGCCGTGCTCTCCTGCAAAATGAATATTGATAAAGAAAAAAGAACCATCAGCGTGCAGATTGATCTGGACGACGAAATCTGCACGGTGATGGACTATTTTGAGATTTTTCTGAAACGAATGGTAATGTGCCGGAAGGCGGCGGAAAAGCTGCAGTGCCGCTTCAAGCTTTCGGCAAATGGAAGCAAGCTGTGCTAGAGCCTGTCGTTTCCCTCCTCTTCAATATGCTCCAGACCCTGGGCGATGATGGTGCGCACATGGTCGTCCGCCAGAGAATAGAAGATGGACTTCCCCTCCCGGCGGTTCTTCACCAGCTTGTTCTGCTTGAGAATCCGCAGCTGGTGGGAGATGGCGGACTGGGTCATGTTCAGGGCGTGGGCCAGATCGCAGACGCAGACCTCCGCCTCAAAAAGAACAAAGAGGATGCGGATGCGGGTGGAATCCCCGAATATTTTAAACAGCTCCGCCAGATTGTAAAGCTCCTCCTCCGGAGGCATCTGTTCGTTTACGATCGTCAGAAGATCCGGGTGAAGCTCCTGGGCGTCGCAGCATTCGATACCGTTTTTTTCCATTGAAGGACCTCCTCTCCCAAACGGCGGCTTTTGATGAAATCAGAGAAAGATTTCACAGTCGTCCTCTACCTTTTTGCAGTTTTTCTGCACAAGCTTCATCACGCTTCCCGGATCAGCCCCCTCTTCAAATTCTACGATCATTTTCAGCGTCATAAAATTTACGGTGGCATTTTTCACCCCGTCGGTCTTTCGGGCTGCCTCTTCCATTTTGTTGGCACAGTTGGCGCAGTCCACATCAATTTTGTAGGTTTTTTTCATAGCCGGCTTTCCTTTCTTTTTTTT